>NZ_CP026516.1:1880000-2180000 GCF_002953415.1 Deinococcus sp. NW-56 | reverse complement strand
GCGGCGTGGGGGTGCGTCTCGCCCGCGTATACCTTCAGGCGGCTGTGCATCGCGCGGCCCTGGCGGCCCTTGGGGAGCATGCCGAACACCGCGTGCTCGATGACGCGCTCGGGGTGCTTCTTGAGCGCCTCGCGGGCGGTCTCGGTCTTGAGGCCGCCCTGGTAGCCGCTGTAGCGGGTGTACACCTTGCCGTCGAGCTTGCCGCCCGTCAGCACGACCTGCGCGGCGTTGAGCACGACCACGAAGTCGCCCTGAATCATGTTGGGCGTGAAGTCGGGGCGGTGCTTGCCGCGAATGCGGCTGGCGATCAGGGTGGCGAGGCGGCCCAGGGGCACGCCCGAGGCGTCCACCACGACCCAGTTCTGCTCGTCGTTCTTGGGAACAAAGGTTTTCACCGTGAAACTCCGTAAGTATGGGATTTGGCGGCGACACGCCCCGCCCTGACGGGGGAGAAAGTGCGTGCGTGTCCGGGTGCCTCCCGGTCGTTTCGGCCCTACCAAGCACGAAACACTAAAGGTGAGGGTATCAGAGGTGGGGGGCGGGGGGCAAGGGCAATGGGGGCGCGGACTGCGCCTCAAGCTGGCGGCGAATGAGGTCCCAGTTGTCCTCGTAGGGTTCCATCTGAGAAGCGTTCAGGCGGGCATCGAACGAGGCGGGGTTGCGCGGACGGCTCCAGGGAACTTCGCGGGCTTCCATGTACGCCCGGTACGCCGGAGCCATGATGTTCTGCACGTCCTGTTGAGTGAGCACAAAGAAGCGGTCTTTCGCGCCTCCCCCGGCCCGTACGGCGTCCTTGTCCGCAATCGCCACGAATACGTAGATCAGGTTGGGATGGGCAAGGTTCCGGTCGCCGTGGTCCACCTGCCTGTTGCCGACAACTTCCAGATTGATCCAGAGGTTTGCAGGAGAGAGCCACTGAGGTCCCCTCGCGGCCTTGACCTGAATCGGAATAGAGCGGCACTGTTCATCCGCCACGAGCAAGTCGAAGGCGGGTACGTTTCCCGCAAAGGGAGTAGCCACGAGGTCAAGTTGTCTCCCCAGTTCCGCGCAGACCAGAAATTCACCGATCTGACCCGTGAGCTTGTTGCTGAGCCCACTCGCCATTTCAGCTCCCTCCTTCTGCGGCGCCGTCGTCCACCAAAGCCTCTATCGCCAGCCGGTACCCCAGAAACCCCAGCCCGCTGATCTTGCCCCGGCACACGGCCGCCGTGACCGACCTGTGCCGGAACTCCTCGCGGGCGTCCACGTTGGAGATGTGGACCTCCACGACCGGGAGGCGTTGCCCGGCGATGGCGTCGCGCAAGGAGTAGGAATAGTGTGTCAAGGCCCCCGGATTCAACACGATGCCCGCAAAGCCGTGCTCCTCGGCGTCCTGAATCCACTCCAGCAGTTGGCCCTCGTAGTTGCTCTGGCGGCAGGTGACGGCGGTGCCCAGCTCGGCGCCCCAGCCCTCGCACAGCCGTTCGAGGTCTTCGAGCGTCTGCGTGCCGTACACTCCCGGCTCGCGCAGGCCGAGGCGGTTCAGATTCGGGCCGTTGAGGACGAGAATCATGCCCCAGCGTAGCGGGTCAGCGCACAGGGAGGAGGTCGGTTTGCCACCCCGCGAACTCCCGGCGCAGCACCTCCTCCGGCACCCGACCCAGGAAGGGACGCGCGAGATCGTGCAGCAGCACGAAGCGCACGCCGTCCGCGTCGGCCTTCTTGTCGCGGGCCATGTAGGGCCACAGGCTGTCGAAGGTCAGGTCGGGGAGGGGCGTGGGCTGCTGCCAGCGCAGGAAAGCCAACGTGTGCCCAGTCAGGTCGACCCCACCCAGCGCCCGCGAGAGCCGCGCGGCGTAGTGCATTCCGTAGGCCACCGCCTCGCCGTGGGGAATGGCATGGTGCGTGTGGGCCTCCAGCGCGTGCGCCAGCGTGTGCCCAAAGTTGAGAAAGGCCCGCTCGCCGCGTTCGGTCGGGTCGCGCGTCACTACGTCTGCCTTGACCCGGATGGCGTCCGCGAGGGTGGATTCCAACTCAGGACCACCGGGCCGGAACTCGGGCGAGAGCACGCGGGGCAGCAGGGAAGGGTCCGCGATCATGCCGTGCTTGTACGCCTCCGCTGCCCCCTCGCGGAAGACGGCGGGGGGCAGGGTGCTCAGCGTCTCCACGTCGCACCAGACGGCGCGGGGCGGCCAGAAGGCCCCCACCAGATTCTTGCCCTCGGGGAGATTCACGCCCGTCTTGCCGCCCACCGCCGCGTCCACCATGCCCAGCAGCGTGGTCGGGAGGGTGTAAAAGGCCACGCCCCGCAGGTACGAGGCCGCCACGAAGCCCGCGAGGTCGGTCGCCGCGCCGCCCCCCAGCCCGACGACGGCCCCGTCACGCGGGAGGTTCGCCGCCGCCAGCCGCGAAAGCACGTCCGCGTAGACCGCCAGCGTCTTGCACTCGTCGCGGGCCGGAACGTTCACCGTGACGGTGGGGGAGAGGGCCGCCTGCACTGCCTCCACAAAGGCGGGCGGCAGGTCGGCGGGATGAATCAGGGCGACGTGGCGCTGGGGGACCTGCACCTGCTCCAGCAGCCCGGCCCCCACGGTAACGGCGTAGGGGGGCTCTCCCCCAACTTCGACCCGCCGCACGCTAGTCGGACGCCCGCTCGGCCACGGGTTCGGCCTCATCCCACCCGGCGTTCGCGTCGGCCCAGGCCCACAGGCGGTCGATGACCTCCTCCACGATCTCCTCGGCGGGGCGGCCGTCGCTGTGGACATGGATGGTGCCCTGGCGGTAGAGCGGTTCGCGCTCGTCCATCAGGGTGCGGATGCGTGAGAGGGGATCGGGGGTCTTGAGGAGGGGCCGCTCGGAGTGACGGGTGCGCTGGTAGACCGTCTCGGGGGAGGCCCACAGCACCACGACCGGGCCGCGCTCCAGCAGCCTGCGGCGGTTGGCCTCGTGGATGAAGGTGCCCCCGCCCAGGCTCACAACGGCGTGGTCGAGCCGCGTCACGCGCTCGACGACCTCCGACTCGCAGGCGCGGAAATAGCCTTCGCCCTCCTGCTCGAACACCTCGGGAATGGTCTTGCCGACCACGCGGGTGATCAGCTTGTCGGTGTCCACGAAATGCAGGGCCAGCGCCCGCGAGAGTTCCCAGCCCACGCGGCTTTTGCCGGTGCCCATAAAGCCCGCCAGCGCCACCCACGTGACGGGACGCTCGATCAGGCCGAACCCGTTCATGCGGGACAGTCTAGGGCAAGTCGCTCCTGGCTTCCGGGTATGGGGGAACCTTTGGGCGTGTGGCGTGTCGCTTGTGGCTCGTGGAGGGGCGTGGGGGCGGAGGTTCTGGCGCTGAGACAGCTGTGCCGTCTACCCCCCTCCCAGCCTCCCCCGCAAGGGGGGAGGAGCTAAAAAGATCATGCCCGAGACGCGATGTCCTTCTCTGCGCGTCAAGCGTTACGAAAAACAATTCTGTCCACAACGTCCCTAGCGCTTCACCACGGGGATAAGGAAGCACGACCCACACTCTCACCTCTTGTAAAAGGCGTAGTCAGAACTGGCGTACGGACTGCCAAAACTCCTCCCCCCTTGCGGGGGAGGTTGGGAGGGGGGTGGCGGGCAAAGCTCGCCCCCGTACCAGCAGAGAGAAAAGCTCTAATACCCCCGCGCATACGCCCGCGCCGCCGCCACCCGTTCCTGAAGCTCGGGCAGGGTGTCGCCGCCGAACTTTTCCAGCATCGCGTCGGCCAGGACCCAGCCGATCACGCACTGGAGGATGACCCCGGCGGCGGGCACGGCGGTCGTGTCGCTGCGCTCGCGGGCGGCGTCGGACGCCTCGTGGCTGACCACGTTCACGGTTGGGAGGGGCTTCATCAGGGTGGCGATGGGCTTCATGGCGACGCGCACGATCAGCTCCTCGCCGTTCGTCATACCTGCTTCCAGCCCGCCCGCCCCGTTCGTGTCGCGGGCGTAGGTGCCCTCCCGGTAGTACACCGGGTCGTGGACCCCGCTGCCGGGCCGGGCGGCGTTCTCGAAGGCCCGCCCGATCTCCACGCCCTTCATCGCCTGCACGCTGAGGCAGGCCTGCGCGATGCGCCCGTCGAGCTTGCGGTCCCAGTGGACATGGCTGCCCAGGCCCACCGGAAGGCCCCGGAAGCGCACCTCCAGAATGCCGCCCAGGGTGTCGCCGTCCCGTTTCGCCCCGTCGATGCGCTCCCGCATCTGCGCAGCCGCGTCCTCGTCGGGGGTGCGGAGGTCAGAGGCTTCGATGGCGTCCAGCGCATCCCAGGAAAAGGGCTGCCGCGTCTCGATCCCGCCCAGGCTGGCGACGTAGTTCGCGCCCTCCACGCCCAGCTCGCCCAGCAGCTTGAGCGCCACCGCCCCCACCGCCACCCGCGCCGCCGTCTCCCGCGCCGAGGCCCGTTCCAGCACGTCGCGCAGGTCCTTGTGGCGGTACTTGATGCCGCCGGTGAGGTCGGCGTGGCCGGGGCGGGCGTCGGTGAGGGCCTTTTTGCGCGGCTCGTTCCCCGGCTCGGGCGACATGATCTCGGTCCAGTTGCGGTGATCGCGGTTCTCGATCACCAGCGTGACGGGGGCGCCCGTCGTGCGGCCCGCCCGGACCCCGCTGAGAATCTGCGCCTCGTCCGTCTCGATCACCATGCGGCGCCCGCGCCCGTAGCCCCCCTGCCGCCGCCGCAGCCAGGGGTCGAGGTCGGGCTTGCCCAGCGGCAACTGGGCGGGCAGGCCCTCGATGATGGCCGTCAGTTGCGGCCCGTGCGACTCCCCGGCGGTGAGGTACCTCATCGGGACTCCGGGGCGGGGGGGGAGAGGAGGTCGGGAAGCGCACGCATGGCCGGAATCTAGCGCCGGGCCGCCGGGGCAGACCGTGCCCTGCCCAAACAAACACGCCCCCCAGTGAGGGAGGGCGCGTGAGCAGGGGAGACGGGTTACTTGACGACGGTCCCGGTGATGATGACGAGGAGCTGCGTCTGCGACCGGTCGGTGGTCTGCTTGCTGAAGGCCGCGCCGATGATGGGGATGCTGCTCAGGAGGGGCACGCCGTTCGTGGAGCGCGACTCGGTGGTACCCAGCAGGCCGCTCATCAGCACCGTCTGGCCGTTCTTGAAGGTCACGGTGCTCTGCGCTTCCGAGTTGGTGAAGTTCAGCAGGTTGGGCAGGGCAGTCGTGGGCAGCGCCCCGGCGATGTTGTTCACCTGCCCGCGCACCCGCAGGGTGATGGTGCCGTCGGGGGCCACCTGCGGATCGAAGAAGTCGAGGTTGAGGCCGTAGTCGATCTGCTTCTCGATGTTGCCCGCCGCCGACGGGATGTTGATCTCCAGTCGCCCACCGCTCTTGATGGAGGCCGCCGCATTCGCCGACGCGTTTTGCGAGCTGGTCCCAGTGCCCAGCGACCGCTGGCCGCTCTGCATGGAGATGTTGCCGTCGTAAACGCGCTTGGTAAAGCCCTGGGTCTCCAGCGCCTGCAGGGTGGGGAAGATGTTGAAGCCCACCAGGCTCTTGGTCGGGTCGAAGGTCGCGCCCAGGCCGCTGCCGCCCACATTGACGTTGAAGCCCCCGAAGTTGACCTTCCAGTCCATGCCGAGCGTGCGGGCCGCCGTCTCGTTGATCTCCTGAATGCGGACCTGCACGTTGATCTGGGGCACGACCTGATCGAGTTGCGGAATCAGCTCGGCTACCTGCGCGACCTGTGCCGCCGTGCCGCGCACGATCAGGGTGTTCGTGCGGCGGTCGGCGATCAGGGTGGCGGCATTGGTGTTGGCCGCTGGGGCTTCTGCCGCCTGCGCGGTTTGGGACGGCGCGGCGTTGGCGTTGGAGGCGGGCACCGTCACCGTGATCGAGTTGCCGTTGGCGTCGGTGGCGTTGACAGGCACGTTCGTGATGGCGGGCTTTTCGGGGGTGACCTCGCGGGCCAGCGTCCCTTCCAGGGTGGCCTTGACCTCCTCGGCGCTCGCGTTGATCAGGGTAAAGACGCGCTGCACGATCTGCGGCCCGGTCTGGGCGGGCGGCGCGGGGCGGTCCACCTGACCCAGCAGCGCTAGCGCCGCGTCAAGTTGCGTCTGCGGCCCGGTGATCACGAGTTGCCCGGTCTGCCCCACGGGGGTGACCTTCAGCGTCGAGAACTGCGCTCCCAGCAGCGTCACGATGTCGGCCTGCTGGCCCTTGACCGCGTAGACGCGCTGGACGGCAGGCGCCTCGGCCTGGGTGGGGGCAGCGGGGGCAGGAGCGCGGTCTACCTGGGACAGCAGGGCCAGTGCGGCGTCCAACCGGTTTTGCGGCCCGGTGATCACGATCTGGCCGGTCTGGCCCACAGCGGTGGCCCGCAGTTCGGGGAACTGGGCGGTCAGCAGGGCCGTCACGTCGGCAGGAGCGCCCTTGACCGTATAGATGCGCTGCACGGTGGGCGGCTCACTGGGCGCGACGCGGACATTGGCAGGCTGCGCCGCCACGATCTCCGCGAGCAGGCGCTCGACCTGCGCGACCTCCTGATTGGTCCCCCGAATAATGACGCTGTTGGAAGCGGTCTCTGCGATGATCCGCAGGGTGGGCGAGTCGAGGACGATCTCCTCGCGGGTCGTCTCGGAGGAACTGGTGCTGTTCCCCTGCCCGCCTGTGCTCTGGCCCGTGCTGACCGTCTTCAGGCTGCCAAAGGACAGTTTGAGCTGCCGCTCGACCAGGGGGGCACTCAGGGCGGCGGGCAGGCGCACGATCTTCTGCACCGGGCGGGCGGTCACGCGCAGGACGGGCTTGCCGCCGATCTGGAGCGTCTCGTAGCTCAGGCCATACAGGTCGAGCACCAGCGGCCAGACCTCATTGAAGGGCTTGCTGACCACGCTGTAGGTCACCAGCGCGGGGGCCGGGCCGCCCGCCGCCGTGCCCGCCCCACCGGGGCTGCCCGCCTGGAGAATCGGCTCCACGCCGGGTTCCAGCAGCACCTCGTACCCGGCGCTTTTGGCGAGGGCCAGCAGCATGGAGGTCAGGTCGCTGCCCGCCCGGCGCAGGTCGAAGGTGACGGCAGCGCCGGAGAGCTGGCGGTCGGCCGTGCCTGTGGGAGCGGTTGCTGGAGCGGGGGTGGAGGGCTGCGCGGCGGCCATGCCGAGCGCGGCGGTCAGCAGGAGGGCGTATCTCTTCATGGCTCACCTTGGTCACGGGAGAGGTCGGGGGTGGGGGCCACGAGGGCCAGCGCGAGGCGGGGGTCCGCCGGGGGGTCAGCTTGCGTGACGTCGAACTCGGCGATCACGGCGAGGTCGCCCCATGCGGAAAAGGCGTCGGCAGGCTGGCGCACGATCACCACGGGCAGGGACTCGGTCAGTCCCGTGGGCTGGGCTTCCTTGGACTGGGCCTCCTCGCCGAGGTCCAGCGTCTCCCCGCCGAGTTCGAGGGTGACGCCCGCAGCGCGGACCTCGCGCACGACCGCGTCCGAGTCGGGCAGGGTCTGGCCCTGCGAGACGACCACGTAGCCCTCCTTCGAGCGGAAGATCGCGGTGTTCACCGGGCCGAGGACGGCGGCGTCGAACTCCAGGGCGCGGGTCTGCACCAGGGTGCCCAGCGGGCTGGCCGCGCTCACGCCTCCCTCCAGGCCGAACTGGGTGACGGGTTGGGGCGTGCCCGGCGCGGTCGCGGGAGCCGGAGCAGGGCTGGCCGCCGGACCTGGGGCCGCCGCTCCCAGGTCGATGGCGTCACGCGGCACGCTGACGCCTGCCACTGGGGCCGGACGGGGTGCGGGGGGCACGGTGCCCGAGACGGCGGCGGAGGGCCGCGAGGTCGCCGGGGCAGGCCGCGCCGCTGCGTTGCCGGAAGGACGGCCCGTGCTTGCGGTCGGGGCTGTCGCTGCTGGGCGCGAGGCAGACGGGGCCGCGCTGGGTCGGCTCGTCCGGGGCGCGGAGGCCGTGGGGCTGGTCGTCGCCGGAGCCGGGCGGGTCACGCTGACGCCGCCTGTGCCGGGAAGGGTCGGGGTGGGCAGTGCTCCGGAGGACCGTGCGGTGGGAGTGGGGGCCGCCGCAGCGGACGGGGTGGGGGTCGGGCGGGAAGCGCCGGTGCCCGGCAGGGGCGAGAGCGCCAGAGCGCCGCTGCTGCTCGGGGCGGGTTCGCTCGCCGGGAGGGTGACGGGGTCGGCCGCAGCAGGGGCTTGCGGGGCCGCCGCGACAGGGGACGCGGGGGCTTCAGAACCCTCCGTGCGCTCCAGTTCCAGCGGCCGGAAGGGGTTGCGGCCCGGCAGCGCGGCGAGGGGAGTGTCGGGGTTGATGCCGCCCGGCGTGGGCACGGCCTCGGCGGTCTCCGCAGCGTCCGTCTCCTCGGCGGCCCCGAAGGCAGGAATCTGGGGCACCTCGATCTCGCCACTGGGCTCGACGGGCACGGCGGCTTCGGGTTGGGCGCTGGGCTCCTCCTGCGGAGTGCCGGGGGCCGGGGTGACGGCTGCCTCGGTGCCCTCCTCGCCCCCGGCGGGCGGGTCGCCGGTGGGGGTAGGGGCGGGCACGTCCGCCAGGGCCGCCGCGTCCCGGTTGGAGGTCCAGACGAACCAGCCGCCCAGGAGGGCCAGCAGCAGCAGCAGCACGAGCACCAGCCTCATCTCGCGCGAGAGCAGGGGCGGCTTGCCGCCTTCGGTGGGTCGGGAGGTCACTGGGCGCCTCCTTGGGCGGGGGCCTCGGCGGGGGTGGCCGGGGCTTCGGGGGCTTCCGCCGCGCCCGTGCCGGTGGCCGCCGCCGCGCTGGGGTCATAGGTGTACACGGTGAGGTTCAGCGTGCCCTCCAGGCTGGGGTTGAACGAGGTGGCGGTGGGCATCTGGAGGCCCACCCCGCCCACCGTCGTGAAGCGGTTCATGGTCTCCAGGCTGCGCAGCGCCCGGAACACTTCGGCGTACTGCCCCTGCACCCCGAGGTTCAACCCGATGGGCCGCACCCCGCCGGGCAGGCCCTCGCCGGGACCGCTCTGCACGGTGAAGGTGCTCAGCTCGGCGCCCGCCGCGAGCACGTTGCGCCGCACCTCGTCCAGCACGGTGCCGAACTGCGCGGTGGGCGGCAGCGCCCGCAGGAACTGGTCGCGCTCGACCCGCAGCCGGGCGACCGTCTCGCGCAGCTCGGGCAGCGCCCGCTGGGCGGCGCGGTAGCGGTCGGCGGTCAGGCGGGTGGTTTCCAGCTCGCTCTCCAGCAGGGTGATCTCCTGCACGCGGGTCTGGTAGCGCCCGAAGTACCACGCCATCAGCAGCAGGGCGCTGCCCGCCAGGGCCAGCAGGAAAAGGGTGCGTGGGGCCAGCCCCGAAAGTTGGAAGGAAGGCTTAGCCATTGCTGTCTCCGGTGCCGCTCACCGGCTCGGCGGGCGGGGCTTCGGGAGCTGGGGTGCCCTCGGGGGCAGAGGTGCCCGCCGCGCCCTCCGGGGCCGCAGGCTCCTCGCCCACCAGCCCCACCGAGGCGGCGAAGGTGTAGAGGTCCCCCTCGCCCTCGCGCTGCACGCTGCGGAAGTTGACCGCGAAGCCGGGGCTGTTCTCGAAGGCGTTCAGGAAGTTCACCACCGACTGCTGGCTGCGGGCCGTGCCCGAGAGGTCGAACTCGCGGATCACGTTCTTGCCCGCGTACACGCCCGTCTGCTGGAGGCTGCCCAGGGCGGCGGGGTCCAGGGGCTTGACGGTCATGGAGGTCAGCGCCACGCCGCCCCCGCTGGGAAGCTGGGCGGAGAAGGCCGCCAGATCGTTCGTCCAGTAGGTCTTGCCGTCGCGGAGCTGGTTCGCCACCGCCGTCACGCCCTCCAGGGTGCGCTGCTCGGCGACCAGGCCGTCGTGCTCGGTCTTGGCGCCCTGCAGCGCCGCGATCTCGCCCTGAAGCTGGGCCTGTTCGTCGCGCAATGCGGCCAGGCGGCCCCCCACGCGGGCCTCGCCCAGCGCGATCAGCAGCAGCGAGAGGCCCAGCACGCTGGCGGCGCCGTACTTCCAGCCGTCGGGCCGGGTGCTGCGGCGCCCCTCCTGCGGCAGCAGGTTGATCTCAACCATGCGGCACCCCCCGCAGCGCGAGGCCCAGCGGCACCGTGAACTCGGCAGCGTGCTGCTGGAGGTAACCGGGATCGGCCCCGGCCCCGCTGGTGTCCACGGTCAGCCAGGGGTTGGCGACGTCCACCCGGAAGCCCAGCGCGTCGCTGATGGCACCCTCCAGCCCGCGCAGCTTGGCGCCGCCCCCTGCGACGAAGGTCCGGTCGATCACCACGTCGCCCGACTGCACCCGGTAGAACTCCAGCGAACGCCGCACCTCGGTCACCAGATCGGCCAGCACGGGCCGCACCACCTCGAAGATGCGGGCGGGGCTGTACTGCTCGCGGGCGAGGTCGAAGTTCAGCAGGTCCTCTTCGGCCTCGGTGGGCGTGGACGCCATCGCGTAGCCCAGCTTGATCTCCTCGGCGGCGCCGAAGTCGAGGTCGAAGGCCTTTTGCAGCGCGGTGGTGAAGTCGTCGGCGGCCACCCCGATGTTGCGGGCCATCAGGATGCGGTCGCCGCGCACCAGGCTGATGACGGAACTGCTCGCGCCGATTTCCAGCACCAGCGCGACCTCGCTGTGCTCGGTGTAGTTCTTGCCCATCAGGGTGGTCTTGTTCAGGTGCTCGCCCAGCAGGTTGCCGCGCAGCGCCCGCAGGGTGGCGAAGCTCTTGAGGTCGACCACCACCGGCTCCAGGCCCGCCAGCCGCAGGACCTCGGCCTGCCGGGCGACCGCCTCGCTGGGGGCCGCCGCGATCACGGCCTCCATCTGGCCGTCCTCGGGCACCTGCGCGGGGTCGTCGAGGAGGTCGTAGTCGAGGTTGACCTCGTCGATGGGATAGGGGATGTAACGCTCGGCCTCCCACTTGATCGCCTCGTCGAGGTCCCCACGTTCCATGCGCGGCACCATGATGTTGCGCGTCACCGCCGACTGGTTGGGTACGGCGGTAACGGCATGCCGGGCGGTGATCCCGTGCGCCGAGAGCAGCCCGCGCAGTTCGGTCGCCACCGCCTGCGGCTCGACGACCAGCCCGTCGCGCATGCTGCCGATGGGCGTCGGGGTCATGACCGCGTGGTGCAGCGCGGGCGGGGCACCGGGCCGCAGCGCCACCACCTTGATGGCGCTCGTTCCGATCTCCACGCCGATGGCCGCTGGGCGCGGTCGGCTGAGGCGTTGTAGCAGGCTTGACATTCTCCCTCCAGGGGCGGGGCGGATTTAAGACTTCTCACCGAGATCGGGCCGGGGGACTCCCCCCGCGCCGCAGCGTCGTGCCGGGGCAAACAGGAGCGTCGGCCGATATCGCCGCCCATGCAACCACCCCCCCCATCACCGAACTCTGACAGCCGAAAAAACCGCGCTGGGACGTCTTCTGTTTTGATCCCCCCGAATCATGAAGACGCGCCCCGCCGGGGTCGGCAGGGCGCGGAGCTGGCGCGAGTCAGCGGCGGACCGGTTCCAGACCCGTCCCGAAGACCCGCACCGCTCCACCGGGCGCGACCGTCACCACGTCTGCCCCGACCAGGCCGACGCGGCCCGGCCCGTGCGGCACACTGGCGAGCACCCGCCCAGAGGCGTCCAGCCGTTGCAGCGCCTCGCCCGTCAGTCGGAAGCGGTCCACCCGCGTGGCGGCGGTCGGCAGGGTGAAGGTGGCGGCCCCGGTCGGCGTGGCGGCCAGGAAGGGGAGGGGGCGGGTCTCCACCGCTGCCCCGTCCGCCACCCGGCGCAGGGTTCCGGCGACCAGCGCGTAGTCCTCGCCGTCGCCGCCCGTCACCACGGCCGTGGGCGCCCCGGCCACGCCCCGCGCGGGCTGCCCGCCGTAGGTCACGGCCGTGCCGTCCTCGCGGTAGGCGCGGGTGCTCGACAGGGCCACCACCCGGCCCACCGGCACCGAGCGGGCCGCCCGGTCCAGGGTGAGCAGAATGCCCGCGCCGGGCAGGGCCACCCAGGCGTCGCCGTCATTCCAGGCCACCGCGACCGCCGGGCCGGGGAGACGGGGGCAGACGGGACGGTAGGAGGGGGCGCGGGCGACGCAGGCGCGGCCAGCCTCAATCCAGGCCACGCCGTCCGGGGAAAAGGCGGCGTCGAAGGCGGGGACAGTCGGGGCGCTGCGAGTGGCGGTGCCGGACGAGGGGGCAGGGGCGCAGGCGGCAAGGAGGAGCAGGGGGATCAGGAGGAGGGGGCGCATGGGGGCATTGTTTCGCGGGCGGGGCTGAGAAGGTGGGGCCGGGCATCTTGATGGCGGTTTGCCCCCACCCCCAGCCCCTCCCCCAGACTCGTAGAGCTGCGAAGCAGCGGGGGCAGGGGAGCGGCGCTGCGCTGGGCGAAGGTCGTCCCCTCATGTTCTGACTCTGCTTGTCCCGCCCCCGTGTCCCCCTCCACGCCATCCTTCGCCCAACCGGAAGGCCTCGGCGCTGGCGCGCCGAACGGCTCGTCTGTCTGGAAAGCAGGCTCGCGGGGTGGGGACGCTTCGGGCGACAGACACAGGGAAAGATGGCTTGAGCAAGAGCAGGGCTTTTCCCCTCTCGTGGGACTCGCAGAGTTGCTGGCGGAGAGGGCCTTGCGAAGCAGGGGGAAGGGGCGTGCGACTCATCCCGCCTGAATCAAGAGCCTGCCGCCCTGACCTACCCCCTGGCCTCCAGCAGCGCCCCCACCACCACGTCCAGCCCTACGCCCTCCTGTGCCCGCCGCTCCGGCGTCCACGAAATGCCCCGGCTGGCCTTGACGAGAATCACGTCGCCGTCCTTCACCTCCGCGAGGAGGTCAGCCAGCAGCTCGGGCACGGTGCTGTAGGGGCGGTCGCCCAATTCCGCAGCGAAGGCGCCCACCCCGTAGGTCAGGTCGGCCCGCGTCCGGGCGTGGGCGCCAACCTCCGCGTGCAATTCGCGCTCGGTCTCGCCCAGCTCCAGCATCCGTCCCAGCACGCTGATACGGCGGCCCGGAAAGGCGGCGAGGGCGTCCAGCGCGGCGGTCACCGCGAGCGGGGAGGCGTTGTAAGCGTCGTCGATCACGGTGTAGCGGCCGGGATGGACCCGGTAGCGCCCTCCCGGCACCGTCACCCCGGCGAGTCGGGCGGCCGCTTCCTCCAGCCCCACCCCCGCCTCCGCCGCGAGCGCGAGGCCCAGCACCGCCGCCTCGGCCTGCACGCACGAGGCGAGGGGCAGGGTGACGGGCACGTCCCGGAAGGTGAACCGGGCGCCCTGTGGGGTCACCTCCAGCCCTTCCGCAGCATGGGTCACGCCCTCCCCGAAGCCGTAGGTCGGGGTGCGGGGGAACCACGGGGCGGCCTGGGTGCCCACCAGCCCCCGGCGCCCTTGCAGGATGACGCCCTTCTCGCGGGCGACCCCCTCCAGGCTGCCAAGCTGCTCCAGGTGCGCCGCTCCGATCGCGGTCACCACGCCCACGTCCGGCCGCACGAGGTCCACCAACTCGGCCATCTCGCCCACCCGGTCGATGCCCATCTCGACCACCAGGGGCCGCCCGCCGCGCCCGTGCTGGGTCAGGAAGCAGGCGATGGCGGGCATGGTGTTGTAGACCGGCATATAGGCCGCGTCCAGCGCCGCCGCCGCGTAGCTTTTGGCGGTCGTCTTGCCCACGCTCCCGGTGATGCCGACCGCCAGCGGGCTGTGTGCCCGCTCTGCCCGTGCCCAGGTGAAGAGGGCCTCCCGCGCGTCCGGCACCCGCACCGCCCGCTCCACGTCCAGATCGGTCAGCACGAAGGGCGCCCCCGCCGCCAGCGCCGCCTCCACGAAGCGGTTGCCGTGCGTCGTCTCGCCGGGGAGGGCGACGAAGGCGACCTCAGGGGACGCCTCGCGCGAGTCCCAGGTCAGGCGCGTGGCGGGGCGGGCAGCCGGATGAACGGCAGCGGAAAAGGGGAGGGGGCCGTGCGGGTCGAGCATGGGCGGAGGATACCGGGGCGGCGGCCGGGCCGTAGTCTGGCCGCATGACCCATCACCACCTCGGCCCCGAGTCCATCCACACCGTCTGGGACCGCGCCCTGGCCCCGGCCCTGAGCGTTCGCCCCGGCGACACGGTGACCTTCGACACGCTCGACGCCTCGGACGGCGGGGTGGCGCGGCGGGCGGCGCAGGGAGACGCTTCCGGCCCAGCAGACTTGCTCGCGCTCGCGGCGGCGGATGCCCACGGCCCACGCCCCGGCCCACGCGGGCACCCGCTTACCGGCCCCGTCTTCGTGGAGGGCACTGAGCCGGGGGACGCTCTGCGAATTGAGTTGCTGGAGGTTCGCACCGCCGCCTGGGGCTGGACCGGGTGCCGTCCGGACGGCATCGGCCTGCTGGACGCCGTGCTGGGCGCCGAGGGCCTGAAGCCCTACACCCACCTCTGGGACCTGCGGGCAGGCGACCACGCCGAGTTCCTGCCGGGCATCCGGGTGCCGCTCGCGCCCTTTCCCGGTGTCATGGGCGTGGCACCGGGCGAGCCGGGACCGCACCCCACCGCGCCGCCCCGCTCGGTGGGCGGCAACATGGACATCCGGCAACTCGTGGCGGGCAGCACCCTCTGGCTCCCGGTCGAGGCGCCGGGGGCGCTGTTCTCGGTGGGCGACCTGCACGCGGCGCAGGGCGACGGCGAGCTGTCGGGCACTGGGATCGAGTGCGCGGGGCAGATCACCCTGCGCTTCGGCGTGGAGCGCGGCGCGAACCTCGTCACCCCCGAGTTCACCACCCCCACCCACGGCGGAAGCAGCCGCCGCTGGCACGCCGCGACCGGCCACCACCCCGACCTGATGGAAGCCGCCCGCCTTGCCCTGCGCCCGCTGCTGCGGCGGCTGGAGGCGCGGGGCTTGACGCTGGAGCAGGCGTATGTCCTGTCGAGCGCCTGCGTGGACCTCAAGATCAGCCAGATCGTGGACGCGCCCAACTACACGGTGAGCGCCTTTTTGCCGCTGGACGTGTTCGGGGAGGATTGAGGGCGGGACGCGGCCTGGCTCCTCCGCGCCCGCTCTTCCGGTGAGTGGTCAGGACGACCGCGCCAGTTCCATCTCCGCCCCCTGCCGCAGGAGCGCCTCCCGCAACGCCTCCGGGGTGTGGACCCGCCCGCCCTGCACCACCGCCGCGATCTGCCGGGTGGCCCGCAGGTCGCGCAGGGGATTGCCGCGCACGACGAGCACGTCGGCCACCGCGCCCTCCCGCAGCACGCCGAGGTCCGGCCGCCCCAGAATCTGCCCGGCCTCGCTCGTCGCGGCCCTCAGGGCATCCAGGGGCGAGAGGCCCGCCTGCGCCAGCAGCTCCAGCTCCTGATGCAGCCCGCCACCGGGCAGGTTGAACGCGGCAGCGGGGGTGTCGGTGCCCGCCCCGATGCGTCCGCCCAACGCCCGAACGCGGGTCAGCAGTTCGGAGGCCAGCCGCAAGTCCGCGCGGGCATGGTGGCGAGCGGGCGCGGTGCCCGCGTGAACCCTCTGCCACTGGGCTTGAAGACTCGCCTGCACCGCATCGTCCAGATCGGCCAGCGGCACGCCGGACGTATCAAAGACTTCATCGCGGGCGAGCGTGGCGAAGATCATCAGGGTGGGGACGAGCGCCGTGCCCGCCTCCACCGTGAGGCCCGCGAGGTCGTCCAGCAGGGTGCCGTCCAGCCTCTCCGCGAGGGGATCACCGCCCATCCTCTGGTAGGCCAGGGCGTAGCCGGACACGTGCTCGATGGTCCGCACACCCAGCGCGAGCGCCTGCCGGGCGTCCACCCGCGCTCCCGTCAGCCCGCGCGTGCTCAGCATGCCGAGGTCGGTCATGACGGGCAGGTCCAGCTCCCTGGCACGCCGGGCCGCCGCCTCGTACACCTCCGGCGCAAGTTGCTCGTACAGCTTGAGCTGGGTGATCCCCTCCCCGTGCAGGCGGGTCACCGCGTCCCGCGCCTCCTGGGGGGTGTCCACCACCCACGCCCCGGCGCGGCGTTCCAGCCCGTCGCCCGGCCGGTGGACGGCTCCCGGCCCGAAGTTGTGGAAGAAGGCGTCGGGGCCGTCCAGCAGCGGGCCGCAGGGCAGCAGCCGGGGCTTCAGGGCCAGCGCCCGCATCTGCGCCACCGTCTCCAGCGAATTGCAGGCGTCCCGCACGGTCGTCACGCCCGCCGCCACGAACCAGGCCAGATAGCCCGGTCGGGCGTGAACATGCAGGTCGATCAGGCCCGGCATCAGCGTGCCCCCGGTGCGGACGGTCAGGGCATTCGCCGGGGCTGCCAATGCCGCCCGTTCGCCCGCGAAGGTGATGCGTCCATTCTCAATCCGCACCGCGCCGTCCTCGGTCGCCTGAGCATCTAGGCCATTCCAAAGGCGGCCCAGCAGCACCAGCGGCGTCGTGCGGTCGGTGCATTCGGCCAGCTCTGTCAGGGTGATTTCGGTCATGCCCCGAGTGTCCGCGTCATACTACTCACCGTGAAATCCTCAAGTGCGAGTAGCTCGGATGGCGACTTCTTCGAGGTCACCGACCCCGTCGCCATCGCCCTGCTGCTGCGCGAGCGGCCCCGGCGGGTGCTGGCGGCCTTTCTGAGCGGGGAGACGACCGTCTCGGCGGCGGCCCGGCAGACCGGGCTGGACCTGCGGGTCGTTCACCGGGACGTGCAGGCCCTCGCGCGGGCGGGGCTGCTGCGGGTGATTCGCCTGGAACGTCGGGCGGGCCGCCCGGTCAAGCACTATCAGCCCAGCGCCGACGCCTACTTCGTGGATCACCTGAACACGCCCGCCGCCGACCTGGAGGAACTGACCGGGGCCTCTGCCAAGCACAATTACCGCCTCTTCCACCACGCCGCCGACCGTGAATTCAGCCGCGCCCTGCGCGAGTCCGGGCGGCGCTGGGGCTGGTGGCTGTACGCGACGCCGGAGCCGCCCGGCTACCACATGCGTCAGGGCAGCCCGGCCGACCGCAAGGTCAGCGAGTTGCAGGAGTGGCAGGGACCCGCCGCGCTGATGCTGCAAGGCTTTCCCGTCTTTCGTCTTACCGACGAGCAGGCCCGCGACCTGCAACGCGACCTGATTCTTCTGATGCGGAAGGGAGAAGCCTACGGGCAGGCCAATGCCGGAGGGGGCCGCCCCTTCCTGCTGCCGGTGGGTATCGCGCCGCTGACCGAGGAGGAAGCGGCGGGGCTGCACCGCTGAGGGATTTCGCGTTCCTGCGCGGTGTCCTGCCTCAACGTGCGCCTGCCACCCTTTGACCGGGGAGGCGTCAAAGGCGAAGGGCCGGGAAGTGCCCCGACCCCTCCGACATTCTCTTGCCTGCTTACTCCAGCGTCACGAGGTAGTCGTACAGGTCCGGCCCGCCCGAGTGCACCTCCACCTCCGCGAGCGGGAAGGCGTGGCGGAGGCGCCCAGCCAGGGCCTCCAGGCTCTCGGGGGTGCTCTGCGGCCCGCCGAAGACCGTGATGACCTCCTGCCCCTCGTAGCTGCGGTTCAGCATGTGCAGCACGCTGTCTTCCGGGGTGCCCCCCGCCTGCACCAGTTCGTCGTCCTTGAGCCCGATCACGTCGCCTTCCGTGATCTCCAGCGTCTCGCCCTCACGGGTCGTGATGTTGGTCGAACGGCTCGCGCGGGTGACCTCGAAGGTGGTCACGCGGCCCGCCGCCTCCACCATCGCGTCGCGCAGGCTCTCCGCGTCGGCGTCCGGCTGGAAGGCGAGCGCCGCCCCGATGCCCTGCCCCAGCGTGCGGGTCGGCACGACCACGGCGCGGCCCTCCATCAGTTCCATCGCCTTCTCGGCGGCCATCAGGACGTTCTTGTTGTTGGGGAGGATCAGCACATGCTCGGCACTGACCGACCGCACCGCGTCCACGATGTCCTGCACGCTGGGGTTGGCGGTCTGCCCGCCCGACACGATGCGGGCACCCAGCGAACGGAACAGCTTGACGAGGCCGTAGCCGCTCGCCACCGCGACGAGGCCGGACGGCGGCACCTCCTCCTCGGCGCGGGCCGCCGCCCCCGCCATGCCCAGAATCTCGGTGTGCTGCTCGGACATGTCCTCGACCTTGGTCTTGAGCATCCGCCCGTAGCGGCCCACCGTCGCCAGCAGCGCGTCAGGTTCGTTGGTGTGGATGTGGCCCTTGACGTAGCCCTCCGCGCCCACGACGAGCAGGCTGTCTCCGAACGGCGTGACGAGTTCGCGGATCTCCTCGATGGGCTTGGTCGCCTCCGACATCAGGAACTCGGTGCAGTAGCCGAACTCCTCGGTCTCGAACTGCTCGCCCGCGTAGCCGGTGACCTCGGGGGCCTCGGGAAGCGCCTCGCCGCGCAGGGCCGCCAGCATCCCCTGCACCACGTACAGGTAGCCCTGGCCGCCGGAGTCGATCACGCCCGCCTGCTTGAGGGCCGGGAGCATCTCCGGGGTCTGGTCGAGCAGCTTTTGCCCCTCGAACAGGGCCTGTTCCAGCACCGCGTCCACGGTGTCGCGCTCGCGGGGACCGTTTGCGCCGTCCGCCACGCCCCGCGCCACGGTCAGGATGGTGCCCTCGACGGGCTTCATGACGGCCCCGTATCCGGCCTTCTGAGCCGCGCGGAAGGCGGCGGCGAGGGTGGCGGCGTCGATGGTATTCACCCCACGCACCGTCTCCGCGAAGCCCTTGAGCAGTTGCGAGAGGATCACCCCGGAGTTGCCCCGCGCTCCCAGCAGCGCCCCGTAGCTGATCGCGCGGGCGACCGAGGCCATGCTGGATTCGTCGCAGGTATCGAGTTCGCGCCGCACCGATTGCAGGGTGAGGTGCATGTTGGTGCCGGTGTCGCCGTCGGGGACCGGGTAGACGTTCAGGGCGTTGACCTGCTCGCGGTACACGCCCAGCCAGTCGGTCGCCACCCGCAGCATCCGGGCGAGGTCGGCGGGGGTCAGGGAAGTGGTGTGCTCAGGCACGCTGCACCCCCACCGCATGAATGCGCGTGGTCTTGAGTTCGATCCCCGCCTGGGTCCGCACGAGGTGCTCGACCCGCTCCTTGATGTTCTGGGCGACGGTGGGGATGCTGACCCCGTAGGCCATCACGATATAGAGGTCGGCGGAGTAGTCCCCGCCCTCGCGGGTCACCACGACGCCCTCGCGGGCGTTGGCGCGGCCCAGCACGCGGGAGATGCCCTCCTTGAGGTTTGCCGGGGCCATGCCCACCACTCCCGGCACCTCGTGCGCGGTCAGCCCGATGAGGGACGCGAGGGCGCCCTCGGTGATTTGAATGGAACCAGTCACAGTAAGGGGGAGTATACGGCGGGGAGGGGAAGCGGCCTCAGGCGAGGGCTGTGGGCTATGAGCTCTGGGCCATGAGCCACAGCAGAATCGCTTTTGCCCATAGCCCACGGCTCATAGCCCAGAGCCCCTTCAGTCGCCCGGCTGCGCCTCCGGCGTCCCCGCCACCGTCACCGGCTCGGCCTTGGACCGCAGCGGCAGCACGGGCACGAAGAGCGTGACCAGCAACCCCGCCAGCACGAACCACAGGCTGGTGCCGAACATCTGGGTCATGGCCGCCGTGAAGCCGTCCTTCAGCCCGGTCGTGAGCTGGGCCGCAAGGGTGCGGGCCTGCCCCTCCAGGCGGGTCTTCAGCTCGGCCAGCGTGCTGCGGGTGGTTTCCTGCACGAGTTCAGGCTCCTGCGCGAGGATCGCCTGCCCGACCTGCGCGGCGGTCGCCTGCGCCGCCTGCGGGGTGGCGAGGGCCTGCGCGGGCAGGGCGCGGAGCTGGGCCTTGAGCGCGGCGGGCGTCTCCCCGCTCGCCAGCAGCGCCTGCCGTCCGGCCTCCCCATTCACCAGGGCCGACTGCACGGCCTTCGCCTGCGCTTCCAGGCCCGCGTGGACCCGTGCCTCCAGCCCGCCGCCCGTGACCAGGTCGCGCAGCTCGGCGGGCAGGGCTTGATTGGACGCGACCGTCTTGGCCGCCGCCGCGTCCCCGTTCAGCGCCGCTTCAATCTGGCGGTACTGGGCGTCGAAGGCCGCCTGAATCTCCTTCTCCGGGCCGTTTCCGGTGCCGCTGGCCCGCAGTGCTCCCAGGTCGAAGTTGTCCGCCTTCATCTGCATCCCCGGAATCTGCGGCAGATGCTTGGGCAGTTCGGTGTACAGGTTGTTCAGCAGCAGCGTGCCGAACACGGCCGCCCCGATGGTCGAGCCGATCTGCCGGAAAAACTGGCTGCTCGACGTGGCGATGCCGAGCTGCTGGAGCGGCACCGCGTTCTGAATCGCCAGGGTAAAGAGGCTCTGCGACGGCCCCAGCCCCAGCCCCACGATGAACATGCGCCAGCCCAGGTCGAGCAGGGTGGTTTGCGGCGTCAGGAAGGTCAGCAGGTAGATGCCCAGCAGCAGCACGACGGCCCCGCCCAGCATCCAGGGCTTGTATTTCCCGGTGCGGGCCACGACCTGCCCCGCCACGATGCTCGACAGGATCAGCCCGCCCATCAGCGGCAGCATCGAAAAGCCGCTGTTGGTCGCCGACACGCCCAGCACCATCTGCATGAACAGCGGCAGGAACAGAATCACGCCCAGGAACGCCATCCCCATGATGAAGGACGCCAGGTTGCCCAGGCTGAACATCGGCACCCGGAAGAGGTTTAACGGAATGATCGCGTCTTTCGTGCGCGACTCGGCCCAGACGAAGGCCAGCAGCGAGACGGCGCTGAGGGCAAACAGGCCCAGAATCCGGGCGCTGTCCCAGGGGTAGGTGATGCCGCCCCAGGTCAGCGCGAGCAGCAGTGGAATGGTGGTCAGCAGGATCAGCGCCGCGCCCAGGTAGTCGATCTTGCCTGCCATGCGGTGCGTCAGCTTGGGCATTTTCGCCAGGATCAGGAACAGCGCGAAGAGGCCCAGCGGCAGGTTCACGTAGAAGACCCACCGCCACGACGCCTGATCGGTCAGGAAGCCCCCCACCGCCGGACCGATCACGCTGGCGAGGCCGAAGATCGCCCCGAACAGCCCGCCGAACTTGGCCCGCTCGGCGGGGTCGAACATGTCGGCCAGGATGGTAAAGGCGGTCGTGAACAGCGCCGCGCCGCCGAACCCCGCCACCGCGCGGAAGGCAATGAGCTGGTTCATGCCGCCGCCCAGAAAGTTGCCCAGCCACGGCTCCCCGCTCAGACCGCTCAGCGCCGACCCCAGCAGGAAGACCACGATCCCGAACACCAGGATGGGCTTGCGCCCGTACAGGTCGGACAGCTTGCCGTAGATGGGCACCATCACCGTGGAGGCGAGCAGGTAGGCGGTGGTGACCCACGAATAGAGGTTGAAGCCCTGCAGGTCCTCGATGATGCGCGGCATCGCCGTGCCCACGATGGTCTGGCTAAGCGCGGCGAGCAAAAAGACCACCAGCAGGCCGATCAGGGTGGTGCGTTTTTCCTGGGCCGTGAACTGTGGCGCGGCGGGGGTGGGGGAAACGGGTGCGGTCAAGAGGGGTCCTCCTGGGTGAGCCCCTCGTCCGTCAGCACGGCGAGGGCGTCCAGCACGGTGGTCAGGGTCTCGGGGTCGAGGCGGGAGAGCCGGGTGCCGACCAGCGCGTGCACGCTCTGCACCGTGGCGGCCAGCGCGGCCTCGCCCGCCGGGGTCAGGCTCAGGCGGGTGCGGCGCGAATCGTCGGGGTCGAGCTGCCGGGCGATCAATCCCTGCCGCGCCAGCCCGTCGAGGTAACGGCTGAGCAGCGCGGGCGGCAGCTCCAGCCGCTCGGCGAGCACCTTGGGATAGCCCGCCCCGGTCTGGATGCCGCGCAGCACGAAAAAGCGCCGGGTGTCGAGGTCATGTTTCTCGACCAGCAGCGGGTTGATGTCCTGCTTGAGCTTGCGGTTGAACTGCCACAGCCGCCCGATGAACAGGCTGACCTGTTCGGGCGTCGGCGCCGCTTTCGGCGAGGGGGAGGGGGAAGCGGTCATCCGCTTAAATTACGGCAATAGTTTACTTAGGTCAACTATCGTCCAAAGGTAGATGAAGTGGCCTAGTTCGGCCCGGCTGCTGGGGAGCGCGTGGTCTACTGGGGGCCATGCAACTCGTGATGGGACCGCTGGAGGGGGCGCAGGCCGCCGACCTGACGCTGACGTTCGTGACGCCGGGAGCGGCCGGGGGACCGGAGCGCCTGACCCGTGACCTGAAGCCGGGCAAGGTCGCCCTGCTCTCGCGCGGTGAGTCGGGGGACGTGGCCGCCGCCCTGATTCCCGAGGACGCGGGGCAGGCCCGCGAGGTGGGCGCGGCGTTCGTGAAGCTGGCGACCGACCTCGGCGCCGCGTCCCTGGCGGTGGAGGCCAGTGAGTACGGGGACGCCCTCGCCCTCGCCGCGCTCGCCGCCGGGCGCAAGGATGCCCGTTACCGGGAGAAGGCCCGCCCCGGCCCCACGTCCCTGACCGTGGGGGGCCTCGCGGACGCGGCGCGGCTCGACGCCCTGACCGCCGGGGTGCAGTTCGCCCGCGACCTCGTGAACGCGCCCGCCAACGTGCTCAACCCGGCGACCCTCGCCCGCGAAGCCCGGCGTCTGGAGGGCCACGGGGCCGACGTGGACATCTGGGACAGCACCGAGATCGAGGCGCGGGGGATGGGCCTGCTCGCCGCTGTCGCCGCCGGAAGCGCGACCGGCCCGCGCCTGATCCGGGTCACCCTCCCCGCGCGGGGCGAGGTGACGCGGGTGGTCGCCCTGGTGGGCAAGGGCGTGACCTTCGACACGGGGGGCTACTCCATCAAGCCCGCGGCGGGCATGGCCCCCATGAAAAACGACATGGGCGGCGCGGCCACCGTCCTGGGCGCGATGCGGGCGCTCGCGGCCCTGCGGGGCCGCCTTCCCGAAGGGCTGGAGGTCCGCGCGTACGTGCCCGCCGCCGAGAACATGGTCGGCCCCCACGCCATGCGCCCCGGCGACATCTACCGCGCGGCGAACGGCAAGACGGTGGAGGTCGTGAACACCGACGCCGAGGGCCGCCTGATCCTGGCCGACGCCCTTGCGGTGGCCTGCGACGAGGGCGCCACCGAGATCGTGGACGTGGCGACCCTGACCGGGGCCAAGATGATCGCCCTCGGCAGCGACATCGCGGGCCTCTTTTCCAGCGACGCCGACCTCGCGGCCCGGCTCAAGGCGAGCGCGGAGGCGGCGGGCGAGTACGTCTGGGAACTGCCCCTCCACGCGCCGTACCTGAGGGCCTTCCAGAAGGAGACGCTGGCCGACCTCCGCAACTCCGACCTCGTGCCCCAGGGCGGCAGCATCAAGGCGGCCCTCTTCCTGCAGGAGTTCGTCACCCGGCCCTGGGCGCACCTCGACATCGCCGGAAACGCGCAGAAGGACGGCGAGGCGACCGGGTGGGGTGTGGGGACGTTGGTGGGGTACGTGCTGAACGGGTAAAGGAGACGTGATGGGCGGAGCGCGGGAGAAGGGGCGTTCCTCCCGCGCCCCCTACGCCGTCCCCAACTTGCCCTGCCAGCGCAACTTGAGCCGCTGTCCCAACCGACGGTAGAGGGGCGGCGCATGGTGCTCCCCGAAGTCGCGGGTGGCCTTCTCGCTGCCCACGTCGTGGCCGTACTGCTGGGTCAGGAAGTAGCGGTGGTCCATGATCCAGAGGTACAGGTCGGCCTCGGTGCGGCCTGGAAAGCGGGCCATGACGCCGTGTTTCTCCAGGTTCTCGACCACCCGGCTGTAGAGACGGCGATACCAGCTCTCCACCGCCTCCTCCCACGACACCGGGGGCAGCCCCTCGCGCCCCGGCTTGCGGTCCAGAAAATATTGCCGGGTGCGGATGTGCTCCAGCAACCGGTCGTAGCGCCCCGGCGTGGTGAAGCAGATGTCGCGGTGATCCGGCACCACCTCGCCCAACCGCGTCTCGCGCAGGAAGCGGGCGTATTCCCCCTTCAGGATGAGGTCGCGCAGGGAGTCGTCTTCGTCGGGGGCCACGGTCACCTGCAACTCGATCACGTGCGCGTCGATGTACTTCTGCCCCAGCCGCCGCGCGACCGAGACGCGGTGGTTGCCGTCCTTGACGAAGTACAGCTCGCCCACCTTGTAGACCTGAATGGGCGGCAGTTCCTTGCCCTGAAGCTGCGCCGAGCGTACGCCGATCCAGCGCTCGTCGAGGTGGCGTTCGCGCGGGAGGTAGTGGCGGTCGAACTCGCGGTAGCGGTCCACTGACCCGGCGATCTTCTCGACGGGAATCGCCTGCACCCCCAGCGCGTGCTCCCCCTGGGGCGAGAGGTGCCGCACCCAGTCGAAAGGGAGCAGGTCGCCCCGCTCGCGCCGCAAGATGGCGAGCAGGTCGTGCAGGTGCGCCACCCGGCGGGCGCGTTCCACCTCGTGCCGGGCGCGGGTTCTCTGGTCGTGGTCGGTCATGGCTCTCTCCGGAGGTCGGGGGCCGGTCAGCGCCTCGGCTGGCCCGCGTTGGTGTCCAGCGTACACCCCCCAGGTCAGGCGAATGTCTGCTGTCTGGGCAGCCTGATGAAAGTCTTGAGGGAAGGCCCCAAAGGTGCCCGTGCCCATAGCCCGCGCGGCCGTGCGGGGGTGGAATGCCCCCATGCTCGGCAAATTTTTCAAGAAACCGGCGGACGACAGGGGGGGCCGCATCCCCCCCGGCCAGACGCTGACCACCCGCTTTCCGGTCCTGACGTACGGCCCCGCGCAGCACTACCGCCCGGAGGAGGTCGTCGTGCGCGTCTTCGGGCTGGCCGAGGAGAAGACCTTCACCTGGGCCGACCTGCTGGCGCTGCCCCAGACGACCCTGACCTACGACATCCACTGCGTGACCCACTGGAGCAAGCTCGACACGACTTGGACGGGTGTGCGGGTGACCGACCTGATGGAGCACCTTCAGCTCAAGCCGGAGGCCACCCACGTCATGCAGCACTCGGTGGGGGGATACACGACCAACCTCTCGCTGGAGGACTTCACCCGGCCCGAGAACCTGCTGGCGCACACCTTCGGCGGCGAGCCGCTGACCCCCGAACACGGCGGCCCGCTGCGGCTGGTCGTGCCGCACCTGTACTTCTGGAAGAGTGCCAAGTGGCTGACCGGGCTGGAGTTCATGGACGCCGACCGCCCCGGCTTCTGGGAGCGCAACGGGTACCACATGCGCGGCGACCCCTTCGCGGAGGAGCGGTATGACGACGACTGAGGTGCCTGCGGGGGAGGGCTATCTCGTTCCCGACGTGTTGGAGGAAGGGCTGACGCTGGTGCTTGTGGGCACGGCTCCCAGCCGCATCAGCGCCCGCGCGAAGGCGTACTACGCCAATCCGGAAAACAAGTTCTGGCGGGTGCTGGCCCAGGTGGGCCTGACGCCTCGGCAACTCGCCCCGCGCGAGTACCCCACCCTGCCTCAGTACGGCATCGGCCTCACCGATGTGGCAAAGCGACACAGCGGGGTGGACTCGGCCCTGCCCACGGAAGCCTGGGCGCCCGATGAACTGCGCGAGAAGATTCGGCGCTACCGCCCGGCCCTCGTCGCGTTTACCTCCAAGCGGGGGGCCTCCGAGACGCTGGGCCTGCCCACCGGGAAACTGCCCTATGGCCCGCAACTTCTGCCGCTGGAGGGGGCCGAGGTCTGGGTGCTGCCCTCGACGAGTCCGCTCGGCCACACCCACTTCCGGCTGGAGCCGTGGCAGGCGCTGGCGGACCGGGTGCGGGAGCTGCGCGGGAACCGGGAAGCCCCTCACCCCGTACCCTGACCATATGTCGGCGCGTGTCCCCCCTCAGCCTCCCCGTCCCGGCGACGATCCCTGGGTGACCCCTTCCCGGCCCGCCTTGCCCCGTCCTGCGCTCCCGCCTGACCTGGGGCGCCGCGCCAAGGGCCTGGGTTGGCTGGCCGTGCAGGGCGTGCTGGGCTTTGTCGCGGTGCTGGGGCTGCTGCTGCTGTTCGGCGTCCTGCTCGCGCTGGGCTGGGACCCGGCGGGGTGGCTGATCGGCATCACGCTGTTCCTGGCCTTCCTAGGCGTGGCCCGCACCTTTTTTCAGGGCCGCCGCCTGCTGACCCCCGCTCCCGAGGTGCCCCTCGCGCAGGCTACCCCCGAGGACGACGAGGCACGGCTGCTGCGGCTGCTGCGCTCCGGCGAGCGTGCCTTGCCCCCGGCGGCCCGGTCCGCTTTCCACGCCGCAATCATCTCCACCCGTGATGCCCTGCGCCTGACCTCCGGAGACGAGGCGCTGGGCCGCGACGCTTTCGACGCCCGGCAGGCCGCCCGCGAGGACCTGCCCGAACTGCTGCACACCTATCAGGCGGCTCCCCGCACCCCCGACGCCGAGCGCCTGCTGCTGAGTCAGCTCGACCTGATCGGCCGCCGAATGGGGGAGGTCGTCCATGAGCGCCGGGGCCAGCACACCCGCACGCTGGAGGCCCAGCGGCGCTATCTGGAGAGCAAGTACGGGGAGGGCGAGGGGCGGGACTAGGCGCTGGGCAGAGCGAGGGGCGAAGGCAGCGTGACGGCCTTCGCCCTTATTTGTGCACCTGCCCCCACCCCGAAGGCCAGTGCGAGCCAGTCCTGCCCGCCACACATGCCGCCCAAGCCCCTACTCAGATGGGACTGGTCCCAGCCCGTGGCCGCCGCATCAGCGCCCACCCGACGAGCAGCATGGCCGCCCCCCACACCAGAAAGCCGAGGTCGTACAGCGCCTGATTCGGGCCGGGCCGCACATGGTGAATCTGAAGGAGCTGGTGGTTGACCAATCCCTCCACCACATTGAACAGCCCCCAGCCGAACAGCAGCGCCCCGATCAGCGCTGAGGTCCGCCACGTCACATGCTGGCCCCGCGTCCCCTGCCACAGCAGGAGAAGGCCGATCAGGGTAAACACCCAGGTGGCCGCGTGGAAAAAGCCGTCCGCCACGGTGTTGATTTTGAGATTTTCGAGTGTGGTCGGCAGGTAGACCTCGCTGAGCAGGTGGTGCCACTGAAGAATCTGGTGCAGCACGATGCCGTCGAAAAATCCGCCCAGGCCGAGGCCCAGCAACACGCCGCCCCACAGCCAGGGACGCGGACTGGTGCTGCGAAGCGGTGGTTCCTCGGTGACAGTCATGGTGGCCTCCGGGTCGAGTACCGAGTGGTGCTGGCTTGACTCTGATTGTAGAAAGCCCCAGCACCCGGTGCCCCGGTCGGTGTAGGAGGGAGAACTTCATGAACCCACCCGCAGGACAAACCCCCGCGCGGAGGCGGGGGCGTTGGCTGGTCGGTGCTTGGAGGTTGGCCGTCTACCTCAGCTTCTCCCGGATCCACCCCGCCAGCTCACTGATCTTGACCCGTTCCTGCCCCAGCGTGTCGCGGTCGCGTACCGTCACGGTGTCGGTGAGATTCGGGTCCTCGCCCTTGCCCACGGTGTCGAAGTCCACCGTCACGCAAAAGGGCGTCCCCACCTCGTCGTGGCGGCGGTACGCCTTGCCGATGTTGCCGGAGTCCTCGTACAGCACCCGGCCCAGGCCCAGGCCCTGAAGCTCGGCCTTGATCGCCCGCGCGACCGTCGTGATCTCCTCGCGGTTGCGGGCCAGCGGAATCACCGCCACCTTGATGGGGGCCAGATGCGGCTTGAGCTTCAGCACGATGCGCTCCGAGCCGTTCTCTAGCGTCTCCTTGGTGAACGCCTCGCTGAGAACCGCCAGCATCGCCCGGTCCACCCCGGCGGACGGCTCGATCACGAAGGGCACGACGGGCTTGTTCGTCTCCGGGTGCGGGATGGTCAGCTTGGCGACCGAGTCGAGGTTCTCGTCCACGCGGGCCTGAATCCCGAGTTCGCCCTGCGCCTTGGTATGGCTGCCGAGGTCGAAGTCGGTGCGGTTGGCGATGCCCTCGATCTCCTCGTGCCCCAGCGTGGGGTAGTCGTACATCAGGTCGTAGGTGCGCTTGGAATAGTGCGCCAGGTCTTCCTGTGGCACGTCCAGAATCTCGATCTTGCTGCGCGGCACGCCCTGCGCCTCCCACCACTTCAGGCGCTGCTCGAGCCAGTGCTCGTGCCACTCCTCGTCGGTGCCGGGGGTGCAGAAGAACTCGATTTCCATCTGCTCGAGCTCGCGCACCCGGAAGATGAAGTTGCGCGGCGTGATCTCGTTGCGAAACGCCTTGCCGATCTGCGCGATGCCGAAGGGGAGGCGCCGGGAGGTCGAGTCCACCACGTTCTTGAAGTTGGTGAAGATGCCCTGCGCGGTCTCGGGCCGCAGGTAGCCGTAACTGTCCTCGTCCGCGACCGGGCCGATGGTCGTCTTGAACATCATGTTGAAGGGGCGCGGCTCGGTCCAGTCGCCCACCTCGCCGGAGAAGGGGTCACGCACGCCAGCGTCCTTCAGCGCCTGCGACGCCTGCGCGGGATTTGCGTTCAGGGCAGCCACCAGCGCGGCGAAGTTGTCGGCGTCCGCGCCCATCAACTCGGCCACCTTCACCTGCACGTCGGCCTTCTGGTCCTTCACGAGGTGGTCGAGGCGGTAGCGTTTGCCGTTTCTCTTGTTGTCCACCATCGGGTCGCTGAAGGTGGCCTCGTGGCCCGAGTGCCGCAGCACCATGCGGTGCATGATGATCGAGGCGTCGAGGCCCTCCATGTCGTCGCGCTCGTAGACATTGGTGCGCCACCACGCGGCCTTGATGTTGTTCTTCAGCTCCACGCCGAGGGGGCCGTAATCGTAGAACCCCTGCAGGCCGCCGTAAATCTCACTGCCCTGAAAAATAAAGCCCCGGCGCTTGCACAGGCTGACGAGTTCTTCCATTGAGGTTGCGGGCATACAGGCTCCTTCGGAGGGTCTAAGGGTCTAAAAGGCAAAGGGTCTGAGGAACAGCAGCGCGGGTGTTCTTAGACTCTTAGCCCCTCGACCCTTAGACCTCCCACAACGAAACGTCCCCAGACGGACATTTCGCCGCCTGGGGACGCAGACTGTTCCGCGCGGTTCCACCCCAGTTCCCGCCACCGCGTTCTGCGGCTTGGGCGGGCACTTTTGTCGCATTTCAGCTCCCCGCCGCCCTTCGCCGGCCGCCACCTGCCCGGCTCACACCGTCCCGGACTCGCTCGGAGGTACGTGTCCCGCTACTCCTGCGGATCAACGCTGGGGAGAGTGTGGCGCAGGGAAGGGGAAGGGGTCAAGCGGGGGAAAGCGGCCCCCACTCTTCAGTCGCGCCGCAGGTGGCGCAGCGCCACCGCCCAGCGCCGCAGCGGGCGAGCGAAGGGAGGTGTGTGGTCGGGCCGCAGGGTCAGGTTCGCCCGCCGCGCGACCTCCTCAGTGACCTCCTCCAGCGTGAGGTGGTCGGTGGAGAGACAGTCGGCGGGGTCGAGCTGGCCCAGCCCGTCGAGGCAGCGGTCGATCTGCCCGGCGGCCCAGCTGCTGGCCCCCTGCCCACGCGAACGCAAGCGCCGCAGCACGGTGGGCCGGGACGCGAGCAGCGCGACGTGGCAGACCCGGTGGCCGTCCGCCCGCAACCGCCCCACCGTCTCGTCGAAATATGCCGGGACCACCAGCGTCATGGGCACGATCACCACCCGGCGCGAGTGGGTCAGGTTGCGGCTGAGCAGGGTGTAGACTCCCTCGCGCCACAGTGGCAGGTCCTGAAACTCGCCGCGCAGCTCGCGGGGGGTCATGCGCCGGATGGCGAAGCCCAGATACTCGGGATCGCAGACGAAGCTGCCGGGCAGGCGGCGGTGCAGCGCGTAGGCGGTCTGCGTCTTGCCCACCCCGAAGGGACCGTTGATCCAGATCAGCCGGGCCGCTTCCGCCTGTCCCATCTCAATTCAGGTCGCCCCGGCCCCCACCTTTCCCCTTCTCCTCGGCGCGGCGGCGCAGCTCGGAGGCGAGGTCGGAGAAGTCCTGCGGGGTGGGGAGCACCCGGCGGCTCTGCGCCTTGGCCTCCTGCACGACCTTGACCTGTTCCTGCCGGGTGGCGGGTAGCCCGGCCCGCTTGCGCTCGAAGTACTGCTGCGCCACCCGCCCCAGCGCGAAGGTCCAGCCGTACACGGCGGGGGCGGTGATGATCCCGCCGATCACGGGCAGGGCCAGCTTGGCGATCCCGCGCATGACCTGCCGCGCCACGAGACCGTAGGCGACGGTGGCCCCCAGCTCCTGCGCGATCTCGCGCGAGCGCTCCGGGGTGATCTCGAAGCCGTAGATCTTGCCGATGTGCAGCACCATCTTGGCCTGCACGGGGGTAATCAGCAGCATGTCCGCGAAGGGGATAGGCTCGACCGCGATCGCCCCCGAGAGCAGCGCCGCGCTCTTGATGACCTCCTCGGCGTTCTCCCCTTCGGAGAGGTCGGGGTCCACGTCGAAGTTGAAGTTGTCCAGCACCTGCCGCACGAGGGGAAACATGGAGAAAGTGTAGCGGCGCGGGCCATGAGGGGGGAACGGCGAGTCTTGAGCAACAGCCGTGCCCTGTTGCCCCCGCCGTCCCTCACCGCCGCCAGCGCGGGCCGTCCTTGGTGTCCTCCACGGTCACGCCCACGCGGGTCAGCGTGTCGCGCAACTGGTCGGCCTCGGCGTACTGCTTTTGCAGGCGGTAGTTCTGCCGGGCCTGCAGCACGAGTTCCATCAGGGCGTCCACGACCTCCGTGTCGTCCTGGCCCGTGGCCGCGCCTTCTGCGAACAGCCCCAGCACGTCGCCCCCGAGCTGGCGGTAGGCGTCGCGGGCGGCTTCCAGCGCTCCCCGCCCCACCTCGCCGCCGTTCAGCGCCGCGTTCACGTCGGTCGTCAAGCCGAAGAGGGCCGCTACCGCGCGGGGCGTGTTGAAGTCGTCGCGCATGGCGTGCTCGAACTCCTCGACGTGTGCGGCGATCTTGCCGCGCAGGGCCGGGTCGTCGCGTTCCGGGGCGTTCGGCAATCGGCGCTCGACCTCGTGCAGCGCTTCGGTCAGGCGGCGATACCCATTCCGGGCGCTCTGGAAGGCCTCCTCCGAGAACTCGGTCACCGAGCGGTAGTGGCTGCCCACCAGCAGGAAGCGCACCACCATCGGGTCGTGGTGCTCGAGCAGGTCACGGATGGTCGTGAAGTTGCCCTTGCTCTTGGACATCTTCTCGCCGCCGATGGTCAGCATGTTGTTGTGCATCCAGTAGCGGGCGAAGGCGTGCCCGGCGGCCTCCGCCTGCGCGATCTCGGCCTCGTGGTGCGGGAACTGGAGGTCGAGCCCCCCGCCGTGGATGTCGAAGCCTTCGCCAAGGTACTTCAGGCTCATCGCGCTGCATTCGATGTGCCAGCCGGGAAAGCCCACCCCCCAGGGCGACTCCCAGCGCATCAGGTGGCCGGGCTCGGCCCGCTTCCACAGGGCGAAGTCGCGGGGGTCGCGCTTCTCCTCGCGCACGGCTTCCCGCGTGCCCTCGGCCTGCTCGTCGAGCTTGCGGCCCGACAGCTTGCCGTACTCGGGCCACGAGCGCACGTCGAAGTAGACGCTGCCGTTCGACTCGTAGGCGTGGCCCTTCTCGATCAGTTCCTCGATCAGCGCGATCTGCTCGGGGATGTGCCCGGTCGCGCGGGGGTTGATCGACGGCTTGAGGACATTCAGGGCGTCCATGTCGCGCTGGAAGGACCAGAAGTACTTGTCGGCCACCTCCATCGGTTCGAGCTGCTCCAGCCGGGCACGGGCCTGGAGCTTGTCCTCGCCCTCATCGGCATCGTTCTGGAGGTGGCCCACGTCGGTCACGTTGGTCACGTAGCGCACCCCGTACCCGAAGTGCATCAGCGCCCGCCGCACCACGTCGAAGGCGACCTCCTTTTTCGCGTGTCCGAGGTGCGCGTCCGAGTACACGGTGGGGCCGCACAGGTACATCCCCACCCGGCCGGGCGTGGTCGGCACGAAGCGGACCTTCTCGCCGCGCAGGGTGTCGTAGAGGTGGATATCGGGATCGGGCGTGCGGGGTGAGGGGGAGTGGGTCATTGGGGCTCCTGGGAAGGGAAAAGAAAAAGCCGCGCCGACTCCACACAGGGAAGGGGCGCGGCAGGGAAGCGTGTCGCTCAGGCCGCGGGGGAGAGGCAACACGGGAACATGGGGCCACTGTAGCAGAAGCCGCCGCACGGGCAGGGCGCTGGGTTAATTTTCGCTCCTGTGCGGAGGCGGGCAGAGGCTCCGTATCATGCCGGGTGTGATCTCGCCCCCCAAGCCGCCGACCGCCTTCGAGTACGCCTGGCGCAGTCCCTGGATTCGCCTCCTGGTCTTCGGACTGGCCCTGTACCTCCTCTACCGCCTGGCGGGCGAGGTCAGCACCATCATCTGGAACGTGCTGATCGCCTTTCTGATCGCCTACCTCGCCAATCCGCTGCTGACCTGGCTGGAGCGGGGGCGGGTGTCGCGGGGGCTGGGCGTCTTTTTCGTGCTGCTGCTGTTCGTGGCGCTGTTCGCGCTGGCGGGGGCGCTGCTGGTCACCGTCTCGGCGCAGCTCATCGACCTGCTCGCGCGGCTCCCGGACCAGATCGGGCAACTCGGCGTGGTGATTGACCGCCTCTTCGGGTGGCTGGGGGACCGGGGCATCGGCAACCTCGCGGACGCCCGCGAGCGCATCACGGAAGCGGTGCAGACCTACGTCGAAAACCTCGGCCAGAACCTGATCCCCATCCTGCAAAATGCCCTGAACTCGACGGGCACGGTCTTCCGGCAGATTGTCTCCATCGGTGGGGTGGTCGGCCAGATCGTGATCATCCTGCTGCTGAGCATCTACCTGATGCTGGACTACAGCCGGGTCAATGCTTCCCTCCTGCGGGCCTTTCCGCGCCCCTGGCAGCCGCGCGTGCTGGAGCTGAGCGGCCTGCTGGGCACGGCGGTGGGCGGGTACGTGCGCGGGCAACTCGTGATCGCCACCTTTATCGGCGTCTTCGTGTTCCTGGGGCTGACCCTCCTGGGAATCCCCAGCGCCGCCGCCATCGGGTTTCTGGCGGGAGCCTTCAACATCGTGCCGTACCTCGGCCCGGTGATCGGCGCGACCCCCGCGCTGCTGCTCGCGCTGCCGCTGGGGTGGGTCAAGATGCTGTTCGTCGTCGTGGTGTTCGTCCTGGCCAACCAGATCGAGAGCAACTTCCTGAGTCCCTACGTGCTGGGCCGCACCACCGACCTGCACCCGGTGACCGTGCTCGTCGCCATTCTGGTGGGAGCCTCGCTGCTGGGCTTCGTAGGGGCGCTCCTCGCCGTGCCCGTCGTCGCGCTGGGCAAGCTGCTGCTGGACAAGTACTACTATCCGAGCCGGGTGTATACCGAAGGGCCATAGGGCATGGGGTTGCTGCGGAGGGGGAGACGTTCTGTGCGTTTCCCCCCCTTTTTTGCCCTACGAGTCCGCTTCCAGCAGTTCCACCTGCCGCCCATCCGGGTCCAGCACGAAGGCCATGTCCCGCCCGCCGGGGCTGGGCTGGAGGTCGCGGCTGACCGTCACCCCGGCGGCCCGCAGCTCGGGGAGGAGGGCGCGGAGGCCGGGGACATGCAGGGCGATGTGGTCGGCCCAGTGCCCGTGCGGCGTGGGCGTCTCGCCGGGAATCTCGAAGAACTGGAGGCGGCCCCCGCCCAGCCGGATCACGCCCCGGCGGTAGCCCTCGGCGGTCGTCAGGTCCTTTTCGACCACGCCGCCGAGCCGCACGTAAAAGGCAAGGGTGGCCGCGAGGTCGCGGGTCACGAAGGAGACGTGCTTGAGCATCGGGAGGCAGGCTAGCGCGTACCCTGGCCCCATGACCCCGCCTCCCTGGACGCTCACCGGACGCGGCCTGATCGCCCTCTCGGCCTCGGGGGTGCTGATGCTGGTGCGCTACGCATCCTCCCCGGTCGGTCCCTACGACGAGCTGCTGTGGGCCGAACTCACCCGCACGCCTGCTGGGTGGAGGCCCCAGGTCCAGGCCATCGTGGTGAGCACCGAGGAGAGCGTGGTGTGGGGGCGGCGCAACTGGGGGATTCCCAAACATCTGGCCCGCTTCGACTGGCTCGGCCAGGAGCGCTGGGGCGAAGTCCGGGTGTCGGGGGAGGACGGCGCGGAGGTTGCCCGCCTGGGGTACGAGGTCGGCACCTGGCGCGTGCCCGTTCGCACTGGCCTTCTGCCCCCGCCCCTGCGGACGCTCGCGCAGCCGGGGCTGGATGGGGCAGGTGGTTGGCTGCTGACCCCCCTGGAGGCCAGCGGGCGCGTCACCCCCGCCCGGCTGACCGTGGGGCATCTGCGGGGCCTGACGCCCACGCCGCCGCCCGTTCGTCCCCTGCTGACCCTGGGTGTCCCCGACTTCCGGCTGGTCTTTCCGGTGCCCCAGCCACTCAACACGGGCAGGCATGAAAAAACCGCCACTTCGGGCGGTTGAATGAAGTAAGGATAGCGCGGTATACAGCATTCGTCAATCTCAAGCGGGGCGATTCAGGGCAGCACCTGAAGAAACCAGTGCAGGTGCCCGCAGTGGGCACAGGCAAAATAATCCGCGCTGCCGTTCAGCCAGTCCAACCCCAGGAAGGTGAGGCCCTGGGTATTGAGCTGCGCCTCGCCCGCGTAAAAGGCCGCGTGGCCGCAGTGGGCACAGGTCAGGTCTTTCCCCGCGCGGTGGACAGGCTGGGGTTCGGGGGCGGGGGGGTCAAAGAAACCCATGCCGCCTCTACGGGGTGGCCGGAGTAAGCGTTCCGGCGCGTGGCGTGGGCAGCATCGGGCGCAACTCGTGCCGGATCGCGGCGTGCTGGCGGTAGAGGTCGAGCAGCACGGTCAGCAGCATCGTCAGGCGCTGCGCCGCCGCTTCCAGCTCGGCCCGCTGAGGCAGGGCGGCGAGGTGGCGGGAAGTGAGGTCGGGCGGCAACCTGTCCAGCAGGCGCCAGAGGGTCAGTGCCGGGTCCAGACACTGCGCCGCCAAACCGTTGGCGTGCGCCGTGAGGGCGTCCAGTTCCGAGAGTTTGAGGTAGACGGCGGGCGGCACGTACCCCAGGTCTGCCCCCAGCAGCCCCGCCCACACGGGCTGGGTCAGGTTGGGAATGCTCAGGCGCAGGCCGAGTTGCGCGGGCTGATCGGCCTCCGGCCCATTCGTGTTGAGAAGCGCCCGCAGCTCCCCCAGCCAGCGCAGGGTGGCTTCCGCGCTGGCCCGGCTTTCCTCGGCCCCGCCGCTGCCCAGGGCCGCCCCGACCGCCCCCAGCACCGCCCGCGCCCGGTCCTGACCTTGCCGCCGGGCCGCTCCCACGGTCGCCAGGTAGGTCCCGGCGGCCCCCACCAGGGCACCGAGCAGGGCGCCCACAAAGCCGATTATCGCTGCGTCGTCCACCCGGCCAGCCTACGCTTGACCGCTCTGCTGGACGGGCGAAACATGGGAGGCGGCGGGCATAAAAAGCCGCCCCTTCGGGCGGTGATAAAACCAAGTTAGCGCGGTATGCAGCATTCGTCAAGCCTTCCGCACCCTCCCGTGGGGACGATTACCCCGCCGCCTCTTCCGCCTCCTCATATTGGCGGGCGGGAACGGGTTTGCGGCGTTCCAGGTCGAAGGCGTCGCCACGCGAGAGGACGTGCAGGCGCACGTCGTACAGCGAGAGGGGTTCTTCCGTGCGGGCCTCGGCGATGTTGGAGTGGGTGATGCCCTCGCCGTCGGCGACGTAGACGGCCCCGCTGCCGATCACGGTGAAGTGGCTGCCTTCCAGCACGATGGCCGTGTCCTCGTCAATGCCGATGCCCAGCACGCGGGGATTTTGCGCCACCGCCCCCAGCAGGCGGCCGATGCGCCCGCGCTCGGCGAAGTGCTGGTCGATGATGACTCCGCGCACCAGACCCAGCCCCGGCGCCATCTGAAGGTCCCCGATGCGGTAGGACTCCTTGCTGCTGCCCTTGACCAGCATCGTCTCGCACATCACGGAAGCCCCCGCCGAGGTGCCCGCGATCACGCCGCCGCCTTCGTAGACCTCGCGGATGCGGGCTTCGAGCGGCGTGTCCCCGATCTGGCTGGTGATGCGGAGCTGGTCGCCGCCGGAGAAGAACACCACCGCCGCGCCGTCAAGCAGCCCCAGCTTGTCCTCGCGCGAGGCCTCCACCCGCTCCTCGATATACAGCTCGGCGAGTTCGCCCACCCCCAGGCCCCCGAAGCCCTCTTGGTAGCTCTCGAAGTAGCCCTCAGGCTGGTGCGAGGCGACGGTGGCGATCACCAGCTTGCCGCCCTGCACGCGGCGGGCGACTTCCTTGAGAATCTCGCGCCTCTTTTCCTTGTCCTCGTGCCCGCCGATGATGATCAGCGTTCCGCGCCCCGGCCGGGCGCCCCGTTCAGCCGTGTGGTGTGTGGACATCGTCTCTCTCCTCGGTTTTCGTCAGGTAGGTGCGGGGGCTGGGCATGTCGGAGCGCTGGTAGGCCGTGGGCATGTCGGGGCTGGTGTGCCACCACCCGGCCTGCCCGTCCGGCGTCAGGGCGATGCCGCCCCCGGTGCCGCCGACCCGCGTGCCCATCTCCTCCAGCACCGTGCGCAGGGCCTCGTCGGGTGTCCTGCCCGGCAGGCGGTGGAGGATGCGGGCCGCCGTCATCCAGCGGGCCAGGCTCTCGCCCTCGCCGGTCAGGGCCACCGCGCCGACTCCGTCTTCGGCGTAGAAGCCGCAGCCGATCAGGGGCGAGTCGCCCACCCGCCCGGCGGGCTGCCCGGTCAGGCCCCCGGTGGAGGTCCCGGCGGCGAGGTGGCCGCGCAGGTCGAGGGCCACGCAACCGACGGTGTCGTGTTCCTGGAAGGTCTTCCGCTGCTGGGGCGAGATCAGTTCTTCGGGGGCGCACAGCTCGGCCCCGCTGCGCTCGGCGAAGCGGCGGGCACCCGCGCCGGTCAGCAGCACTTCTTTCTCACGCAGCAGGCGCCGGGCCACGCTGACCGGGTGACGGACCCCGGCCAGTCCCGCGACCGCGCCCACCTCCAGGGTCTGCCCGTCCATCACGGCGGAGTCCATCTCGACCGTGCCGTCCGCCGTCAGCGCTGAGCCGTACCCGGCATTGAAGGTGGGGTCGTCCTCCAGCACCCGGAGGGCGGCCTCGACTGCCTCGACCGCCGTGCCGCCGCCCTCCAGCACCCGGCGCCCGGCGCTCAGCGCTGCCAGACACCCGGCGCGGCTGGCCGCGACCTGTTCGGGCGGAGTCTGGTGCGCCCCGCCGTGGACGATGATCGCCCAGCGCGGCGTCTCAGTCATGGTAGGCCCCCTGGTGGCCGGGTTCCTCGGGCGTGCCCGCCGGGGGGAGGTGCGAGGAGTCGAAGTCGCGGATGCGCCGCCAAGTCTCCTCGACCTCGGTGGCGAGGTAGATCACGAGGTCGCCGGGACGGGCCACGCTCAGCCCGTGGTCCACCGCCGCCCGTTCGGAGAGGATGGTCGTGATGCGCTCGGGAGAGAGGCCCCCCGCGACCGCCCCCTCGCTGAGCAGGCGGGCGCCCTCCCCGCTGGGGCGGCCCCGGCGCAGCTCGTCCTCGCGCACGATGAGGTCGTCGAACATTTCTGCTGCAATTTCGCCCATCTGCCGGATGTCCTGATCGCGGCGGTCCCCGGCGACGCCCATCACGCCGATCACCCGGCCACGCGGTGGGCGCAGGTGCGTCACGAGGTCACGCAGGTGCGACAGCCCGGCGGGGTTGTGCGCGTAGTCCAGCATCACCCGGAAGGGGTGGCCGTCATAGAGGTTCAGGCGGCCGGGGCTCTGCTCGTAGGAGGTGGTAAAGGACGCCAGCGCCGTGCGAATCACCGGCAGTTCCACCCCCTGCGCGACCGCGATGGCCGCCGCCGCGAGGGCATTTTGCACGTTGACCTGCGCGAAACCGCCCAGCGTGGCGGGGATGTCCCGCGCCCGCAAGATGGGCTGGCGCTGCCCGCCCTGGTACAGCACGAGTTCGTCGCCCAGCGCAGTGGGTTCGCGCAGCACCGCCGTGCCGCCCCCGGCGATGTGATCCTGCACGTCGCGCGAGCATCCGCTGCCCCCCTGCATGGAAAACAGGGTGAGGCTCCCGCCCGCCTTCTTCCGCATCCTCAGCGTGAGGGGGTCGTCGGCGTTCAGCACGCTGGTGCCGTTCTTGGTCACCACTTCCACGATCAGCGACTTGACCCAGGCGAGGTCTTGCAGGGTCTCGATCCCCTTGAGCCCGAGGTGGTCGGGCTGGATGTTCAGCACCGCGCCCACGTCGCAGTGGTCGAAGCCCAGCCCCTCGCGCAGGATGCCGCCGCGGGCCGTTTCCAGCACGGCGACCTCCACGCTGGGGTCACTCAGGACCACCTTCGCGCTCTTGGGACCGGTGGTGTCGCCGCTCAGAATCTGCTCCCCGTCGATGTAGATGCCGTTGGAGGTCGTCAGGCCCACGACCTTCCCCGCGTGGCGCAGGATGTGCGCGACCATGCGCGAGGTCGTGCTCTTGCCGTTCGTGCCAGTGATGGAGATGATCGGCATCCGGCAGGGCGTGTCCCTGGGGAACAGCATGCTCAGCACGGGGGCGGCCACGTTGCGCCCCTCGCCTTCGGAGGGTTGCAGGTGCATCCGGAAGCCCGGCGCGGCGTTGACCTCCACGATGCCGCCGCCCGTTTCGTGCACCGAGCGCGAGATGTCGGGCGTGATCAGGTCGATGCCCGCCACGTCCAGCCCGATGACCTGCGCTGCCCGCCGCGCGATGGTGACGTTCTCGGGGTGAATCACGTCGGTGCGGTCCACGGCGGTGCCCCCGGTGGAGATGTTGGCGGTGTCGCGCAGGGGGACCACCTCGCCCGCCGCCGGAACCGTCTCCGGCGTCCGGCCCGAGCGGGCCAGCAGCGTCAGGACATGCTCGTCGAGCTTGATGCGGGTCATGACCTTCTCGTGGCCGTCGCCCCGGCGGGGGTCGCGGTTGACCTCCTCTACGAGTTCGGCAATCTTCCGGCTGCCGTCGCCCACCACATGGGCGGGCACCCGCTCGGCCACCGCGACGACCTCACCGTTCACCACCAGCACCCGGTGGTCGTTGCCGGTGTAGAACTGCTCGACGACCACGCTGCGGCTGTGGGCGCGGGCCTCCTCGAAGCCCTTGCGGACCTCTTCCTCCGTCGTGAGGTTCAGAGACACGCCGCGCCCGTGGTTGCCGTCGAGCGGCTTGGTCACGACCGGCCCCTTCAGGCGGCGGGCCTCGCGCACGGCCTCCTCCGCGTCGCGCACGACCACGCCCTGCGGCACGGGCAGCCCGGCGCGGTCGAGCAGCCGCTTGGTGAGGTCCTTGTCACTCGCGGCTCTGTACCGGACATCTTCAGGTTGAAGCTGTGCTGGACGGAAAATTTCTGAACGTGTGATCGGTCGCGAAGTGGCACAACAAACGGCACGCCGTTTAGGGCTGAGCAAGGTTGTGCGCGAGGACGGCTAGGACGACACGGAAGCGAAGGGAGGCGAGCGTCTTCGTCTGAACGGAGCGGATTTGGGCCTCCACCAATTGGGAGAAGACGGTTTCAATGCGCTTGCGTAACTTCGGGTGGCGGTCTTCCCGCCACCCGGTGTCGTACCGGGAGTTTTTCTTGGGTGGGAACACGTATCCCAGGCAGCAGTAGCCCTTATCACCGATGATCTTTGGCCCGCCGAACTCCGGCCATCTTCGGTTCAGCTCGTAGCTGACCGTGGTGTCGTGAAGGTTGGCGGGTTTCAGCAGGTACTGAACGATTTCACCCTCCGGCGTCACCCAGGCGTGGAGCTTGTAGCCGTACACGTCGCCCTGCGTCCCAAAGCCCCACCGAGCGCCAGGAAACGCGCAGCGTTTCCCTCGTTTGGGTCGGCAGACGGGCAGTGGCATGGAGTCGATGATGACCTCTCCGCACCATTTGGGAGGGCTGACGATGGCTTCGAGGCGCTCCAGGAGACGGAGGCCACGGGTGTAAGCCTGGGTGTACGAGGGAAGACCGCTCCGATCTTCCCTCAGTATCTGCCACCAAATCGACGGAAACGGATGCTTGAAGACGAGACGGCTGAGCAGCAATGCCACCAACAGCGCATCGCTGAGCTTCTGGTGTTTGAATCGCTTGTGGTCGCTGAAATGCCGTTTGGCCCAGCGGTGAAGCTGACGAATGACGGTTCGCCGACCTAAACTGTGGTGGAGACGGTATCTACCCATACCGTCTCCATTTTTTCTCGTCCCCGCACTGCCCGAGACCACCTGACTCAAGCCCTAAACGGCGTAAACGGCGGTGTTTTGAGTGTGTGACCATCCCAAAACCCGCCGATCTCCAGCGTATCGAACTCACCCGCCACTTCAAAGCCTGCGTGCCCTTCCTGCGCCACGACACGCTGCAGCGTGTCGTGGACTTGATCTTCGCGATGGTGACGGCCCGAAGCGTGAACCAGAGTGACCTGTGCGCCCACCTGCCCGGAGTCAGCTCCCTCGACGCAAAGAGACGCCGGGTGGAACGAGGGTACCGGGATCCTCAGCTCACCGAGTCCGTCTTCCTGGTCTTCCTCCTGGCTCTGCTGCCCCCAGGGAAATTGCTGCTCAGCATGGACCGCACGACGTGGGAGCGCGGCGAGTCGCCCCTGAATCTCCTGGTGCTTGGCGTCGTCCTGCACGGCTACACGGTGCCACTCGTCTGGACTGCCCTGGATCACGACGGCAACAGCAGCACGGTCCGGCGGATCCAGCTGGTCTCACGACTCCTGAAGGCCCTTCCAGCGGGCCGCTGGAAGGGCCTCGTCGCCGACCGGGAGTTCATCGGCGGCGAGTGGTTCCGGTTCCTGAGACGGAAGGGCATCAAGCGCGCCATCCGTATCAGGAAGAACGCCGTGGTCGACGAGTTGCGTGTGGATGCGTGGTTCGGTGATCTGAAGGTCGGAGAAGTGCGGTGCCTCGCCGAGCGGGCCAACGTGTACGGGGAGGTGATGCAGGTCGTGGCCACCAGGTCCCCCGCGGGGGACCTGGTGGCGATCGCCACGGATTTCAGCGTCTGGGACACCTGCGTCCTGTACCGGGCGCGCTGGTCGGTGGAGTGCACGTTCGCCAGCCTCAAGGTGCGCGGGTTTGACCTGGAGCGGACCGGTATCACTCGACCAGACCGACTAGAACGGCTGTTCGGGCTGGTCATCCTGGCCTGGGTCAGTTGCCTGCGGGTGGGCGTATGGCTCCAAGCGCACGTCCCGATCAAGGTGAAGGCTCATGGCCGCCCGGCCATGAGCCTGGTGCGGTACGGCGCAGAGCAGCTGTGCAATGCCCTGCGGTGGAATCTGCCCGAATTACCAGGGCTGATCAGGCTGCTGAGCATGCCGTTTCACGTGCCAGGCGCAGTTTAAAGGCAAGATGTCCGGTACAGAGCACTCGCGGTCATCGTGGCGATGTGGGGCGTCTTGCTGGTGATGCTCGCGCGAATCTGCTGCTGGTACTTGCCGTAGCCGAGCTGCACCAGGCTGTGCTCGTCCAGCCGCAGGAAGGGAATGCCGCGCCGCTGCGCCTCGTCCACCAGGGACTGGGTGGTCGGCCCGAAGGCGTGACGCCGCGCCAGCCGCCGCAGCTCGCTCAGCTCTGCCCCGAAGTCGAAGGGCGAGTCGGGGTCGAGGTCGCTCACGCCGCCAGGCAGCAGCCGCTCCACCCCCCGAAGGCCCCGCAGCTCCCCCGGCAGCAGGCTCTGCACCAGCCGCAGCGCCACCGCCCCCGCGAGCAGGCCCACCCGTTCCTCGCGGTAGGAATAGAGCACGTTGTAGACACCCGGCTGCCCCTTCACCGAGCGGGTCTTGCCGTAGGTGACCGGCGTGCCCGCCAGCGTCTGAAGTTCCAGCGCGACGTGTTCGGCCACGTGCCCCAGCCAGGTGCCGTCCCGCAGGCGGCGGATAAAGCCCCCCGGCTCGCGGAAGCAGCAGCCGTGCCGCTCCAGCGTGGGCAGAAGCTCCAGCAGGCGGTCGTTGAAACCGGGAAGTGTGTCCGACGGGTACTCCTCCAGCGTCCCCAGATCGAGCTGGAAGCGGATCATGGGCTGGTAGCCGTAGACGTTGGGGCCGCGGTAGATCTGTTTTTCCAGCACCCCCATGGGGGCCAAGAGAGCGGGCGAGTCGGGGGACTCGCCGGGATCGGTGGATGGGTTGGTCATGGCTAGCGCTCTCCTCCCTGTGGCCCGGACTCGGGCAGGCCGTCAGCCTAGATGCACCGCCAAGACGATGCATCCCGCCTGGCTCCGGGCAGGCTTCGTATAAGCTGATCCTTCTCCCCAAGTTGGATAAAGGAAGGCTTTATTAAGTTCTCAAGAGTGCTGGGCGCCTGCCGTGTCGCCTTCGCCCCACCTGACCGACCGTTCGGGGCAAAACGTCCCCTGGGCGCGGTGAAACAGTACCGCCCATGGAGTACCGCAAACTGCTGGGCACCGACCTCACCGTGAGCGCGGTGGGGTTCGGCGTGTGGACCGTCGGCACGACGTGGTGGGGCGTCAAGGACGAGGAGATGGCCGTCCGCCTGCTGCGCCGCGCCTACGACCTCGGGGTCACGTTTTTCGACAACGCCGACACCTACGCCTCGGGCCGCGCCGAGGAAATCCAGCGCCGGGCGCTGGGGGACGTGCGCGAGAAGATCGTCATCGGCACCAAATTCGGCTACGACATCTACACCCACCCCGAGCGTCCGGGTCAGCAGGAGCGCCCGCACGACTGGACGCCCGCCTACCTCCGCAAGGCGCTGGAAGGCTCCTTGAAGCGGCTGGGCACCGACTACATCGACTACTACCAGTTGCACAACTGCCGGGTGGACGCGATTCGCAACGACGACCTGTGGGCCGAGCTGGAAAAGCTCAAGGCCGAAGGTCTGATTCGCGCCTACGGCACCGCGCTGGGTCCGGCGCTCAACGAGCGGCAGATCGAGGAGGGCATCGCGTCCATCCGGGAGCGCCGCGCTCCCACCCAGATCATCTACAACCTGCTGGAGCAGGTGCTGGGCGAACAGATTCTGCCCGTCGCAGAGGCCGAGGGTGTGGGCGTGATGGCCCGCGTCCCGCACGCTTCCGGGCTGCTGGAGGGCTACATGACCCTCGACACCGAGTTCGAGCCCGGCGACCACCGCAACTGGCGCATGACCACCAACGCCCGCCGCAAGGCCTGGATGGAAGACGGCCTGAAGAAGGTTGAGCAACTGAATGCCGAGTTCGTGGAGGGCCGGGGCCGGACCATCGGCCAGCTCGCCATCGGGTTCGCGCTGCGTTCGCCCGCGATGGCGAGCATTCTCCCCAACATCTACGACGAGAAGGGGCTGGAGGAATACGTGCAGACCTTTGCCGCCGCGCCCCTGACGGACACCGAGTATGACGCGATTCAGAGCCTCTACCGGGCCAACTTCGGCCTGCCCACCGACCTGCGCGGTCAGGCGGTGACGGGGTGAGCGGCGACGATCAGAAGCCGACACAGACGGGGGAGACGCCGCCGAGCACCGGGGGGCGTCCCGGCGGTGCGCCCGGTGGCCGCCCGAAGATGATGGTGGACCTCGATCCCAGCGGGCAGGTCACGCAGCGCGACCCCGACCGTGCCCAGCGGCAGTTCCTGAACTACGCGTTCTTCAAGCTGGACCCCGCCTTCCGCCGCCTGCCCCCCGCCGAGCGCGAGGAGATCAAGGCCGAGTTTCTCGCCGCCGCCGAGGGCTGGGTCACGGACGGCGCCCCGGAGCAGGGCCGTATTCAGCGCACCTACTCGCTGGTCGGCGTGCGCGGCGACGTGGATTTCATGCTGTGGCGCATCGCCTTCGACGTGCGGGACTTTCAGGAGGCGCAGGGGCGGCTCAACCGCACCCGGCTGATGGGCTACCTCACGCAGCCCTACAACTTCATCTCCATGAACAAGCGCAGCCAGTACGTCAACCGGGTGGAAGGCAGCGGGCACGGGCTGGAGATTCTGCCGGGGCAGGGCAAGTTCCTGTTTATCTATCCCTTCGTGAAGACGCGGGCGTGGTACGACCTCACGCCGCACTCGCGCCAGGGCATGATGGACGAGCACATCTACGCGTCGGGTCCCTTCAAGGGCGTGCGAATCAACACGAGCTACTCCTACGGCATCGACGACCAGGAGTTCGTCGTGTCCTTTGACTCCGACTACCCGCAGGAGTTCGTGGACCTCGTTCACCGCCTGCGCTACACCGAGGCGAGCAACTACACCTTGCAGGACACGCCGATGTTCACCTGCGTGAAAAAGGAACTAGGGGACGTGCTGAACGACCTGGGGTGAGGGTCAGGAACCGGGGAAGGGGAGGCGCGGTAGGGTGGCCTCCCCTTCAGCCGTTCAGGAAAAGTACCCGCTCTTTCGGGCGAACGCTCTGGGCTCCAGCAGGGCGCGGTGCAGCAGGTCGTGCATCACGTCGGGCCTGTCCCGGTACCGCCCGTGATACGCCCGCATGATCTGTGCCCCGATGAAGTAGCCGAGATCGGCGGGCTCGTCTACCGCCCGGTTTCCCTGATAGAGCCAATGCTCCGGCCCCACTCCCGCCGCCATGTCCCGCTGGAACCGTGCCCGGAGCGTGAGTTCGTGCGTCAGGCCGTACTCGTGGAGACTGGGATTGATCACCTCGCCGCTGATGAGTTCGCCCACGTACTCTGCCGCACCCTCGGCCAGGCAGTGGAGCAGCAGGGTGGGTTCGGCGTCCTGCGGGACGGGCTGGAGCGTATGTACGAGTTCATGGGCGACGATGCTGGGCAGGGCGTCCGGCGTGCGGATCACCGCCCTTTCCCAGGAGTTGAGGTCGTCCGTTATGGCCCCCGGCCCCGCGCAGAAGAATTCCAGCCCGATGATGGCGAACGTCCCGGCCTCGCCCCGCGAGAGCGTTCCCCCGCTGTTCATCGCCCCGATCACGAAGTACACGTCGTCGGTAGGGGCTCCCGGCACGACTTCCGGCAACCGCGCGAGCACCGCGTCAAGGCGCGGCCCCAGATCGGAGAGGGTTGCCAGTGACCGCTCCCGAATGCTGGCGTAGTAGGCCCGCCGGGCGCGGACCGCTGTAACCAGGGACTCGGCCGAAACGATGCGCTCCGGGATAAAGGCTTGGACGCCCGGCGTTCCGGCGTCCAAGTAAAACCGTTGAAAGTGGTCTATGGCGTCCGGAGCATCAAGGTGCTCGAACGCCTGCCAAAAACGGGGTACGTCCGTGGTGATGGGCTGGGGCATGGAGGCGTTCAGGATGGCACGGGGCGCAGTGCTATTCCCTCCGTTGCCGTCCCAGCCACCCGCCCACTCCGTACCCCAGCACGGGGGGCAGCGCACACAGCAGGATGTAGACCTCCAGCGGCACCCCATCCAGCAGCCCCGTTCCGAACCCGAACAGTCCCAGCGTCACCGCCAGGCCCAAGCACAGGCCCCAGAAGGCAGCGAGGCGGGGCTGCACGACGCCGTCACGGGCGGCCTGCCCCCGTAGCGCCAGCAGGACGATCAGGGCGGGCGCGAGGCCGACGGCGAGCTGCCCGGCGGACAGGAACAGAACAGCCACCAACAGCCCCAGCCAGTCGCCCGCGCCCTCCCGCACCACCACCCGCGCGAAGGGCATCACCGACACCGCCAGTGACACCAGCGCCGGGGCGAGGAGCGGCCACAGCCAGGGCCGCAGCGGTGGAAGGGGGCGGGCATCCTCCAGCGCGGCGGGAGAGGGTGGAAGGCCGCGCCGACGCTCCGCCAGCAGGCCGAGCAGCGCCCCCAACCCAAAGGCCGGGCCGAGTGGAAAAATCCAACCCAGCACCCCATAAAAGCCCATCCCGATGTTGGCGTCCCGGTTGACCTCCGGGTGCAGCAGGGTGAGGCTGGCCCACACCGACGCGAGTGCCGCGCCCACGCCTCCCCACGCCGCCGCTGTGGGATGCCGCCGCCCCAGCCACAGCGTCAGGGCCGCCATCACCCCTACCGGGGCGAGGAGCAGGGGCGTCCAGCTTGCCAACTTCCACCACTCCGGCCCCTCCAGCGAGACGGCGCGGAGCAGTCCCAGCACGACCCCCAGCCCCGTAAAGCCCAGCATCAGCAAGACCAGCCCGAGTCCGCCGAACGCTGGTGGCTGGCCGCTGGAAGCTGGCCGCTTCATTCCAGGCTCGCCAGCCCGTGCCGCAGCGCGTACAGCGCCGCCTGGGTGCGGCTTTCCAGCCCCAGCTTGCTCAGCAGGCGGCTCACGTGCGTCTTCACCGTCGCCTCGGTGACGTTCTGGTCGGCGGCGATGTCGCGGTTGGAGTACCCCCGCGCGATCAGTTGCAGCACGATGACCTCCTTGGGCGTCAGGCTCTCGCGCATGTCGGTGGAGCGGAAGTCGCGGACCAGCCGCCGGGCCGCTTCCGGGTGCAGCCGCACCTCGCCCCGTGCGGCGGCGTGAATGGCTTCGGCCAGTGTGTCGGAGGAGGCATCCTTGAGCATGTAGCCCATCGCCCCGGCGTCGATCGCACCGTTGACCTTGTGTTCCTCCAGCGTGCTCGTCAGGGCAATGACTTCCGTGTCGGGGAGGCTGCGGCGAATGGCGCGGGTGGCCTGAATCCCGTCCATCACGGGCATCATCAGGTCCATCACGACCACGTCGGGGCGCAGGCGCTCGGCTTCGGAGAGAGCTTCCTCGCCGTTGGCAGCCTCGCCCACGACCTCGATCTGCGGGTCGAGGCCCAGAAAGAGCCGCAAACCCTGCCGAACGACGGCGTGGTCGTCCACCAGCAGGACGCGGACGGTTTGGGGGTCGGGGGTCATGGGGTGTCTCCTTCGGTGTCGGGCACTCGTCGGGCGAGGCGCAGGCGGGGCGCTTCCACCCGGAGGTCGAGGTCGGGGTCGGTCAGGGCGGCGGGGTCGGTGGCGATCACGTCCCCCTGCCGCAGCAGGTCGCCCGGCGGGTCCAGCAAGCGGCCGCCCACCAGCCGCACGCGGGCGGAGGAGTCGGGCGGGAGGCTGAGGCGCACCTCCCCGGAAGTCGTTTGCAGCGTGAGCGTCCCTGCCGCCCCGTCTGGCAGCCGCAGGGCGAGGTCGCCGGAAGTGGAGGTCACGTGGCCCATCTCCCCGCGCGGCAGTTCGCCCGCCACGTCGCCGCTCTGGGTGGTGACGGTCAGCCGCCTCGCCCACGCCTCCCCCAGCCGCAGGGTCACCGCGCCGCTGCCAGTGGTGACCCCCAGGGCCGGTGCCCGCCACGTGGCCGGAGCGCGGAGGGTGACCCCGCCGCTCGCCGTGCCCAGCGTGAGGGGACCGCTCTCCCCGGCGGGCAGGGTCACCACCAGCGAGCCGGAGCGGGTGCGGGCGGTCAGCTCGCGCAGCCGCAGTGCGTGCAGGTCCAGCCGCAGGTCGCCGCTTGCGGTTTCGGCCCCCAGGGTGACGGGCACTCCGCGCGAGAGCTGCACGTCCAGGCGGTGCTGCACGGCGGGGGTGTTGAGGTTCACCCGGTCGTCACTCAGCGGGGCCACGTCCAGCCGCACGTCGGCCCGCAGGGTGGTCCCCTCGCGGGAGGTCTGCACCCGCAGCGGATTGCGCTCGCGGTGGGTGGCCCGTCCGACCAGCGCGGCCCGGCCCGGCCACGGCAGTCCCGCCACGGCGAGGTCGGTGCGGTCGCCCGTCAGCCGCACGGCGAGCGCCGAGGCCCCGTCCAGCGGCACTTCCAGCGGCGTCTCGCGCACGCTCAGGCCGGGAATGGGGGTGACCCGCCAGCCCGCCCAGGTCAGGCCCGCCCCCGCCGCGACCAGGCCCAGCCCCAGCGCGACGCGGGCCAGCACCGGGGCCAGGGGCCGCGCGGGGGGCCGGGTGGGGGCGGTCACGAGGACTCCGGGGGGCAGTGGGCAGGGTCAGGGTGACGGTGGTGCCCACGCCGGGCTCGCTCTGCACCGTCAACTCGCCCCCCGCCTCCCGCGCCCGCTCGCGCATGGAGCGCTGGCCCAGGGTGCCGCCGGGCAGCGCGGCGGGGTCGAACCCGCGCCCGTCGTCGCGGACCTCCAGCCGCACCGTGCCCCCCTCCCCGCGCACCGAGAGCCACACCTCGCGGGCGCGGGCGTGCTTGACCACGTTGTGCAGGGCCTCCTGCGCGACCCGGTAGGCGGCGGCCTGCGCGTGGGGGGCAAGGGCGGGTTCCTGGGGCGTGTCGGCGTGGACGGTCAGGCCGTGCCGCGCTTCCAGGGCGTGCGCCGTTTGCGCGAGGGCCGCGACCAGCCCGCCTTCCTCCAGCGCGTCGGGGCGCAGGCTGAAGAGGAGCGCCTTCATCTCCGAGACGCCGCCCTCGGCCAGCCGGATGGTGTATTCCAGGCTCTCGCGGGCGCGGGCGGGGTCGCGGTCCAGGGTGGCGCGGGCGGTCTTGGCCCCCAGGGTGATGCCGTAGAGGGCCTGGGCCACGCTGTCGTGCAGCTCGCGGGCCAGCCGCGCCCGTTCCAGCTCGCCGCCGCGCTCGCCCGCCCGCGCGATCAGTTCGGCGGCGTGCAGGGCCGTCCCCGCGTGGTCGGCGATAGAGAGCAGGAAGGCGAGTTCGTCCCCACTGGGGCGGGTGCCCGCCACGTATGCGGCCCGCAGGGTGCCGCCATCACGCCCGCCCGCTACCACCGGGAGGGTCGCCAGCGTCCCGCCGCCGGGCAGAGGCCGCACGTCCGCCCCGCCGGGTGGGGGCAGGGGGCCGGGGCCGTGCAGGGCGGGGTCGTCGGGTCCGCTTACCGTCCGCAGGGTGCCGTCGGGCGCGGTGAGCGCCACCGCTTGCGCCGTACTCGCCGCCCGCGCCTGCCCCGCGAGGTCCGCCAGGGTCGCCCCCAGGTCGTCCCCCAGCGCCACCCGGCCAGCGGCCCGGCGCAGCGCCACGACCTCCCGCCGGGCACTCGCCCCGTCCTGCGGCACCGAGAGCAGCGCGAAGGCCAGCCACGCCCACACCCGCCCCAGCAGGTTCAGCACCCCGGCCGTCACCAGCAGGCCCCCCGCCCCCGCCAGCACCAGCCCCGCCACGCCGGGGGCCGAGAGGGTCACCTCCCCACCCCCCCAGCTCACCGGGAGGGAGCCCGCCGCCCACCACGGCGCGGTCAGCCCCAGCACCGAGGCGGCCAGCAGCACCCCCACCACCGCCCAGCACAGCGCGGCGAGGGGCAGTTGCAGCAGGTGAAACATCAGCGCCCGGTAGGTCGCCCCGTCCGCGAGGGTGGCCCGCAGCCAGCCCGCCACGCCCCCCGGCGGGGGAGGGCCAGCGGGGGCAAAGTGCAGCCCCAGCAGCCGCGCCAGCCCCCGCTGCACGTCCGCCAGCCCTGGCACCAGCCACAGGGTGCCCAGCAGCAGCCCGGCCCCCACGAGGAGTGGCAGGGTCACCACCCCGGCCAGCACGCCCCCCAGCAGCAGCCCCGTCACCAGCAGTCCCAGCGGCAGCGCCAGCCCCACGTACAGGGCCGTGCGGTAGGTCTGCGCGTCCCGCAGGTCGGCCAGCAGGCCGGGGCGGCCGGGCGGCGGGACGGGGGGCAGGGCGGTGCGGGTCATCCGCCTCATCATGCCCGCAGGCTAGGGCGGGGAGGGGAAGGGAAGCGTCCGTCCAAAGGGGGACATTAGCGCCCCACCACTGGCAGCGGCGGCAGCGCCCGCTGTTCCACCCAGCGCCGCACCGTCGCCTCGGCCTCCGCTCCTGCCCGCTCGCGCACGAAGGCGAGGAAGGCCGGGGTGCTCACCGTTCCCGACCCCGCCGAGAAGCGCGTCACGTAGGCCCGCAGGAAGTCGCGGAAGGCCGTGTCCCCGACTTCCGCCCGCAGCGCGTGGAAGGTCAGTGCTCCGCGCTGGTAGGTGCTGAGGTCGAACAGTTCCTCCGCCCGCGTCGCCCGCAGCGGCCGGGTGCCCGCGCGGGTCAGGTTGGCGTGCCAGCGGGCGGCGTAGGCCTGCCCGTCCCCGCCGAGGTGCTCGGTCCACAGCAGTTCCGCGTAGGCGGCCAGCCCCTCCGAGAGCCACACGTCGGGCCACGTGGCAGGCGTGACCGCGTTCCCGAACCACTGGTGCGCGATCTCGTGGACGGCGGTGCGTTCGGTGCTCATGTTCAGCGGCATGGTGGAGAGGGTCGCCGTCTCCAGCGCGGGCAGCCGGGGCGTGACCACCGCCACCCCGTAGGCCCCGAACGGGTATGGCCCGAACCAGTCCGAGAGAACCCGCAGCGCCTCGTCGGTGCGCCGATAGGCCGCCCGCACCATGCCGGGTGTCTCCGGCGGAAAGAAGTCCCGCCGCACCACCCCGCTGCCCGCCACGCCCACGGGCACGGCAGACTCGTCCACCCGCAAGAAGCGGTCCACGAAGACCCCCAGCGCATAGGTCGGAATTGGCTCGCGCTGCGAGAAGGTGAAGGTGCTCGTCCCCGCCGCGTCCACCCGCCCCGCCTCTACCCCGCTCGCCGCCGCCGTATACCCGCGCGGCACGGTCACCCGCGTGGTGAAGGTCGCCTTGTCGGAGGGGTGGTCGTTGGACGGGAGGAAAGTGTGCGTTCCGTTCGGCTCGCTCAGGACGAAGTTTGCTCCCGCCCGACCGCCCTCGGCGGGGACACCTTGCCAGCCCAGCAGGAGCGGCGTGGGGAAGTCGGGGTCTTCGATCTCGCCGGGCGTCCCCGCGTACTCCACCGTCAGCCGGGCGGTCGTACCGGGGCGCAACGGGGCCGGGGGCCTGACCGTCAGCTTGGCGGCCTTCTCGTCCACCCGGAAGGGGACCGCCCGGTCGTTCCAGCGCACCGCCTCCACCCCCGGTCCCAGGAAGTCCAGCCGCACCTGCGCCAGAGGCCGCGTGCTCGTCAGCGTCAGTGTGACCACCCCACGCACCTCCCGCGTGCCGGGTTCCGTGACCGTCAGGTGCAGGTCGTAGTGCCGCACGTCCAGCCCCGCCTGCCCCAGTTCAGGGAAGATGGGGTCGCGCAGGGGATCGGCGGGTGGGGTGGAGGCGGGTTGCGCGGGCACTGGCGCCGCCGTGAGCAGGCCCAGCACAAGCAGGGAGAGGAGCGGACGCCGCATGGCCCAGGCTAGGGCCTGGGGCGAGGGGAGGCGGTGGGGTGGGTTGCAGAAGCCCAGCCCCGGCTGGCCGCTAGATCGGGTAGTACGCCCGCGCTTCGCCCTTCAGGAAGTCGCGTGTGGGGACCCAGATCAGCGGGTTGCGCTCCTCGCACTCCGGGGGCGGGCCGTAGCGGATCAGGCCCTCCACCTGCGCGAAGGGGACCCACTTGACACCCACGACCTCCGGGTCGGTGGGGTCGAGGTCCCCATGGTAGGCGGCCGTGAAGCGGGCGAAGTTGGCGTAGCACTCGTTGCGGGTACCGCGCAGCATCTCGCCTTCCAGCAGGCTCACGAAACGGAGGTCGGTCACCGTCAGGCCGGTCTCCACCGCCACCTGCCGCACGGCGGCGTCCGCAAGGCTCTCGCCGGGGTGCGCCTTGCCGCCGGGCAGGCCGTAGAAAATGCTGCCGTCGTCCATGCGCTCTTCCACGAGCAGCAGTTCCTCGCCCCGCACCAGATAGACGTGCGCGGCGCGTTTGATGGGCAGGGTGCGCGACAGGTGGCTCATGTGCCCGGCAGTCTAGCCCCCCGCCCCCAGCAGCGCCAGCACGTCTTCGGGCAGCCGCGCGGGGCGGTAGGTCTTGTCGGTGGCGATGTGGCGGGTCTCGCCGGTCGCCAGCAGCGTCTCGCCGTGCCACAGCTCGTAGCGAAAGGTCAGCGTGCGCGAGCGCACCGCGTCCACCCGCGTCACCAGCGTCAGGGCCTCGTCGTAGCGCGCGGCGCGGCGGTACTCCACGTTCAGGCCAGAGAGCATCAGGTAGTAGCCCCGCGCTTCCACCTCGGCGTACGGCAGGCCCAGGTCCCGCATCAGGTCGCTGCGGCCCACCTCGAACCACACGGGGTAGTTGGCGTGGTGGGCCACCCCCATCGCGTCCGTCTCGGCGTAGCGCACGCGGATGGGGGTGCGGGTCTCGCGGGGAGCGGTCACAGCCGCGACTCCGCCGCGTCGTAGAACTCCAGCGTGGGCGTGCGGCGCATCCGCACCTGCGCCGAGACCTCGCGCTGGAGGTGGCCGCGTGCCCGGCCCAGGGCGTCGAGGAGCGCGGGCATGTCCGCCCCCATCGCGCTGACATACACGCGGGCGAGGCCGTAGTCGGGGGTCACCGTCACGCGCTCCACCGTCACGATCAGGGGCACGCGGGGGTCACGCAGTTCCGCGATGGCCGAGGAAAGGACGCGGGTGAGCTGGGCCTGCACCTGGGCGGGCTTCATGGGCGGGCCTTGGGGGAGAGGGGGGGGACGGGCATGGGGGCATGGTAAGGGGTGGGGCCGTTGGGGTTGGGGGTGTCGTCTCTTGGGGGCGGGGCATCTTGATTGCGGTTTGCCCCCACCCCCAGCCCCTACCCCAGACTCGTAGAGCTGCGAAGCAGAGGGGGCAGGGGAGCGGCGCTGCGCTAGGCAAAGGTCGTCCCCCCATATGGCGGCGCCGCTTACCCCGCCCCCGTTTCCCCTTCCACGCCATCCTCCGCCCAATGCAAGGCCTCGGCGCAGATGCGCCGAACGGCTCGTCTGCCTGGAACGTGGACTCGCAGGGCGGGGACGTTGAGACCGGCGGACACAGGGGAAAGGTGGCTTCAGCAAGAGCCGGGCTTCACCCCGCATGGGCGAGAGGCGTTGCGAAGCAACGGGGTCAGGGGGCGTGTCACCCCCCTCCCCGCCACCCCCTCCCCTCACCGTGCATACCGCCGCCCCTCGTAGCCTGTAAAGACGCCAATCCCATACGCCACGCTCCGCACGCTTTCCAGCACCGCCGAGCCGTTCCACGCGACGCCCGCGCTGCTGCCGCCGTCGAGGAGCAGGGCGTCCCGGACCCCCAGGCGGGCCATCACCTTGCCCATCTCGGTGGTGGTGAGCCGCGCGTGGGTGGTGACCAGCACGAGGTCGCGGTTGCTCACCAGCCCCACCGCGCTGCGGGCCGCCCGCCCGAAGAGGGCCGGGTCTCGAAAGGCGCTGGAATACTGCCGGTTGACCAGCCCGTCTTTCAGGATGCGCGGGCCAGCAGCAACCACCGTTTCCATGCCGCGCCACGCCACCTTTGCCCCGTCTCCCCGCGCGGGCACGGTCCGGATGGTCGCCCGGTTGTCGGGCGTGATCGCCAGGCCCGCCGGAATCCGCCCCAGCGCCACCAGCCGCCCGCGCACCACGAGGTCCCCCGCCGGGATGTACGACTGCGGGTGAAAGTAGCTGCCGTTGACCACCGCCTTTGCCCCGCTCAGCCGCGACAGGGTGCTCACCCGCGCCCCCCGCCCGATCCCGCCCGGCGGCAGCACGGGCGTGACGAGCACGTCGCGCCAGCGCAGGTCCACGTTCACGACCCGTACCGGGATATTCAGGGGCGTCAGCCGCTTGACGGTGACGGGCTTGCCAGTCGGCTTCGGCGGAATGGGCACCGGAACGCGCTGCGGCACGAGTACCCGCTGGCCGGGGTAGAGGCGGCGGCGGCCGAGGTCGTTCAGGGCCAGCAGGTTCTTCTCGGTGGTGCGGTAGCGCTGCGCGAGCGTGCCCAGGGTTTCGCCGGGCTTGGCGGCCACGTAGCTGTGGATCACCCGCACCTCGGTGGTGGGACGCGGCGGGCTGACGCGGGCGGCGGTTGCCGGTGGCCAGCTTTGGCTGCCACGCGGGGGCACCTTCAACTTCTGCCCGGTGCGGATCAGGCTGCCCGGGAGGCCGTTCGCCGCCCGCAGCGCCGTCACACTCACCCCCGCCCGCCGGGCGATGGCGCTCAGCGTGTCCCCGCGCCGCACGGTGTAGGGGGCCAGGGCGCTGGAAGATTTGACCGCCGCCGTCGCGCCCTGCAGTCGCAGCACCTGGCCCGGCCGAATCAGGGTACCCTTCAGCCCGTTGAGCGAGCGCAGCCGCGTCACGCTCACCCCGGTTCGCTGGGAGAGGCCGTACAGGGTGTCGCCCGGCCGCACCGTCACGGTCGCCGGAGCCGCCAGCGCGGGCGGGGGGGAGGTCAGCGCGAGGAGGAGCAGCAGACGGGACACGAGGGAAGCACGCTGGGCCATCCCCCGCAGAGGAGCACGCGGGCGCGGGCGCGGGGATGAGACAGGCTGACGCGGGGTTAGGCCTGGCCGGGTCCAAAGGCATGGGCCGCAGGGAAAGTCCCCACGGCCCACGTGCCAGCGCTACGGTTTATCCGTCCAGCGGTTTGCCCAGCGCCTTGGGCGCGGCGCTGCGTCCGGTGAAGATCAGCGCGATGATGGTGATCAGGTACGGCAGCGCCCCGACCAGCGTGGGGGGCAGCAGGTCGGTGCCGCCCAGCGTGATGGAGAGCGCTTGCAGGAAGCCGAACAGCACGGTCGCCCCCAGCACGCCCAGTGGCTTCCACTGCCCGAAAATCAGCGCGGCCAGCGAGATGAAGCCCAGGCCCGCGCTGATGTTGCGCACGTAGGAGTCCAGGTTCCCGATGCTCAGGAACACCCCCGCCGTTCCCGCCAGGATGCCCGAGAGGATCACGCCGCTGTAGCGCATCCGCCGCACGTTCACGCCCATGCTGGCCGCCGCGCCGGGGTGCTCGCCGGTGGCCCGCAGCCGCAGGCCGTAGGGGGTGCGGTACAGCACATACCACGTCACCAGCACCGTCAGCAGCGCAAAGAACACGGGGGGGCTGAAGCGCAGTTCCCCGATGCCCCACAGCGGCAGCGCGTTCTGCACCTTGGGGCTTTCCGTGCTGCTGCCGTACAGGGCGGTCAGGATCACGGCGGGCACCCCGGTCGCCAGCAGGTTGATCGCCGTGCCCGAGATCACCTGATCGGCCCGGTACTTGATGGAGACGACCGCGTGGACCCAGGCGATCAATCCGCCCACGATCGCCCCAGCGAGCCATCCCAGCCAGGGGGCCAGCGAGCCCAGCGAAGGCTCCAGCGCCAGGGTCGCCACCGCGCCCGCCAGCGCCCCGAAGATGATCAGGCCGTCGAGCGCGATGTTCACCACGCCGCTGCGTTCGGAAAAGAGGCCGCCCAGCCCGGTCAGCAGCAGCGGCACCACGCTGCGGATGAAGGTGGCGAGGAAGGCCGTGGTCAGGAGTTGCGCGAAAAGGCCGTCCATTATTGGCTTCCCCCCTGGGTCACGTCTTTCTTGGTTTCACTGGAGAGGGTCACGTTGGGATTGGGGGTGGCGCGTTCCTGCGCGGCCACCGAGGGGCTCAAGCCCGCGACCGCCGGGGCCGCGTTGCCCCCGCCGCCCGTCGCCGCGAGCTGGGGCGGCGGCGGATCGGTCACCCGGCGGCTGAGGAACCCGCCCGCCGCGATAAACAGCACGATCAAGGCCTTGAGCACCACCACGATGTCGCGGCTGATGTTTTCCAGCCGCTGCACGCCCACGCTGCCGGTGTCGATGGTGCCGAACAGCAGGCTGGCCGCCATCACGCCCGCCGGGGTGTTCTGCCCCATCAGGGCCACCGCGATGCCGTCGAAGCCCACGCTGACGGGCATGTTGCCCTTGAGGCGGTACTCGTCGAGCGCCCCGCCGTTCACGTAGTGGGTGCCCGCCAGCCCCGCGAACATGCCCGCCAGGGTCATCGCCAGGATGGTGCCGCGGGCCACGCTGATCCCGCCGTATTCCGCCGCGCGGGGCGAGAGGCCCACCGCCCGCAGCGCGTACCCGGTCGCCGTGCGCCACATCAGCACCCCGAACAGGCCCACGCACGCCAGCGCGATCAGGAACGAGGCATTGAGCTGGCTCCCGATCACGGTCACCGGAATGCCAATGCGCCAGGTCAGCACCGCCGCAAGCAGTGCCGCTCCCAGCGCGATCAGCCCGCCGCGCGGGGTGCGCTTGAGCGCGAAGCGGGCCACCGCGTAGGCCAGCAGCGCCGCGAACGGCCCCACCGTCAGCGCGGTGCTGCCCTGCGCCCCGACATTGAAGAGGTCGAGCAGGGTGGGCAGCCGCGCCCCCTCGCGCAGTTCCTCGGAGGCGGGCTCGAAACCCTCGGCCTTGAAGGGCAGGGTGTACTCGCGCCCCAGGAAGGTGAAGGTGTTCGACCCGATCAGGAAGATGAAAATCGCCGAGGCGATGTAGTTCAGCATGATCGTGTTGATGACTTCCGAGGAGCCGAAGCGGGCCTTCAGCACGCCCGGAATCGCGCCCCACAGCGCCCCGCCCGCCGCCGCCGCCAGCACCGAGAGTGGCAGCAGGCCCCAGCCCAGCCCCGCCGGGCCGTACACGCCCACCAGCATCGCCATGATCGCGCCGATGGTGAGCTGCCCCGGCGCCCCGATGTTGAACAGGCCCGTGCGGAACGCGAACGCCACCGACAACCCGGTGAAAATCAGCGGGGTCGCCAGCTTGAGGCTCTCCAGCAAGGGGTTGAGCGCCGTCACGGGCGCGAAGAGGGTCGAATACACGAAATACACGAGGTCGCTCTTGGCGAGCCAGCCCGTCCAGGGGGTCAGCGGCGTGCCCGAGGCGTTCACGGCGGGCTGCACGAGCAGCACGACCACCGCGCCCACCAGCACCGCCAGCGCGATGGCGACGGCGGGGACCAGCAGCCCCCGCAGCCGGTTGAGGCGCTCCCACCACGCCGGAAAGCGGCTGAGGCCCGCCCCTGCCGTGATGAGACCGCCCAGCACGGTCAGGAAGAGGCCCAGGTTCATTCCCCCACCCTCGTAAAAGGAGCGCAGTTGCCGCTTGAAGCCGGGGCGCAGGGTCGTGTCGGCGGCGATGCGGGCGGTCTGGTCCCCCAGGCCCTGCCCCAGCAGGACCACGGCGGCGATACCCAGCACGGCGGCCAGCAGGCCGATCAGCCACACCCAGGAGGCGCGGCGCAGGGCACCCACCACGCTGACGATCAAGAGGGCCAGGGCCGCCCACCCCAGCGGCAGGACGGTGCCGGTGGGCGGCAGGGGCGCGTCGGGGTTGGCGCTGAGGTTGGTCACGGCGCCGGTCAGGTGCAGGAGGACAGGGTCGGCGTCGAAGCCGCGCCCCAGGGTGGCGAGGGGAAACAGCAGCAGCCCGGCGGCGGCCACCGCGCTCGCCGTCAGCGCGATTCGCGCCGCCACTGGCGAGAGGCGAGAGTCAGGAAGGTGCGTCACCCGAGCATTGTAAGCGGCCCTGAATGACCTTCACATGAAGGGCTTAGCCGCCCCGCCTGCTATTCTCGCGGGCGCTATGGAACGCACCTTTGCCATGATCAAGCCCGACGGCGTGCGCCGCGGCCTGACCCCCGAGATTCTCGCCCGCATCCAGAAGAAGGGCTACCGCATCGTCGGCCTCAAGCAGATGGTGATCGCCCGTGAGACCGCCGAGACCCACTACGGCGAGCACCGCGAGCGTCCCTTTTTCGGTGAACTCGTCGACTTCATCACGGGCGGCCCCGTGGTCGCCATCGCCCTGGAAGGCGAGAACGCCATCTCCGGCTGGCGGGCCATGATGGGCGCGACCAACCCCGCGAACGCCGCCCCCGGCACCATCCGCGCCGACTTCGCCACCACCACCGGTGAGAACGTGACCCACGGCAGCGACTCGCCGGAAAGCGCCGAGCGCGAGCTGGGGCTGTTCTTCGGCGAGGGCGAACTGCTGAAGTAAGGCGTTCCCTTTGCCGCAGGCCCCAGCCGCGGCTGGGGCTTTTTGCTGACGGCTCAGCACGGACGGCTAGCGAAACGCGGGCAGCACCTCCGCCTCCGCCTGCGCCGCGTACCCCCGCGTGACCACCCGCAGGTCGCCGCCGGGCTGCTCCAAGATCACCGTCTCGGCCAGGCGACCCCCCGGTGCAGGGCGCAGGCCCTCGGCCCCGGACGGGGTCTGGACCCGCCGCGCTCCCTCCCCGGCGAGGTCGGCGGCGCTGAACTCCGGTGACTCGATCGTCAGTGCCCACGCCAGCGGGCGAGCGTCACTGTCATAGCGTACGGTCACCCGGCGGGCGGGGAGGGGCGGGTCCGTCTCCCAGACCGTCTGCCGCAGGCCCCCGGCGACCTTCTCGCCCCGGCGGTCGCCCTGGCGGTCGTAGGTGCCATTCCCGGTGAACAGCACCTGCGCGGTGAGGTCGTCCGCCTCCCCCCCGGTGCGGGGACCGCAGCTCGCCAGCGTCAGGAGGGCGAGGAGGGCAGCGGCGGGCAGGCGGCGGGGCATGGCTCCCAGCGTACCCGTGCCAGCATGACCGGATGGCCCCGCCCCACCTCGCCCTCCTGCTCACCGCCGCCCTGCTGCTGGGGCTGCTCACGCTGGGGCTGGGGCTGCAACTGGGGCGCTGGAAGGTGGTTCGTTGGCTGCACCACGCCCTCTTTTTCGCGGTGTGTGTGGGGGTGGGCCTCTCGGCGCTGCTGGCCTGGCGCTCGGGCGGATGGGCGCTGCTGCCCGCGCTGGGAGCGCTTCTCTGGATGCCGCGCACGAGGCCGGGCCGGGCCGACCACTGGCGGGGAGCGCTCGTGGCGGCGGGGCTGTTTGCGCTGGGCGTATGGGGAGCGTGGTGAGGGGCAGTGGGGCCGCCCGTCCCCGCATGGCCGCGCTAGCCTGCCTTCAATGAGTCCCCCTCCCGCCCAACCCCCGGCGCTCCCCCTGATCGAGGGGATGCTCGCCCGGCGCACCACCAACGGCCCCTTTCGGCCCGACCCTGTCAGCCGCGAGCACCAGCACCTGCTGATGCGGGTCGCGCAGGCGGCCCCCAGCCACTTCAACAGCCAGCCGTGGCGCTTCGTGCTGGTCGAGAACCCGATGACCATCGCGGAGATCGCCCGCATCTCCGGCGAGAGCATGACCGAGCTGATCGAGGCCGGTGTCTTTTTCGAGCGCTACCGCCGCTACTTCCGCTTCAGTGAGGCCGAGATGGAGGAGCGGCGCGACGGCATCCACATCGACCACCTGCCCGGCCCGCTGCGGCCCTTTACCCGGCAGGTCTTCAGCGACGCGGGCCTGAAAGTCATGCGGCAGCTCGGCGTGCCCAGAAAGCTGGGCGAGGACAACCGCAAACTCGTCGCCGGAAGCCCGCTGCTGCTCGCCGCGCTGCTGGACAGGGCGGAGTACCGCCCCGGCGAACTCAGCGGCTTCTATTCGGTGTTCGGCCTCGGCGCGGCGATGGAGAACATCTGGAACGCGGTGGGAGCGCTCGGAATGGGCATCCAGTTCGTCTCCACCCCGATGGAGATTCCTCGCCAGTGGCAGGCCATCCAGACCCTGCTGGGCGTCCCCGACGACCTCGAACTGATGGCCGTCTACCGCCTGGGCTACCTCCCGCACGACCAGAAGCGGCCTTCTATCGACTGGAGCAGCCGCCACCGCAAGCGCCTGTCGCAGTTCGTCGCCCGCGAGCGCTGGGGGGAGCCGGAGGAGGACGGGGAGGACTGACCGCCCCGTCTCACTCGTCTACCCAGACATATGGGTCGGTATCGCAAATCTGCGCTTGACGTAAACCGGTCTGCAATGCAGACTATTTCCATGACTCAGATCAACCCCCGACCCCGCTTCCCCCGTTCGTGGCAGATGAGTGCTGGCGAGGCGCTCCGGGCGATGGTGCCCCTGCTGGTGCTATCGGCGCTCGCGGCGGCGGGCCGACTGCCTGCCGTGGGGTGGGGGCCGGGACTGCTGCTCGCTGTCGCCCTGGTCATGACGGCTCTCGTCCGTCCCCGCCGGGCCGCCCTACCTCTGGCGCTGGGCGTGCTGCTGGTGGCGCTGGCCGTGGGCTTCTCGGCCCCGGTTTTGGCGGCTGCGGGGCTGCTGCTCGTCCTGCTCTCCCCGCTGGCCGCGCGGCGCTGAGGAGCGGTGCAGAGATGACGATGAACCTGCCCAACCCCACCGACTATGCGCGGCTCCAGGCCCTCACCGAACGGTACGCCCGTTTCTCGGCCTCGGCGCTGGGGCTGGGGCACCTTTACGGGGCGGCCGTGCTGCCGCTGACCTTCCTGCTGGCGCGGTCGGAGGTGAGCGCGGCGGGACTGATGCTGTGGGCGGCGGCAGTCGCGCTGGGTTTTACCGGCGTGGTGCGCCTCAGCCGTCGGCACTATCAGACCCTTGGGGCCGTGGAGGAGCGGCCACGGGCAGGCGGCGCTTTTGCGTGGGGGCTTCTCGCCGGAGCGGGAGCGGGCACCCTTCTCGCGTGGCTGGCCGAGCGCGGCGGATGGGTGCAGGCGGCGTTTCCCGCCTTCCGGGACCTGCCATGGTCAGCGCTGCTCGCCTTGCTCCTCGCGGCTCCGGCCGTCTTCCGGCTGGTGGACCAGCCTCACACCCGCACCGCCGGGTTGGGGATGCTGCTGCTGGGGGCCACGCTGGTGGGTGGACGCTCGGCGTTCGCGGAACCCTGGCGCGAGACTGCACAGGTTGCCGCCATGATGGGCCTTTCCCTGTTCCTGATCTGGCTCGCCCTGCGCCAGCACGCTGAGGCGCGGAGAGTGGCGGCTGAACTGCGCGGGATGCGTGCCCGCCTCGGGCTGACGGTGACCCCGTGAGCGTGGGCGACCCTCCCCCCGGCCCGCCCGACCCGGTGCAGGCCCTGCTTGGCCTCGACCGGTTGGTGCATGAACCCGTGCGCCTCGCCATTCTCTCCCTGCTGGCCGGAGCGCAGGAGGCCGAATTCAAGTTTCTGGAGTCGGCGCTGGGCCTCAGCAAGGGCAACCTCTCCAGCCACGCGGCCAAGCTGGAAGACGCCGGATACATCGAGGTGCACAAGGCCTTCCGGGGCAAGGTGCCCGTCACGAGCTACCGCATCACGGAAGCGGGCCGCGCCGCGCTGGACGGCTACTGGGCGGCGCTGCGGGGGGCAGCACCGGGCGGCAGTTAACCCCGCAGCCCCGCCGGGCGCAACCCCCGCCGCTCACCCTCGGCCATCAGTCCACGCGTCAGAATGCCCCCTCGGAGGACCCACCCATGACCCAGACCATTCCCAACGCGGCGGCGAGCGGCACCTTCAAGATCGGCGGCGAACTCAGCGTGAACCGCCTGGGCTTCGGCGCGATGCGCATCACCGGCGAGGGCATCTGGGGCGACCCCGCCGACCGCGAGGGTGCCCTGGCGACCCTGCGCCGCCTGCCCGACCTCGGCGTGAACTTCATCGACACCGCCGACTCTTACGGCCCGGCCGTCTCGGAGGAACTGATCCGCGAGGCGCTGCACCCCTACGACACGGTGGTCGTGGCGACCAAGGGCGGCCTGACCCGCACCGGCCCCGACGTGTGGATTCCGGTGGGCCGCCCCGAGTACCTCAAGCAGCAGGCCTATATCTCGCGCCGCCGCCTGGGGGTCGAGCGGATCGACCTGTGGCAACTGCACCGCATCGACCGCCACGTGCCGCAGGACGAGCAGTTCGGTGCGATCCGCGAGCTGATGGACGAGGGCGTGATCCGCCACGCGGGCCTCAGCGAGGTGGGCGTCGAGGAGATCGAGGCCGCCCGCCGCGTCTTCCCGGTCGCCACCGTGCAGAACCTCTACAACCTGGCGAACCGCAAGTCGGAAGACGTGCTCGACCACTGCGAGCGCGAGGGCATCGGCTTTATCCCCTGGTACCCCCTCGCCGCCGGGCGGCTGGCGCAGGAGGGCAGCGTCCTGACCGAGATCGCCGGGCGCCTGGGCGCGACCCCTTCGCAGGTCGCCCTCGCCTGGGTCCTGAAGCGCAGCCCCGTTATGCTGCCCATTCCCGGCACGGGCAAGGTCAAGCACCTGGAGGAGAACGTGGCCGCCGCGTCGCTCACCCTCTCGGACGAGGACTTCGCCGCCCTCGACGAGGTGGGCCGTCAGGAGTGGGAGCGCCAGCAGGCCGCCCGGCGCTGAGAATCGGGAAGGCCCGGTGGGGGAGAGGGGGTGACCTTCTCCCCCTTTGCCTCGGTGGTCCAACGGTGAAGCCCCCGTCCGCCCCGACGGTGCCTCAGCGCACGGTGCCCGGCGGGGGAGAGGGGAGAATGCCGCATGCCTGCTCCCTCGCCTCTGCCGCTGGTGCGCTCGCTCGTGACCGGGCACCCGCCCTACCGCGCCCCCCAGGCCGAGGTCCGCGAGGCCGCCCGCCGCCTCTTTCCGCGCATGGCGGCCCGCCCGCACATGCTGGACGTGTTTGACAACGCGCAGATCGAGTCCCGCGCCCTGTCGCGCCCGCTGGAGTGGTACCTGGAATCGCGCGGCTTCGGGGAGAAAAACGCGGTCTTCGTGGAGGAGGCCCGCGCCCTGACCCTGCGGCTGGCCCAGGAGGCGCTGGAGCGGGCGGGGGTGGGACCGAAGGACATTGACGCTGTCGTCGTGGTGAACACCAGCGGCCTGAGCACTCCCAGTCTCGACGCGTATCTGATCGGAGCGCTGGGACTGAACCCGCACGCCGCGCGGCTGCCGGTGTGGGGCCTGGGGTGCGCGGGTGGGGCGGCGGGCCTCGCTCGGGCGGCCGACCTCGTGCGGGCGGGATTCCGGCGGGTGCTGTTCGTGGCGGTCGAGCTGTGCAGCCTCACGCTCGTCAAGGGCGACGAATCCAAGAGCAATTTCGTGGGCACCGCCCTCTTCGCGGACGGCGGCGCGGCCCTCGTCATCACCGGCGCCGACGTGCCCGGCCCGCCCCCGCTGGCCACCCTGCACGGCGCTTTCTCCACCCTGATCGAGGACTCCGAGGACATCATGGGCTGGGACGTGGTGGACGACGGCCTGAAGGTGCGCTTCTCGCGCGACATCCCCACCCTGGTGCGCTCAATGATGCGGGAGAACGTCGCGCAGGCCCTCGCCGGGCGCGGTTGGAGCCGGGACGATGTGGGCACCTTCGTGGTCCATCCCGGCGGGGTCAAGGTGCTTGCCGCCTATGAAGAGGCGCTGGACCTGCCCTCAGGGGCGCTCGACTCCAGCCGCCGCGTCCTCGCCGCGCACGGCAACATGAGCAGCGTGACGGTTCTCTTCGTGCTGGAGGAGGTGCTGCGCGGAGAACCGCTGGGCCAGGGCATGCTGTCCGCGATGGGACCGGGCTTCAGCGCCGAACACGTGCTGCTGAGCTTCGGGCCGCTGGACTGAAGGGCGAGACAGAAGAACGGAGCCTCCCCAACCGGGCGAAGGCTCCGTTCTCTTTGGTGGGGGCCTAGCTGTGCTCGTCCCCGTCCACGGTCTTCTGCGGGTTCGTCGTCGCCCCGCTCGCGGGCAGACCCGACGCCATCCCGCCGTGGGTGGTGGGGGTGCGGGCCTCGCCACCCACGGCGCTGGGAGCCGGGGCGCCGGGGTTTGCGGTCAGGGGCGTTCCCGCCCCCGCGTCCGCGTTCTCGTCGCCCACCTGCCCCCAGTGGGCGTCCGTCTGACCCTCGTTCGGTGTCTTGGGGGTGCCCGTCTGCCAGTTGGGGTTGTCCTGCACCTGCTCCTGCGGCACGTTGTCCTGGGGGCCGGTGCCGTTCTTGCCGGGGTCGCTCATGGAAAGCCTCCTCGCGCCCTTCAAGGCAGGCGGCGCTGCGGGGTCAGGGCGTCGTGCTCGCCCGTCACGTCCTTCGGCGTCTGGTCGACCTGCTGTCCCTTCTCGGCCATGCCGGGGCGGCGTACGGCCTTCTCGCCGCTGAGGTCGTCGGTGTCCTTGGCGCCGCCCTCGGGGCTGCGGTCGGCGGAGGGATGGGACTTGTCGTCACTCATGGGTGGACCTCCCTGGGGTGAAGTGGGTGTGGAAGGCCAGCGTACCCTTCCCGGAGCGGCGTAGGCCTTCACTTCCTCTATACCCGGCCCCTACACCCGGCGCCGCAGCAGCCGCAGGCCCATGAACACCACGAAGACGGTGCCGCCCTCGTGTGCCACCACGCCCAGCGGTAGCGGCACCTGCCCCGCCACCGCGAGCGGCGCGACGATCAGGATCACCCCGAAGGCGAAGGCGAGGTTCAGCCGCACGGTGCGCCGCGCTTCGCGGGCCAGCCGCACCGCGCCCGCCAGACGCCCGAGATCGTTTTGCATCAGCACCACGTCGGCGCTCTCGATCGCCACGTCGGTCCCCGAGGCCACCGCCACCCCGAGGTCGGCGCGGGCCAGCGCGGGCGCGTCGTTGACCCCGTCGCCCACCATCGCCACCGGGCCGGGCAGCTCCCCGATGATCCGCAGCTTGTCCTCGGGCAGCAGTTCGGCGCGGTACTCGCTCAGGCCGACCTCGCCCGCCACAGTGCGGGCCACCTCCTCGCGGTCGCCCGTCAGCATGACCCGGTGCGGGACGCCGCTGGCCGCGAGCCGGTCCAGCGCTTCCCGAATGCCGGGGCGCAGGGCGTCGGCCACGCCCAGCAGGCCCACGACCCGGTCTTCCACTCCCACGACGACCACGCTGCGGCCCGCGGCGGCCAGCTCCTCCAGCGTGGCCCGCTGCGCGGCCGGGAGGCTCGCCCCCTGCCGCTCGGCCAGCCGGAGATTGCCCGCCCAGGCGACCTCGCCCTCCGGGGTGTGGGCGGTGATGCCGTGGCCGGGCACCGCCTGTGCGTTCGTGAGGGCCAGCGGCGCGACCCCGCGGTCCTCCGCGGCGGCCACCACCGCCCGCGCGATGGGGTGCTCGCTGTGCGCTTCCAGTCCGGCGGCCAGGGCCAGGGCCGAGCGCTCGTCGGGGGCGTGAACGTGCGAGAGGGTCATCCTCGCCTGGGTCAGCGTGCCCGTCTTGTCAAAGGCGACCGTTTGCACCCCGGCGAGCGCGTCGAGCGCCGCGCTGCTCTTGAACAGGACTCCGGCGCGGGCGGCAGCAGCCATGGCTGAGAGCATTACGGCGGGCGTCGAGATCACCACCGCGCAGGGGCTGGCGACCACCATGAAGGTCATCGCCCGGTACCACGCGTCATCGGTGGGGAGGCCAAAGCCGTAGTACAGCAGCGCGAACACCAGCGGCACACCCAGCAGTACGGCGGTCGCGTAGGGGCTTTCCCACCGTTCGGTGAGGCTCTCGGCGCGGCTCTTCTGGGTTTGCGCCTCCTCCATCAGTCCGACCAGCCGGGCCAGGGTGCTTTCGCCCGCGGGCCGGATCACCTCGGCCTCCACGCTGCCGTTGAGGTTCACCGTCCCAGAGGCGAGTTCGCCGCCCGGTCCCTTGTCCACCGGCACGCTCTCCCCGGTGATGGGCGACTCGTCCACGCTGGTCTGCCCACGCACCACCCGCGCGTCGGCGGCGATGCGCTCGCCGGGGCGCACCACCAGCAGGTCGCCCACCCGGATCTCGCCCAGCTCGCACCAGCGCTCCCGACCGTCCCGGCGCACGGTCGCCCCCTCCGGGTTGAGGTCCATCAGTGCCTGAACCGCGTTCTTGGTGCGGCCCATCGCCCAGTCCTGAAGGGTGTTGGACAGGCTGAACAGAAAGAGCAGAATCGCCCCGTCCGCCATTTGCCCAATGGAGGCGGCCCCCAGCGCGGCAAGCACCATCAGCAGGTCCACGTCCAGCTTGCGCTCGCGCAGCAGGCTGTGCACCGCCTCGCGCCCGGCGGGAATTCCCCCCGCCAGATACGCCAGCCCGTACCCCATCCAGGCGGCGGTGGGTAGGACCAGCAGGTGCTCACCCGCCAGCCCCACCAGCAGGCCCAGCAACGTCAGGGTAGTCAGCAGGACGGCCGCTCGCAGTTCCGGCGACAGGCGAAAGGGCCGGGGTGAACGCGCAGGCGAGGGGGTCGGCAGGGTCGAGGTGGTCATGGAGCCTCCGGGCAGGAATCGGGCTTAATAGGAATACTTCTCAATAAGCCCAGTCTACTCCTCCGGCGGGTTCGACTCAACGCTCTATTCGGAGCGGAATGCTGAGGAAGCCGGGGCAGGGACTTCGCCCGGCACGGCGGCGAGCGGCAGGTCGTGCTCGCGGGCCACAGCGAGCCAGTGGGCGGTGGGCTGCGAGCGGAAGGTGCCTTCCGGGTCAGGGCCGATCACCTCGCGGAAGCGGGCGGCGAAGTGCGCTTCCAGCGCGGCCACCGCGACCGTGCCGTCGGCAGTGGCATACAGGCGATATGTGGGCGAGGCTCCTGACAGCAGCCCCCCCGGCGCCGTCAACCCGTACCGCAACGGCCCCGCCGCTGCCTGCGCCGCATCGCCAAGGCCCACCACCCGCTCGCGCTCGGGCGACCCACGTTCGCGGCCCAGCAGCAGGGCGAGCGCCGCCGCATACGCCCGCTGCCCGCCCAGCACATCGGCCAGCAGGGTGCGCGGCATGGCGGGCCGGGCGGGGTCAATCAGCCCGGCCTGGGCTACATAGGTCAGGTCGTGCCCCGGCACTTCCGGCGTGCGCGTGTCGCCCACGATCAGGACCCGGCACAGGCGCCCAAAGTCTCGCCCCAGCGTCTCTCCGTTCAGCGCCAGCCGCCCCAGCGCCGAGGGACGGCTGCTTGTAAGCAGGAGGTCAGCCTCCGCCAACAAAGCCCGCATCTCGGCCTGTCCCTCCGCTCCCTTGAGGTCGAGGCGCCGCACTTCCACCCCCCGCGTTAACTCCGCGTACCAGTCCGGCGCCCAGGCCGCGAAGGGGTCACCCCCCGGCGGTTCGATCTTGACTACCCGCGCCCCGTCATCCCGCAGCGCGGCGGCGGCCAGCGGGCCGGGCAGGTTGGGCGCGAGGTTCAGGACCGTGAAGCCGTGCAGAGGGCCGGACATAGGGCATCCTCTCACTCCACTCTGTTGTCCCCATAGGGGTAACGCCGTCCCTGTGCCGGAGACGGGGTGTCCTGGGGGCGCTCCGCCTATGATGGAGGCATCTTTCCCGCGCTCTGCGGGGGCCTGCCGAAAGAGGCGGCCAGAAGGAGACCATTCATGGCGATGAACCTGTTCGGTGCGCGTGACGTGCTCACCACCAAGGCTGGGCAGAAGCTCTATTTCTACGACCTGAACAAGCTTCAGGTGGACGGCGCGGACGTTGCCCGCCTGCCCTTCTCGGTCAAGGTGCTGCTCGAGAGCGTCCTGCGCGAGGCCAACAACTACGACGTGCGCGAGGAGGATGTCCGTGCGGTCGCAGGCTGGAAACCGGTCAACGAGGAGATCGAGATTCCCTTCAAGCCTGCCCGCGTGATCCTTCAGGACTTCACGGGCGTGCCCGCCGTCGTGGACCTCGCCTCCATGCGCGACGCGATGGTCAAGCTCGGCGGTGACCCCAAGCAGATCAACCCGCTGATCCCGGTCGACCTTGTGATCGATCACTCGGTGCAGGTCGACGAGTTCGGCACCGACTTCGCGCTCGCCAACAACATGGCCCTGGAGTTCGAGCGCAACCGCGAGCGCTACGAGTTCCTGCGCTGGGGCCAGCAGGCTTTCGACAACTTCGGCGTGGTGCCGCCGGCGTCGGGCATCATCCACCAGGTTAACCTCGAGTACCTTGCCAAGGGCGTGCAGAGCCGCCCCGAGGATGACGGCGTGGTCGTGTACCCCGACAGCCTCGTGGGCACCGACTCGCACACCACCATGATCAACGGCCTGGGCATCGTGGGCTGGGGCGTGGGCGGCATCGAGGCCGAGGCCGTGATGCTGGGCCAGCCCATCTACATGCTGATGCCCGAGGTGATCGGCTTCAAGATCACGGGCGCGATGCCCGAGGGCGCGACCGCCACCGACCTCGCCCTGCGCGTCACGCAGATGCTGCGCGAGAAGGGCGTGGTGGGCAAGTTCGTCGAGTTCTATGGGGCGGGCCTGAGCAGCATGACGCTGCCCGACCGCGCGACCATCGCCAACATGGCTCCCGAATACGGCGCCACGATGGGCTTTTTCCCGGTGGACGAGGAAGCGCTGCGCTACCTGCGCCGCACCGGTCGCCTGGAAGACGAGATCGAACTCGTCGAGGCGTACTACAAGGCCCAGGGCATGTTCCGCACCGACGAGACGCCCGATCCCGTCTTCACCGACACCATCGAACTCGACCTGTCCACCATCGTGCCCAGCCTCGCCGGGCCGAAGCGCCCGCAGGACCGGGTGGACCTCACCGACATGCACACGGTGTTTGCTGAGGCGCTCACCGCCCCCATCAAGAACCGGGGCTTCGAGTTGGGCCAGGACAAGCTGGACGCGCAGGGGACCATCGGCGGCACCGACATCAAGATCGGGCACGGCGCGGTGACGCTGGCGTCCATCACCTCCTGCACGAACACCTCCAACCCCAGCGTGCTGATCGCCGCGGGTCTCGTCGCCAAGAAGGCCGTCGAGCGCGGCCTCAAGCCCAAGCCCTGGGTCAAGACCAGCCTCGCGCCCGGCTCCAAGGTCGTGACCGAGTACCTCGAAGCCGCCGGGTTGCAGGACTACCTCGACCAGATCGGCTTCAACACGGTCGGGTACGGCTGCATGACCTGCATCGGCAACTCGGGGCCGCTCCCCGAGCCCACCGTGCAGGCCATCGAGGAAGGCAACCTCGTGGTCGCCTCGGTGCTGTCGGGCAACCGCAACTTCGAGGGCCGCGTGAACCCCCACATCAAGGCGAACTACCTCGCCTCGCCGCCCCTCGTTGTGGCCTACGCACTGGCGGGCACGGTCGTGAACGACATCGTGAATGACCCCATCGGCACCGATCCTGACGGCCAGCCCGTCTACCTGCGCGACCTGTGGCCCACGGGCGCCGAGATCCAGCAGATCATGGATCAGGCGATCAACGCCGAGATGTTCAAGCGTGTCTACGACGGCATCGAGAAGAGCAACGAGCAGTGGAACGCGATTCCCGTCGCCGAGGGGGCGCTGTACAACTGGAACCCCGAGTCCACCTACATCCAGAACCCGCCCTTCTTTGAGACGCTGGCGGGCGGCCCGAGCGACATCACCTCCATCGAGGGCGCCCGCGTGCTCGTGAAGGTGGGCGACTCGGTGACCACCGACCACATCAGCCCGGCCGGGTCCTTCAAGTCGGACACCCCGGCGGGTAAGTACCTGCTGGAGCGCGGCATTCAACCCAAGGACTTCAACTCCTACGGCTCGCGCCGGGGCAACGACCGCATCATGACGCGCGGCACCTTCGCCAACATCCGCCTCAAGAACCAGCTCGCGCCCGGCACCGAGGGGGGCTTCACCACGAACTTCCTGACGGGTGAGGTCACCTCGATCTTCGACGCCTCGACCGCTTATAAGGAAGCGGGCGTGCCGCTGCTCGTCTTCGCGGGCAAGGACTACGGCATGGGCTCCAGCCGCGACTGGGCCGCCAAGGGCACCTTCCTGCTGGGCGTGAAGGCCGTCATCGCCGAGAGCTTCGAGCGCATCCACCGCTCCAACCTCGTCGGGATGGGCGTGCTGCCCCTCCAGTACAAGAACGGCGAGACGGCGGACAGCCTCGGCATCCAGGGTGACGAGACCTTCGACCTGATCCTGCCGGGTGACCTCAAGCCCCGTCAGGACGTGACCCTGCGCGTGACCAAGGACGGCCAGAGCCGCGAGGTCATCCTCCAGTGCCGCATCGACACGCCGGTCGAGATCGACTACTACAAGAACGGCGGCATCCTCCAGACCGTGCTGCGCGGCATCCTGGAGCGTGGCCGCAAGGAGGCGAGCGCTCAGGCGTAAGCCGGTTCAGGTCGCAGCAAAGCCCCCACCCGATCACAGGGTGGGGGCTTTCTTGTCGACTGGGCCGCTCTACTCGCCGCGCACCCGCTCCGGTCGGAGGCGTCCCTGCGGCGTCTGAAGGTAGTGGGCCAGCCACGTCACCACGACGAGCAGGTGCAGGGTCAGGAGGCCAAACAGCCCGGTGTCGGGCTGGCTGGCGTGCCCGTAGGCCCCGACCAGCTGGAACAGCACCAGGGTCAGCAGCACCTTGGGGCGGCGGTCGGGAAAACGCAGGTAGGCGTACGTGCCGCCCACAATGCTGAACAGAAGCGGAAAAAGGAGAGCGTTGAGCATCTCTTGACCCATGCCTCATTCTGGATCAGTCCCTCTGACAGGAATTGTGCGTTGGCCGGGGGGTCCTCTGAACCAGCCCCACTGCGGCGAATGAGAAGCATGGGAACACCTCAAGGGCAGCGCAAGGTTGCGTCAACCCCGGGTGAGGAAGGGTGGCTCGCACGCACGGAGCCGACTTTCTAAACTCCCCGGAGGAGGCTCATTCATGGCTCGATTGCAAGGCAACGGCGGGGGCGGTGGGCGCACGGCGCTGCTCATCATTCTGATCCTGCTCATTCTGTTCCTACTCGCGTACTTCCTGTACCTCAAGCCCCAGGGCATCCTCAACCTCGGCTTCTGAGCCGCCCCCTACCCGGAGGACTCGCATGATCAAAGGCAAAGACCTGCTGGGCCGCAACGTCGTGGCCATCAACACCGGCGAGCGCATCGACAGCGTGCGCGACCTCGTCTTCGACCACCAGGCCAATCAGGTGCTGGGACTGCTTGTCGACGAGGGCGGCTGGTTCCGCTCGGCGCGGGTGGTGCCCTTCGAGGCGATCCGCTCGGTCGGCGAGGACGCCATCATGGTGGACAGCGCCGATGCCGTGACCTCCACCCGCGAGGACGGGCGCCTCGCCGAGGTGCTGGACTCCAACATCAGCCTCGTCGGGATGACCCTGCTGACGACCGACGGCCAGAACCTCGGCAAGATCGCCGACGTGTACTTCGACGAGACGACCGGGCGCGTGGAAGGCTACGACGCGACGGGCGGCATCTTCAGCGACCTCACCAGCGGCCGGAGCTTCGTGCCCGCGCCCGAGGACGTGCAGATCGGGCAGGACGCCGCCATCGTGCCGGTCAGCGTGGCGAGCGCCATGCAGGAGCAGGAGCCGGGCGGCCTGAAGGGCGCCTACCAGAGCGCCGCCGAGAGCGTCAAGCAGGGCTACGAGAACATCGCCGACGCCACCAAGGAGCGTCAGAAGGAGTACGTCGTCGGCAAGACGGCGGGCGGCGACATCACCCTGGACGACGGCACCGTGATCGTGCACAAGGGCGAGACCATCACCGCCGAGCAGGCCGACCGCGCCGAGGGCGTGGGCAAGCTGGCCGCGCTCGCGACCGCCGCGACGGGCGGGGTGCTCTCCGAGGCCTACGGCAGCGCCAAGGAGCGCGTGCAGGGCAGCGTGGACGACCTGAAGGGCGCCAGCGCCGAGCGCCAGAAGGACTACGTGATCGGCAAGACCGCCGGCACCGACGTGACGGCGGAAGTGGCCGACGGCGTGCAGGAGGTCATCGTTCACCAGGGCACCGTCATCACGCCCTTCCACGCCGAGCGGGCCGAGCAGGCCGGGCGCCTGCCCGCGCTGGTGGCCGCAGCGGGCGGCGGCAGCCTCACCGAGACGGTGCAGACCTTGACCGGGCGCCGCGAAGCCACCACCGTGGAGGACACCATCGGGCGCCGGGTGCGCAGCGACGTGCGCACGCCCTCGGGCAACCTCCTCGCCGTGCAGGGCCAGATCGTGACGCCCGCCGTGGCCGAGCGTGCCCGGACCCTGGGCCTGGACGCCGCCCTGATCGCCGCGACGGTCGCGCCGCAGTCTGGGGCGGGCGGCACGGGCACCGCCGCCGCCCTGTCCGGCGGCGTGGCGAGCGTCAGTGAGGGCGCGAGCAACTTCCTCGACCGCGCCAAGTCGTGGTTCAGCGACAAGCGCGAGGAGGCCGGAGAAGCCCTGGAGAACCGCCAGCAGCAGCAGATGGAGCAGAAGGTCCGCGACGCGCTGGGCCGCCCGGTCACCCGCGTGATTCTGGCGCCCGACGACACCATCATCCTGAACGTCGGCGAGATCGTGACCCACAAGGCGATCGAGGCCGCGCGGGCCGGGGACGTGCTGGACATCCTGGTCGACAGCGTGAGCAAGGAAGAACCGGTCATCGACCCCCTCGCCGTGCGCCCCCACGAGACGGGCGTGGCCGCGCTCGAAGGCCAAGCGGACCTCGCCGAGCAGCCCCTGGAGGGTGAGGCCCGGTCCGGCATGGACCCGCTGAACCCCAACCCTACCGACCCCACCCGGCGCAACTGAGCCGTTCAAGCTGAGGGCGGACCTCCCGTGCATGGGGGTCCGCCCTCTCCCGTGTGGCCCATCAGTTCCGGAAGATGACTTCCTCGCGGTGGAAGGACCGCAGGGCGAGCAGGCCCAGCAGCAGCGTCCCGACCAGATTGGCCCCGATGGCGGTCAGCGCGTGCCCGGCCGTCAGGTTGCCACGCACCACGTCGAGAATGGACACCATGCTCCCGAAGAGGGGCAGGGCGTAGATGCCGTCGCTCAGGGTCAGGAAGTCGCTGAATTGCAGCAGCACCGCCGGAAAGACGATGGCGAGCGAGAGCGGCGTGACGTAGGTCTGCGCCTCCTTGTACGAGCGGGCGTAGATGCTCAGGGCGATCAGGACGGCGCTGATCAGCAGGGCGGCGCTGATCACCGTGCCCAGCAGCGCGAGCGCTCCCCCCAGCGTCAGTGTGAGCTGCCCGCCGAAGGCCTGGGTGAGTTCGGCGTTCGCCCCATTCCCGTCGAGCAGCGTGCGCGACAGCACGCCGGTCAGCAGAAAGCCGCCCACGCTGAACAGCGCGGTCGTGAGCGCCGTGATCGTCGTGGCGAGCAGCTTCCCGGCCACGACCTCCGAGCGCCGCACGGGCGAGACGAGCAGGCTTTCCAGGGTGCCGCGCTCCTTCTCGCCCGCCGTGGCATCCAGCGCGGTCGCCATCGCCCCCGACAGGATGAAGTTCAGCATCAGCAGCGGAATCAGGAAGGCGAGCTGCCCGCTGCGCCGTTCCTGCTCGGGGCTGGCGTCGATGGGGGAGAGGGTCACGGGCGTCAACGTCTGCGGCCCCAGCCCCAGCCCGCCGAGGCGCTGGACGGCCAGCTCACGGTTGTAGGCCTCCACGGTGGCCTGCACCTTGGCGAAGGCCCCGGTCTGTGCCCGCAGGTTGCCCAGCTTGGCGTAGACCTCCAACTGCCCTGCCCCGTCGCCCGCGCGGGTGGGCAGCGGTGCGGGCGCCCGCAGCGCCGCGTCCACCTCGCCCGACTGCACGGCGGCGCGGGGGTCCTCCACGGGGACGAGTTCGACCCCGGCGCGGATCACGGTGCCGTCGGGGGCCTTCTCGTCGCGGGTGAGGGCCGTGCGGAGGGGCGCGGGCAGGGTGCCCACCACCCCGACCTGCTGGCGCTCCTGCGCCTGCCCGCCGATGAAGCTGCCCAGCAGCAGGGGCAGCCCCAGCGTGAAGAGGGGAATGAGGAGCAGCGGAATCAGGATGGTGCTCGTCAGGGTGCGGCGGTCGCGCAGGGTCGAGAGCAGGTCACGCGAGGCCACCCGCCAGAGATAGTCAGGACGCACGCGCCGCCTCCTGCCCCGTGCCGCGTACCAGCGCGAAAAAGGCCCGTTCCAGCGTGCGCTCGCCCGTCCGCGCGAGGATGTCCGGAATGCCCCCCACCGTGACCAGTTCGCCCTGGTGCAGGATCGCCACCCGGTCGCAGACCTCCTCCGCCTCGCTCATGACGTGGGTGGAGTAGAGGGTCAGTCGCCCCGGCCGCCGCGCCCCCGCCACGAAGTCGAGCAGGGTGCGCCGCGCGAAGATGTCCAGTCCGCTGGCCGCCTCGTCGAGGACCAGCACCTGCGGGTCATGGATCACCGCGCGGGCGATCACCACCTTCTGCTTCATGCCCGTCGAGTACTCGCCCGCGCGGGTGTCGAGGGTCCGCCCCAGGTCCAGCGCCGCGTCCAGCTCCGCGATGCGCGTGTCGGCCTGCGCCCGCGTCATGCCGTAGAAGCCTGCGAAGGAGCGCAGCACCTCGCGCCCCGTCAGGCGGGCGGGCAGGCCCATGCCGCCGTTCACCACGCCGATTACCCGGCGCACCGCCTCCGGCTCGCGCCCCACGTCGTGGCCCGCCACGCTCGCGGTGCCCGCCGTCGGCTGCAAGAGGGTCGCCAGGATGCGCAGCAGGGTCGTCTTGCCTGCCCCGTTGGGGCCGAGCAGCCCAAAGACCTCGCCCTCCCCCGCTGTGAGGCTCACGTCCCGCAGCGCCGTGTGCCGCCCGTAGGTCTTGCTCAGGTTCTGGATGTCCAGCATCGTTCCTCCCACCAGACCCTACGGCACTGGGCAAGAGAACGTTGCCGTCCTCACGTTGTCTGGGTCTTCCCCCGCCCTGTCAAGGAACGCTGGAGGCCCCCCGTGGCCCCTCTCACGGTGGTCTGATGGCGGAGGGGTACGCTGAAGTCCAGAAATCAGGAAGCGGGGAGCCGCCCGGCCCGCCCGCCGTTTGTTGCCCCCAGTTCAACGTCCAATCATCTTGGCTCATGCAGATGAGAGGCTAATCTGTCACAATAGGAAAGTTGCGCCCTGCGCACTTGTACCGAGTCCACGATCTCGACTCATAGCCGGAGGGGCCTGACCGTCCGCTCTGGTTTTCCGGAGGATAGCGCATGTTTAACCCCCCCACCCTCGAAGACCTGCAAGAAACCCGGCGTGCCAATGAAAAGCTCGTCCTGAAGGCGCTGGAAAGCAAGCCTGAATGGGTCGAGACCGAGCTCGCCAAGACCACCGGCCTGGCCCTGTCGCACCTGCGGGCGGCCCTCGCCAGCCTGCTCGACCAGGGCCGGGTGCGCCGCCTGCCCGGCACCGGCACCCGCGCCGTGTATGGCCTGGCCGACCCCGGCCTCGCGGACGTGCCCGCCACGCCCCTGACCGAAGATGCCAAGCGCGTCCGTGATTACCTCGAAGGCCGCGCCGACAGCGCCCTGTACATGAGCGAGCAGCTCCGCATGACCCGTGACGACGTGATGGCGGCCCTGTCGCTGCTGAACGCGCACGGCATGATCACCTGCACCTTCGTGGGCAGCCTCGTGATCTTCCGCCTCAAGGAAGCGCAGGCGCTGGGCCAGGAGCAGGCGGCCCCGGCTCCCGCGACGGGCAAGAAGAAGCAGGTCGCCTGACCTCTCTGTCCTCCCGACCCCTGGGCCTCCCACCGTGGAGGCCTTTTCCTTTGGGGCGGGCCGGGCGGGGCCGGAGCCTCTGTTATGCTGGGCTTCATGAAGCTCGTGCTCGCCGTGATTCAGGATGCCGACGCCGCCGCGCTGATCCGGGTGCTGTCGGAAAACGCCTTCGAGGTCACCAAGCTCGCCAGCACGGGCGGCTTTCTGCGCGAGGGCAACACCACCCTGATGATCGGCGTGCCCGACACGCGCATGGACGAACTCAAGCGCCACGTTCAGCAGACCTGCCGCACCCGTACCCGCCTCGTCACCCCCGGCGTGCCGATGGGCGAGGGCGGCGAGGGCATGGCGTCCGACCCGGTGGAGGTCGCGGTGGGCGGCGCGGTGATGTTCGTGCTGGGCGTGCAGGAGTTCGTGAAGGTCTGACGGCCCGGCGCTGAGTTTGAACCCTTGAAGGGGCGAGGTTCAGGGGGTGTTGCTGCCCTCAATCTCGCCCCCTTCGAGTGGTCCCTACTTCGTGTCGTACCAGTTCGGCCCCGCACCGACCTCGACCGCCAGCGGCACGCTGAGTTGCGCGGCGCCCTCCATCACCTCGCGGGTGAGTTGCGCCACCTCCTCGGCACGGTGCTCGGGCGCCTCGATCAGCAGTTCGTCGTGGACCTGCAGCAGCAGCCGGGCGCCCAGCGCCTCCAGCTCGCGGTCGAGCCGCACCATCGCCAGCTTGATGATGTCGGCGGCGGTGCCCTGAATGGGCATGTTGTAGGCCAGCCGCTCGCCCGCCTCGCGCAGGGTTCGGTTGGAGGCCTTCAGCTCCGGCACGTAGCGGCGGCGGCCGTACAGCGTCTCGACGTACCCGTGCTCGCGGCCGAACTCCAGCGTGCGGTCGATGTAGCGCCGGATGCCGGGGTAGGTGCTGAAGTACACCTCGATAAAGGAGGCGGCCTCGGCGTAGGGGATGCCGAGATCGTTGCTCAGCCGGTGGGCGCTCATGCCGTACAGCACGCCGAAGTTGACCGTCTTGGCGGCGCGGCGCTGGTTGGGCGTGACGGTCGCCTCGTCCAGTCCCAGCACCTGCGCGGCGGTGCGGCGGTGGATGTCGGCCCCTTCCTGAAAGGCCTGCTGCATCAGGCGGTCTTCGGCGATGTGCGCGAGCAGCCGCAGCTCGATCTGCGAGTAGTCGGCGCTGATCAGCACGAAGCCGTCGTCCGCGATAAAGCCCTTGCGAATCTCGCGGCCGAGTTCCGAGCGGATGGGGATGTTCTGGAGGTTGGGGTTGAGGCTGCTCAGGCGCCCGGTCGCCACCGCCGTCTGCGCGAAGGTGGTGTGCAGCCGCCCGGTCTGTGGGTTAACGAGGTTGGGGAGGGGGTCGAGGTAGGTGCCGCGCAGCTTTTCTAACTCGCGGTATTCGAGCAGCGCGGGGATGATGGGGTGCTCGTCGCGCAGGGGCTCCAGCGCCGAGACTGCCGTGCTCCGCTTGCCCGTCAGCTTGGTCTTCTTGCCGCTGGCGAGGCCGAGTTCGTCGTACAGCACGGTTTCCAGTTGGTCGCGGCTGCGGATGGGAAACTCGCGGCCCGCGTGCCCGTGAATCTCGGCCTCCAGGGTGGCGAGGCGCTCGGCCGTGGCGATGGACAGTCCGCGCAGGTAGGCGCTGTCGAGCCGCACCCCGCGCACCTCCATCCGGGCGAGGACCGCCGAGAGGGGGAGTTCCATCTCCGCGTAGAGCTTGCGGCGGGGTTCGTCGAGCTGGGGCGGAAGGTCGGCCATCAGGCGGTGGGTGATCGCCGCGCGGGTGGCCGCGTCGTCGGGCCAGGACAGGCGCAGGTAGCGCTCGGCCACCGTGGGCATGTTCGTGTTCGCGGGGTCGAGCAGGTAGGCGACGAGGAGGGGGTCGTCCCCCGGCTCCACCACCGTGCCGCGCACGCTGAGGTGCGCCGCGAGCGCCTTGGCCCCCGCCGCCCGCACCGACCGCTGCCCGATGAACTCGGCGTCGGAGACGGTGGGGGGATAAAGGGCCGCTAGGCGCTGCGAGGCTTTCTCGGCGGCGCGGGCGGCCTTTTCCAGCGCCTTCTGCTCCGCCTTGGTCCGGGGCGCTTCCGGGAGCAGCGCGGGCTCGGCGGGCGCCTCCGCTGCGGGCAGCGCACCGGGCGGGGGGGTGCGTTCCTCGGTCGGCGCGACGCGGGCGACCTCGCCGTCGAAGGTGGCCGCCCCGATCAGATCGGCGGTGAGGTCGTCCTCGCGCGAGAGCACGTAGCCCCAGGTCACGTCCGGCCCCGGCGTGCGCCACGGCTCGGTCTGGGGTGGGGTGAAGGTCCCGGCTTCGGGGGCGGTGGCCGCTGCCACGAGCGAGTCCGCCTCCTTCTGCCCCAGCGCGAGCACCTCCCGCTTGAGGGACACCAGCTCCAGCTCGTCGAGTAGCTCCATCAGGCGGTCGGGGTTGCCCGGACCGCGCGGCGCCCCGAGGTCCACCCGCAGGGGCAGGTCGGTCACCATTCGCGAGAGGTCGCGGCTGAACAGCACGTCCTTTTCCGAGGCGAGCAGCTTTTCGCGGGTCCCCTTGGGTTCCAGCGTGCCCGCGCGGGCGGCCTCCAGCGCGGCGTCGAGGGTGCCGTACTCCTGCAGGATCTTGGCGGCAGTCTTGGGGCCGATTCCCTTGGCGCCGGGGATGTTGTCGCTGGCGTCCCCGGTCAGCGCCCGGTAATCCACCCACTGCCGCACAGTGACCCCGTACTTGTCCAGCACCTCCTGCGGCCCGATCAGCGAGAAGTCGTTGGCGATCACGCGCACGTGGTCGTCGAGGAGTTGGTAGGCGTCGCGGTCGGAAGTCACGATCCGCACCTGAAAGCCCCGGCCTTCCGCCATGCGGGTCACCGAGCCGATCACGTCGTCGGCCTCGTAGCCGAGTTCCTCCAGCCGGGGCCAGCCCAGCGCGTCCACGATCTCGCGCAGGCGGCGAATCTGGCCGGGCAGGTCGGAGGGGGTCTGGGCGCGGCCCGACTTGTAGCCGTCGTACTGCTCGTGCCGGAAGCTTCCGCCGGGCGGGTCGAACACCACGATGATCTGGTTGCTGGCCTGCCGCGCGAGCCGCAGCGTCTGGCGCAGGAAGCCCAGGATCGCGTGCGTCGCTTCCCCCTTGCTGCTACTCAGGGGCGGCAGCGCGAAGTAGGAGCGGAACGCCAGCGCGTGTCCGTCGATGAGCACGAGCGTGTCGGGCGAGGGGGGGGTCATGCGGGCATTCTAGGGGCGCCGGGAGAGAGACCCGGAGCGTTTGGCCTCAGTGCTGATGCAGCGGGCCGTCCAGCACCCCGTCCGGCGTGATCAGCCGCTCGACGATGGGGAAAGCCTCCAGCCCCTGCGCGGCCACGTTGGCGAGGGCGTAGGCGTCCGCCGCCGCGTAGTTCACGCTGTAGCCCAGGTCCGCCAGCGCCCCCAGGGTGAGGCGGCTCAGGGGCATCTGGCCCCGGCTCACGAAGCCGGTCATCAGCTCGGCCCCGAAGACGGACTTCTTCCAGTGGCCGCACTTGGTGCCCTCGCCGTAGCGGTCCTCGACCGGGACGGCGGGGGCCAGCCCACCCAGCGTGCGGTACTCGCGCAGGCCCGCCGCTCCGGTGTACTGCACCTGGGTCGCGGCCGCGCAGGAGTCCGCGTTGCCGGTCAGGTACCTGTTCCACAGGGTGCCGATGCCCAGCACGTGCCCCATCTCGTGCAGAATCACGCCCGTCAGGGTGCCGTTCGCCTCCATGCCCGCGAGGTCGGCCGAGTCGAACTGCATCTCGCCCCAGAGCGGCAGCGTGGTGCCGGGCCGCACCTGCCTGGGTCCGGCCTGCCCCAGCACATTGCCGGGGCCGTCGATGGGCACGCTGCTCGCCACGATGGTGAGGTCGTCCACCGTGACCCGCGCTCCGGTGGAAAGCTGCACGCCCGCCACGTCGGGCAGCCCTGCGGCGATGACCTGCGACCAGCGGGCCGCCGCCCCGGTGAAGGCGTCCTTCTGGGCGGGGGTCAGCAGGGTGCCGTCCGGAAAGACGACCGTGATGGCGAAGGGGTCCGCGCCCGGAGCCGGGGGCTGCGGGGCCGGAGGCTGGGGCGTGGGCGGCGGGGGCGCGGCCACGACGGTCACGCTCAGCGTCGCCCGGCGGCTGGGGTCCCCCACGCTGACAGCGGTGACGGTGGCGCCGCCCGGAGCCACGGCGCTGACTTGCCCCGACCCGTCCACGCCCGCCACGGCGGGGTTGGAGGTGAACCAGGTGACGGTCCGGTCAAAGCTGCCGGTGCCCTGCACGGTCGCGGTGACGGCTTGCCCCGTTCCAGCGGTCAGGGTCAGGGAGGCGGGGCTGAGGGTGACGCCGCTGACCGTAGGAGCCGGGGCGCTGACCGTGACCGTCAGGCTGGCCCGGCGGCTGGGGTCGCCCACGCTCGTGGCCGTAATGGTCGCCTGGCCGGGAGTGACGGCGGTGACCCGGCCCGCTGCGTCCACGCTCGCCACGCCCGCCTGTGAACTGCTCCAGGTGACCGCCGGGTTGAAGGTCCCGGTCCCCTGCACGGCCGCCGTGACCACCTGGCTGCCGCCCGTGGTCAGGCTCAGCTCGGTCGGGGACAGCGTGACGCCCGTGACGGTGGGGGCCTTGGCCGTGACGGTCACGCTCAGGCTGGCCCGGCGGCCGGGGTCCCCGACGCTGATCGCCGTGACCGTGGCTGTGCCGGGGGCGACGGCAGTCACCCGACCCGCCGCATCCACGCCCGCCACGCCAGGGTCGGAGGTGACCCAGGTGACCGCCGGATTGAAAACCCCGGTGCCCTCCACCGTGGCAGTGACCGGCTGACTTCCCCCCGCCGTCAGGGTCAGGGCCGTGTGGCTGAGGCTCACCCCAGAAACGGTGGGGGCGACTGGACCGGGCACGGCCGGAGGGGCCGGGGGGGCCACGACCGTGACGGTCAGGGCGGCGCTCCTGGCCGGGTCCTGCACGCTCGTCGCGGTGATGGTGGCGGTGCCGGGCGCGACGGCGCTGACCTGCCCCTGCCCATCCACACCCGCGACCCCCGGGCGGTCACTGGCCCAGGTCACCGCTGCATTGAAACTACCGGTGCCCTGCACCGTGGCCCGCACGCCCCGCTGCGCCCCGACCGTGAGCTGAAAGGCCGGGGCGTCCACGCTCACGCCCGTGACCGAGGCGACCGGCGCCGCGGCGGGCGGCGGGGGGACGGGGGCGGGCTGGGGGCCGGGCTGGGTGAGGGAGTGCCGCAGGCGGTCAGGCCGAGGGCGAGGCAGAGGGTCAGGCGCAGGGCAAAGGACATGGAATCAGGAGCCTCCGGGGGCGCGTGGGCGAGGGCAAGGGCAGGCTGAGATGAGAAGCGGCTCAACCCCATTTCATCTCCATTTTAGAAATCTGACCGCTCCAGACTGCGAGCCAACTCCTGTCGCCTGTCGAAAACGCCACACAAGCACCGAGGCCCCGGCGCGGGTGCCAGGGCCTCCAGGGGGAAAGAAAGGGTCAGCCGCGCTGTCCCTGCCGCTCCACCACACCCGCCAGCGTCCGGGCGACCTCGTGAATCTCGGCCTCGTTGGGGCCTTCGACCATCACCCGGATCAGGTTCTCGGTGCCGCTGGGGCGCAGGTTGACGCGGCCCCGGCCATTGAGGCGGGCCTCGGCCTCGGCCACGGCGGCCTGCACCGCCTCGTCGCGGGAGATGGCTTTCTTGTCGGTCACGCGCACGTTGACGAGGGTCTGCGGGAACATCACGAGGTCGTCGTGCAACTCGTCCAGCGTGGTGCCCAGCTCCCGCATATGCCCCAGGGTCAGCAGGGCCGTGAGCACCCCGTCCCCGGTGGGCGATACGTCGAGAAAGAGCATGTGCCCGCTCTGCTCGCCGCCCAGGGTCAGGCCCTGCTCGTGCAGCCGCTCGTGGACGTAGCGGTCGCCCACGGCGGTGCGCTCCAACCGGGCTCCCGCTTCTCCCAGCTTGACCTCCAGGCCCATGTTCGCCATCAGGGTGGTCACCACCGCCGTCTCGCCCCGTGCGCGGGCGCCCAGCAGCAGCATGTGGTCGCCGTGGACGACGTTGCCGCGCGAGTCGACGAACAGGGCGCGGTCGGCGTCCCCGTCGAAGGCCACGCCGAGGTCATAGTCCCCCTCGCGCACGAGGCGCTGGAGGTGTTCCAGATGGGTCGAGCCGCAGTCCCGGTTGATGTTGCGGCCGTCGGGGGTGGTATAGACGGCGAACACGTCGGCCCCTGCCGCCTGGAACACCTTAGGCCCCACCCGGTAGGCGGCCCCGTTCGCGCAGTCCATCGCCACCTTCAGGCCCGTGAGGTCGGGCGCGTGCTCGCGCAGGGAGCCGATGTAGAGGCGCTCGGCTTCCGCGTAGTTCGTCACCGAGCCGAGGTCGATCCCCGTCACGGGCGGCAGCGAGGGCACCTCGTCGATGGCGGCCTCGATGGCCAGCTCGGTCGCGTCGCTGAGCTTCTGGCCGCCGGGGCCGAAGAACTTGATCCCATTGTCCTGGTAGGGGTTGTGCGAGGCGCTGATGACCACGCCCGCGTCGGCGCCGAGGTGCCGGGTGAGGTAGCTCACGCCGGGGGTGGGCAGCACGCCCAGGTGGATCACGGTCACGCCCCGGCTGGTCAGGCCCGCCGCGAGCGCCGCTTCCAGCATGTCGCCGCTCTGGCGGGTGTCCTTGCCGATCACCACGCTGGCACGGGGATTGCGCCGTTTGAAGACCTCGCCCGCCGCCGCGCCCAGGGTCATCACCCAGGCCGGAGTCAGGGGATACTCGCCCGCCACCGCCCGCACGCCGTCGGTGCCGAAATACTTGCGCTCTGTCATGATCGGCCATGATACGCGCAGGCCCGCCCCTCGCCGCCGTGAAGGGGCCGACACCCCGGCGCCGGAACTCCCGCCTGCCCGGTCGCGTACCCTGGGGCATGAGCGGATTTTCAGGCGGCTCCTTTTCGTTCGGTCGCAGCCATAGCCACAGCCACGGGCGCCGGGGCTTCGGGATGCTGGGGCACAGCCACAGCAGTGGGCACCACCGGGGCGGCTTTCTGGGCGGCCTGACCAGCCACAGCAGCGGCCACCGGGGGCGCTACGTCGGGGGCGGGCATTACCGTCAGACGCGGCGCTCGCGCGGACTGGGGTGCCTGGGCGTCTTTCTGGTGGGCGCGGCCCTGACCGGGGGCACGCTGGCCGGGGTGCTGTCGCTGCTGGCGTGAGGCTGGCGGCCCTCGTCGGCGACCTGCGGCGGCTTTCCAGCCCTGGCCCCGCCCGCTCGGCGCGGGTGTGGCCGGGGGAGCTGCGGGCCGCCTTTCCTGACCCCCGACGGTTGCGCGAGGCGTGGGTGGGGGAGGGGGCCGCCTTCGCGCGGTATGCGGGCACGGGCGACCCCCTCTTCCTGAAGTACCTCCCGGCAGGCTGGCGCGACGGGCGTGCCCACGTCCGGCTGGTCCGCGAGGCGACCTACCTGCGTGACCTCGCGCCCCTGTCGCCCGTGCCTCACGCCCGCTTTCTCCACGCGGCGAGCGACCCGGCACGGCTGGGAGCGCACCTCTTCACCGAGGACCTGACCGACACGACGACGGGCTGGGGGGCCTTCGCCACCGACGCCGAGCGGGAGGCCGCGCTGGAGCGGATCGCTCGGCTGCTGGCCCGGCACCACGCCTTCTGGCTGGACCGTCCCGAGTTGCGCGGCGAGTGGACCTGGGACCCGGCGCGGGCGGTGCAGCGGGCCGGGCGGGTCATCCCAGCCCCGGACTGGACCCAGGCCGAGGGGGTGGCGGTGCGGGACGCCGCCGCAGCCCTCCCCGCCCTTCTGGCCGCCACGCGCGGCGTCACCCTGGCCCACGGCGACCTCCACGCCGGGCAGGTGCTGTGGTCACGGGCCGACGGGTCACCCATCCTGATCGACTACGGGCAGACGCACGCGGCGCCGCTGGGAGAGGACCTTGCCCACCTGCTGTATGTCCGGTTGGACGCCTCGGACCGCGCCCGCCTCGGCCCCCGGCTGCGCGGGGCGTACCTCGCGGAACTTGCCGCCCACGGCGTCCGCCGCAGCGAGGCCGAATGGCGGGCGGAGGAACGGGCGGGCCTCGCCCTGAACGTGCTGGCGACGGCGGCGCAGGCCGGGCGCGACCCCGGCAGCGGCGTGCGGCAGGCGCTGGCGCGGGTGGCGGGGGGGTGGCACGGGGAGGGTTAGGCTTCCAGGCCCAGAAACCTGCGGTACCGCTCCAGCTCCGTCTCCAGCCCACGCCGCAGCGCCGCCGTTTCACGCACGCCGGGGGCGAAGTTCACGTCGGCCCGCAGTTCGCCGCCCCCCGCCCGCAGGTTGGCCCAGCCCACCGCCCGCTCGGCCTGAAAGATGGGCAGGGCGTAGTAGCCGAACTGCCGCTTCTCGGCAGGAGTGTAAGCCTCCAGCCGGTAGGTCCAGCCGTGCAGGTGGGCAAAGCGGCGCCGGTCCCACACCAGGGGGTCGAAGGGGCCGACGATCCGCACGCCGCGCGGGGCAGGCGGCGTCGACACGTCCCAGTCGGCGGGCCAGACGTAGCGCAGGCCGTCCACCGTTTCCCCGTGCAGTTCCTCGCGCACCGCCCGGCGAAAGGCGGTTCGCAGCTCGCCCCGCAGGTGCGGCAACCCGAACCCCGACAGGCTCACCAGATATCCCAGGCTGGCCTCCGGCAGTGGGGCGTACAGGGCAGCGAGCAGGTGAACGGCCCCGCGCACCCGGTCCTCCACGGGAAGGGGCCGCTCGCGCAGGGCTGCCAGATGGGGAGCCGGGCCGTACAGCCGCACCCCCGATGCCCGGCGGGTCACGCGGGCCTCGCCCCGGTGGTGCAGGGCGTCGAGCGCCCGCGTGGTCGCCGCCGACTGCCCGCCCCAGGCATTCGCCACCCGGCCCCGGCCCAGCCGCGCGGCCACCTCGCGGGGATGCACCTCGTCCACTTCCCGCAGCAGCGCCCGGACCTCATCTAACAGGTCCGGGTGTTCGCGCTCGATTCGCGTCTGGCCCACCTCGCGCGGGTGAAGCAGCGCCTGCACGCGCCGGGGCACGAAGCCGTAGTTGGGGAGCATGTCTTCCTCGGCGTCGAGCGTGGGGTAGAGGCGTTCGAGGTCGCCCGCCCGGTAGCCCCGCACCCGCTGCATCAGGGTGAGGTCCTGGGCGCGGGCCGGGGCGCGGATGGGGTCGGCCTGGAGAAAGCCCATGTCGTTCAGGGCGACCTGGACAGAGGGTTGACGGGTCAGCGTGCGGTGGGCGAGGGCGCGGAGGGCGGCGGGCGTGAGGGGCATGGGGGGAGGGTAGCGGGTGGGGCCGGGCGGTCCTCACAGCTCCATGCTGGGCACGCCGGGCGATACCCAGGGATTGCCCCGAATCAGGAAGCGCCACGGCAGGTTCTTGCCCGCCAGCAGGCCGACGCGGGCGGTGATGGCGACCTGCTCGTCGAGAACGGGGAGGCCGGGGAGGAGCTGCAGGGCGGGGCCGTCGACCGGCTGCCCGGCGATCTGTTCGGGATTCAGCCCCAACGCGTAGACGAGCTTGGCGGGACCGTTGGTGAGGTCGCGCTCGCGGGTCACGGGGCGGTGGGTCAGCATGTGGCCGACACCCTCCAGCGGTTCCAGCGCCCGGATCAGCACGCTGGCCGAGACGCCCTCCTCCCGGCAGGCGACCTGCAGCAGGGGATGACCGTGCGCCGTCCAGAAGAGCCAGTGGCCCGGCGGGATCGCCATCGCCAGCGTGCGGACGGCGTGGAAGCGTCCGGCGGTGCAGGCGGGGTCGCGGGGGCAGTCGTAGGCCTCGGCCTCCACGACCCGGCCCGCGAGGACCTCGCCACCGGGCAGCACCCGCACCAGCGTGCTGCCCAGCACCTCGCGGGCGACCCGCACCGGGTCACGGTCGAAGAAGCGGGGGGACAGGGGAGCGGGCACGGCTCCAGGGTAATAGGCCAGACAGAGGAGCTGCCTATACTCACCGCTCGTGCGCCTTCTTGCCCTGCTGCTGGCCCTCGTCTGTGTGTGCTGCCTGCCCCGCGCGGAGGCCGGACACCTTCCGCTGGTCTACCACCAGGTCGGGGGCGGGGGCGGGGTGACGCTGGGGCTGGACGTGGCCACGCTGCGCCGCCGGGTCGAGACCTTGCGGGCCGCGGGCTACCTGTTCGTGACGAGCAGCGAGGCCCTGCGCTTCCCCGCCTCGGCCCGGACGGCGTCCCTGCGCTTCGACGACGGCTTCGAGAGCGTCTACACCCTGGCCTTTCCCGTGCTGCGCGATCTGGGAGTAGCGGGCACGGTCTATCCCATCTGGGAGCGGGTGGGACAGCCGGGGTACCTGACGGCGGCGCAGCTGGAGGAGCTGCGCGGGGCAGGCTGGGAGGTTGGCTCGCATACCCGCACCCACGCCGCCCTGGTGGACCTGACGCCGCCCAGCCTGACGCGGGAGCTGGCGTGGCCTGCCGGGGCCGCTCCGGCGGGGGGCTGCCTGGCCTACCCCTTCTACCTGCAAGACGCGCGGGTGCGGCGGCACGCGCGGGCGGGCTATGCCTGCGCCGTCGCCGGAACCTTCGGGGTGAGCGGCGAGGCCCACGCCCTGCCGGGGCCGCTGGCTTCCCCCTGGGACGACTGGCTGCTGCCCTGGCGTGCGCCGCTGGGCGCGGACCTGCGGGTGCCCGCCCTGCTGGCCGGGGCCGGGCTGGGGGCGCTGGGCAGCCAGGACGCCCCGGTCGCCGTGCCCCCCCTGTGGAACCCCGCCGCCCACGAGCTGCTGGGGTCGGGCGCGTTCAGCCTGAGCTGGGAGGGCGGCGTGCGCGACACCCGGTTCCTGTGGCGGCAGGGCGGCTGGGTGCTGGGCCTGAACCTCCTGCGCGGCGGGGCGAGCTACAGCGGGGGCACCCTCGCCTACCACGTGGGGGGGCCGCTCACCGTGGCGGGCGGCTACGGCTCGGCGGGGCCACTGGGAGCGGTCGCCCTCGCGCTGGGCGGGTACGGCGAGGTCTGGGCGCGGGCGCTGCCGGGGTCGCTCACCCTGGGGGCCGAGGTGCTGCCGCTGGACTACCTGCGCGTGCGGGCCGAGTACGACGTGGTCACCCGGCTGGGCCGGGCCGAGGGCAGCTACGCCCTGCCGCTGCGCCCCGGCGAGGGCCGTCCGCTGCGGGCCACGCTGGGCTACGACGGGACACCCTACGCGGGTGTGGCCCTGCGGGTCGGAGCGCACACGGCGGCCCTGACCACCCGGCTGGATCGCCCGGCGTTCGGGGTGCGCGTGCAGGCCGTCTGGTGAGGGGCGCACCGGGGCCTGGCAAGGAGCAAGGAACCCTCAACCTCCCCCCCTCCCGCCGTGCCGGGGGCGGGGCCTAGGCTGCGGGCGAACGTCACCGCTCACCCCCACAGGAGGCAGACCACCATGATGGACATCTTCAACATGCTCGGCGGCATGAGCCAGGCCCAGGCCACCCTCGGCCAGCGGCTCGGTACCTCGCCCCAGCAGACCGAGGCGGCGATGGAAGCGGCCATTCCACTGCTGCTCGGCGCGATGACCCGCAACGCCCAGGACCCCCAGGGCGCCCAGTCGCTCGCCGGGGCGCTCGACCAGCACGACGGCCGTGCGCTGGACCTGTTCGGGCAGGGACAGGCCCCCGACCCCTACGAGGGCCAGAGGATTCTGGGCAAGGTCTTCGGCGGGCAGCAGCAGGCCGCCGCGCAAGCGGTGAGCCGCCGCGCCGGAATCGACCCCCAACTCGCCATGCAACTGCTCTCGATGGCCGCGCCCCTCGTGCTGGCCTACCTCAGCCGCCGCCGTCAGGGCGGGATGGGGCAGGGACAGACGGGCGGCTTTCCCGGCGGTCAGGCTGGGGGCATGGGCGGCATCGACATCGGCAGCATCCTGGGCGGCCTGCTCGGGGGCGGTGCGGCGGGAGGCGGCCTCGGCGGAATGCTGGGCGGCGGACAGCCCCAGCAGAACCCCGGCTACGGCCAGGGCTACGAGCAGCGCGGCGGGATGGGCGGCGGCCTCGGCGGCGGTCAGGTCATTCCCGGCTACCGCCACGAACAGGACCAGCCCAATCCCTTCGGCCTGCCGGGCCACCCCGGCACCGGGCAGATGGGCAGTGGCCAGCAGGGCAACCTCGGCGGAATGGTCGGCACCCTGAACAATGTCCTCGACCGCGACGGCGACGGCAACGCCCTCAATGACCTGATCGGGATGTTCGGAGGCCGCAGGCGGTAAGCCACCCGGCAAGCAGAAAGGCCCCAGCCTGTGCCGGGGCCTTTTCGGTTTTGGCTGGCCGCTAGCAGCTACTCCTCTACCCGCTCACGCGAGTACGGCTTGTATCCCTTGGGCGTCCCCGGCCGGTCCGGGTGAAAGAGGCTGGTCGTGAGGTACCGCGCCCCCGTGTCGCAGGCGATGGTCGCCACCCGCTTGCCCGGTCCCAGGCGGCGGGCGACCTCCAGCGCGGCCCACGCCATCGCGCCGCTGCTCATGCCCACAAAGACGCCTTCCTCCCGGGCGAGGCGGCGGGCCAGGGGATAGGCGTCCTCCTCCCAGACGGGAATCACCTCGTCGATCACCGAGCGGTCGAGGTTGGGCGGGATGAAGCCCGGTCCCATGCCCTGAAAGCCGTGCTCACCGCGCTCGCCGCCCGAGAGGACGTTGCTGCGGGCGGGTTCGACGGCGATCACCCGGATGCCGGGGTCCTGCCGCTTGAGGAAGCGCCCCACCCCGCTGATGGTGCCGCCCGTGCCCGAGCCGTACACGAAGGCGTCGACCCGGCCTTCCATCTGCTCCCACAGCTCGGGGCCGGTGGTGCGCTCGTGGGTCTGCGGGTTGGCGGGGTTGGAGAACTGCCCCAGCATGACGGCGCCGGTCTCGGCGGCGATGCGCTCGGCTTCCTCGATGGCGGCGAGCATCCGGCGCTCGGGGTCGGTCAGCACAAGCTGGGCGCCGTAGGCTTCCAGGGTGCGCTTGCGCTCCTCGCTCATCTGGGCGGGCATGCACAGGATCAACCGGTAGCCCCGCGCCGCCGCGACCTGCGCCAGCCCGATGCCGGTGTTGCCGCTCGTCGGCTCGACCAGGGTGCCGCCCGGCTTCAGGACGCCGCGCTCCTCGGCGTCGGTCACCAGCCCCAGCGCGGTGCGGTCCTTGATGGAGCCGCCGGGATTCAGGCCCTCCAGCTTCACGAACACGTCCGCCATGCCCGGCTCGGTCACCCGGCCGAGTTGCACGAGCGGCGTCTTTCCGACCAGCGCGTCAATCATGGGCAGGAGCATAGAGCGCCCGGCGGCCCGCCTTCAGGGGCCGGGGGTGCTATTGGGCAGCCGTCGGCGGATCGTGGAACGTTCGGGGCCGCCGCGCCGTACCCTGGAAGCGATGCGTTCCCACCTGCGCCGTGCCCTCGCCCTGCCGGGCCTGCTGACCCTGGGGCTGGCCGGAGCGGGGGGCACGGGCGGCCCGCCCCCCGTGGACGCCTTCGCCCTCTATGACGCCGCCGCCCGGCTGCTGCGAGCCCACTACGCCGGGCCACGGATGGGGGAGGTGGACCGCCTGCTCACTGCGGAGAGAGCCGACCTCGTCCGGCGCTGCGCGGGGCAGGCCCGCTGCTCGGAGTCTCAGGGCCGCGCCGCCTTGAGTGCCGTCCTCGCGGCGCTGGGAGACGGGCACACCCGGCCCCTCTGGAATGTCCCCATGCACCCTGCCCCGCCCCCAGCCGCCCTGGACCCCCGGCTACGGCCCACCCTGCGCTGGGAGGGGAAGGTCGCCGTGGTCGGGCTTCCCGAATGGTTCGAGGTCGGGATGGGAGCCGCCTTCCGCGAGGTGGTGGGGCAGGCGGCGGCGCGGGGGGCGAACGGACTCGTGGTGGACCTGCGCGACAACCCCGGCGGCGTACTGGACGAGTGCCTGGCGGCGGCGCAGGTGCTGGCCGGAGACCGGGTCAACCTGATCGGCGTGGGCCGCAGTGGGGCGGCAATTTATGACTGGCGGACCACCCCGCAGGCGCAGGCCGCCCGCGCCTGGCCGCGTTGGAAAGGATCCCTCGCGCTGCTTGTCTCACCGGACACGGCGTCGTGCGGCGAACTGCTCGCCTACTGGGGCCAGCAGGCGGGCGGCACGGTAGTCGGCCTGCCCACGCGGGGCCTGCTGAACACCCTCGCGCGAGACTTCGCCCTACCGGGACCCTCGGTGCTGCGCCTGACCGCCGCGCGGGCCACGCCGGACGGCCGGGTGCCCTTGCCCGTGCGGGTGGAGCCGAACCTCCGCGCCGGACCGGAGGTGGCGGACATCCTCGCGGGTCGGGACCCGGTGCTGGAAGCCGCACTGGAAGTCCTGCGGCGCTGACCGCTGCACTGCCCAGCTTCGCCTAGAATGCCCCCCGTGCGCCTCGCCGTCATCGCGGACATTCACGGAAATGCCGACGCGCTGCGGGCGGTGCTGGCCGACGCGCGGGCGCAGGGGGCCGAGCATGTCCTCGTCAACGGCGACGTGGTGAACCGGGGGCCGGACTCGGTGGAGGCCCTCTCGCTGCTGCTCTCGCGGGAGGACGTGACCTTTACCCTGGGCAACCACGACGACCTCGTGCGGCTGTGGCACGGGCGCTCGGAGACGTTGCCGGGCGACTGGTTCACCGACCCCTTCTGGGGCGCGACCGACTGGACGGCGACCGAGCTGGACCGCGCCGGACTGCTGGACGTGCCGGGGAACTGGCCCATGACCCGCACCCTGGAGGTGCCCGGCCTCCCGCCCGTCCTCGTCGCCCACGGTACTCCCGCCGACTACCGCGAGAGCCTCAGCGAGCGCACCGACCCCCGGCGGGTGGCCGAACTGGCGGGCGGGGCGGGCGTGCTGGTCGGATCGCACATCCACCGCCCGGCGCGGGCCGAGCGGGGCGGGGTCCTCGTCCTGAACACCGGGGCCGCCGGAACCCCGATGGACGGCGACCCCCGTGCCCAGTACCTCCTGCTGACCGCCGCGCCGGGGGGCTGGGTGCCCGAGCTGCGGCGGGTGCCCTACGACCGCTCCGGGGTGCTGCGCCGCTTCGAGACGAGCGGGCTGCTGCATACCGGCGTCAGCGCCGAGATCTTCCGCGACGAGGTCCTCACCGCCCGCAGCCTCTACACGCCCTACTGGATCTGGACGGAGGAGGGGGGCCTGCCCCGCGACGCCGCGACGTGGGCGGCGTTCCGGCAGGGCGTGGAGAGCTGAGCGGTCCCCGTTGTCAGAAGTTCGTGTGAACCACCCCCGTACACTCGCCGGGACATGATTGAACCTTCTCTCGCCCTGTACGGCGACGCGTTCGAGCGGGTCGACCAGCATCTGGAAGAGTTGCTGGGCGCCACAGGCGTCCGCTACTGCCTGCTGGTGGACCGCAAGGGCTTCGTGCTCTCGCACAAGGAGGCGCTGTGGGCGCCCCGGCCCCCCGCGCTCGACAGCGTCGCCACCCTGGTCGCCTCCAACGCCGCCGCCACCGCCGCCCTGGCGAACATGCTGGGCGAGCGCACCTTCAGCGAGCAGATTCACCAGGGCGAGCAGGGCACCCTGTACGTCGAATCGGTGGGCGACTCCGCGCTGCTGACCCTGATTTTCGACGTGTCGGTGCCGCTGGGCCGCGTCAAGGTGCACACCAAGAAGACCATCGCGCAGGTCGCGGCGATCCTCACCGAGTTGGAGGCCGCGCCACCCGTGCAGTTCAGCGACGACTTCTCGAACGGGGCCAACGCCCTGCTTGACGACCTGTTCGGCTAAGGGAAGGGAGGGAGAGACACACCATGAGCACCATCAACTTCGCGGCCCGCGAGATCAACTGCAAGATCGTCTATTACGGCCCCGGCATGTCCGGCAAGACGACCAACCTCAAGCACGTCTTTTCCAAGGTGCCCGGTCACCTGCGCGGCGAGATGGTCAGCCTTGCCACCGAGGACGAGCGCACCCTCTTCTTCGACTTCCTGCCGCTGGACCTGGGCACCGTGCAGGGCTTCAAGACGCGCTTTCACCTGTACACCGTGCCAGGACAGGTCTTCTACAATGCCAGCCGCAAGCTGATCCTGCGCGGGGTGGACGGCATCGTCTTCGTGGCCGACTCGTCCCCCAACCGCCTGCGGGCCAACGCCGAGAGCATGCGCAACCTGCGCGAGAACCTCGCCGAGCACGGCATCGACGTGCGTGACGTGCCCATCGTCCTCCAGATCAACAAGCGCGACATCGAGGGAGCACTGCCCACCGAGATGATCCGCGCGGTGGTGGACCCCAAAAAGGAACTGATTCTCTTTGAGGCGACCGCACACAACGGCGGCGGCGTGTTCGAGACCCTCAAGAGCGTGAGCAAGCTGGTGCTGGACCGGCTGTCGCAGAACAAGTAAGCGCAACGGGTGAGGGGTGGGGGCACACGTGGCGCCTCCCACCCCTCGCTGTTGTCCCCAACGGCTTACGCGTCGGCGTCTTCCTCGGTGCCCGGCAGCGGCCGGGTGCGGGGCGGGCCGCCGTCGATGCCGCCGGACCCGGCGACGCGGGCGCCCTTGACCTCGCCGCCCGCGTCCTGGCTGGGGTCCGCGAGGCGGGTGGTGCCCTCGGTGTTGTCGGTGCTGATCACGCTGAAATCCGAAAAGCTGCCGGGCACCCCGTCGTCGAAGGCGGGCTCGTCGTTCACGTTGTTGGGCACGAAGTCGGTGCCGTAGGCCGCCGCGTTGTCCATCATCTCGGTGCGGATGTCCGGGTCGATGCCGTCGTCGTACACCACGCCCGCTCCGGCCAGCGCGTCGCTGCTGCCCTCGCCCACGCGCCCGCCCGACACCTCGCCGGAGACGGGGAAGTCGGCCTCGACCTCGGCCACGTCGCGAATCTGGTCGGCGTTGGCCTGGGCGTCCTGGTTGGCGGGGTCGTCGTCCTCGGGCAGCGAGTAGTCCATCGTGTCGGCGCCCGTGATGCTCGCGCCGCCCACGGGCCGCAACTCGGCGTCAGTCGGCTCGCGGTCGTCCTGCTCGAATTCCTCGGCGGTGACGGTGCGGTCTTCCTGCACGGGGTCGGTCGGCTCGTCGGCGATGGACGGGTCGCGGTTGATGGGGGCATTGGGATCGGTCATGGGCTTCCTCCTGTGGGCCTGCTTCCCTGATGGGGGCGGGCCGCGCTGCCCCGATTACAGGCCACGCCCGGCCCCGTCCGGTGAGGAATTCAGAAACGCGCGTTGGCGCATGTGTCCCGGCGGTGTCTTAAGCCGCCTGTCACCGCGCCCGGCGCCACGCTCCCTACAGTGGCCCTCTGACCGGAGGCCGCCGCGCCCCCGCGAGACCCCCGCGAAAGACCACAGGAGGAGTTATGGCAGAAGAAGTGCAGATGACGGCGGAAGGCCACCAGCGCCTGCAGGAGACGCTCGACAAGGAACGCCAGCGCCGTGATGACGCCATCGCCCAGATCGCCGCCGCCCGTGACGACGCGATGGACCTTGAAGACCGCAACCTCGAAACCGCCCAGATTGACCTGCCCAGCATGGAGGCCCGCATTCTGGAGCTGGAGGACGTGCTGGCCCGCGCCGTCATCGTGGAGGGCACGCCCGAACAGGATGGGCAGATTACCCTCGGCTCCCTGGTGGTCCTGCGCGACGACGAGCATGACCGCGAATTGGAGGTGCGCCTCGTGAGCGCCGTCGAGGTGGACGCGCTCGCGGAAGGCGCCACCCAGGTCAGCGAGGACAGCCCGGTCGGGCAGGCGCTGATGGGCCGCCGGGTGGGGGAGAGCTTCGAGGTCACGCAGGGCGAGCGGCAGCTCCGGTACACCGTCAAGAGCGTGGGATAAAGCCGAATGGAGCGGGGGAGCTGCGTGCGTGCCAGCTCCCCCGCTCCGTCTGTTGTGTCCTACACGTCCCGCCGCTCGAACGCCAGCGCCGCCAGCACCCCGAAGCCCGCCGTATAGATCAGCAGCAGGATCAGCCCCGAGGCCACGTCCGTCTGCCGGGCGTACAGGTCGAAGTGGGTGGTGGGCAGCAGCCGCTGCACCCACTCGGGAAAGACGGCGAACAGGCGCAGGATGTTCAGGGTCGCCAGCGTGGCGAGCGCGGCGGCGGCGGTGTTGAGGTACAGCACCCCGAACAGCACCGCGAGGCTGGCGACGGGCAGCAGCATGATCGCGGCCAGGAGCGAGGCGCGGAACACCTGCCCCAGCGCCTGCCCCGGCGTCAGCGTTCCCACACCCTGAAAGAACCCCGGCCCCAGCCCGGTCCCCCCGGTGAACGGCCCCAGCCCCAGGAAGAGGCCCGCGAGCAGCGACCCCGTCACCGTCGCCAGCACCAGCAGCAGCGGGTAGAGCAGCGCGACAAGCAGCTTGCCCGTCAGCACGCGGGTGCGGTTGACCGGCCGCAGCAGCAGCGGCGCGAGCGTGCCCCCGCTGACCTCCGACCCGATGAGTTCCGCGCACGTCACCGCGATAAAGAGGGGCAGCAGAAACTGCACCAGCACGCCCAGGCTGACCGCCGGAAGCTGCCACCCGCTGACGAGTTCGACCCCGAAGAGGGCCTCCACGCGGGGCGCCCAGGGCCACAGCAGCGGCAGAAGGAAGCACACCAGCAGCCCCAGCCGGGCGCTGCGCCGCCTGAGCAGCTTGCGAAGTTCCAGCGCGAAGAGGGTCATAGCCACTCCGATGAAATCCTGCCCCCGGCAGGATGAAATCCGACCGAAGGGAGAAGGAGCAGGGCGCGTTCCGGGCGTGGAATGTCCAGTCCGGTGTTTTCCCGGATTGGACACGGAACAGACGGAATGCGTCTCATACCGCCACCTCCACCCGTTCGCGGTAGTACTCGTACAGGTCGAAGTGGTCGGGGGCGGCCTCCAGCACCCGGAATCCGCCCTGGCTCAAGTGCGCGAGCGCGTCGGGCACCCGCGCGTCGTCCCCGAGGTGCGCCAGCGCGTAGGGCGTGCGGGTGCCCACTCCACTGACGAACGGGAGGCGCCGCAGCCACTCGGCGGCCCCAGCGGGGTCCCCCACCCGGAAGCGGTAGGCCGCCTGCCTTGAGCGCAGGTCCACCGTGTCCACCAGCCGCCCGCCCGTCAGGATGCCGACCCGGTGCGCGTAGGTGGCGATCTCGCGCAGGTGGTGGGTGCTCAGCAGGACCGCGCAGCCGTCCGCCGCCAGGTCGGTCACGATGCGGTGGATCAGGCCGATGCCCAGCGCGTCCAGCCCGCTTGTCGGCTCGTCGAGGATCAGCACGCGGGGCCGGGCCAGAATCGCGCTCGCCACCCCCAGCCGTTGCCGCTGCCCCAGCGAGTACTCCCCGACCCGGCGGTCGGCCATGCGGGTGAGTTCCAGCAGCGCGAGCACCTCGCGGATGCGGGCCATGTCCGGCCGCTCGGCCCCCGGCGCCATCGCCGCGAGGCCCGCGTGCATCCGCAGGTTCTGGGTGCCGGTGAACTCGGGGTGGAAGCGGGCCGGGGCCTCCACCACTGCCCCCAGCGCGGCGCGAGCCCGCGGGCCGTCGTGGTGCACGTCGCGCCCGCAGAGCCGCACCGTCCCCGAGGTCGGAAAGGCCAGCCCCGTCACCGTGCGAATCAGGGTGCTCTTGCCCGCACCGTTGGGACCGGTCAGCGCGTAGACCTCGCCGGGAGTCACCGCGAGGTCAATGTCGTGCAGGACGCTGTGGCGTCCGTACCGCTTGTGCAGGCCGCGCACGTCCAGGGCAGGGGCGGGCGTTTCGGGGGGAGGCTGGGTCACGCCCGCCAGCGTAGGAGGGGCGTTGCGTCGGGAGTCTTACAAAGGAAAGAGGGGAGACCGCGCGGCCTCCCCCGGTGCTCTGCCGACCCTTAGAACTTGCCGAAGCGCGTCAACCGGAACGGCGTCTCGGGCGGAATCCCCGCCATGTTGCGGTCAAGCTGCGCCTGCGTCACCACGAGGTCACCCCCGACCATCGCCAGCGTCGCCGGGAAGCGAAGGCCGCGCAGGGGTTCCTCCGCGACCATTTGACCCGTGCCGTAGTCCGCCGAGAGGCTGACCTTGCTCACGACCTGATCCTTATTGCGCGTGACGTAGAGGGTCCGGCCGTCCAGCAGCAGGCCGTCGCCATTCATGAGGCCCGTCATCACCCGGCGCACGGCCTTCGTCCGCAGGTCGATGCGCCACAGCTCACCCGTGTTCGTCTGCACCGCCAGCAGTGAGCGCCCGTCGGGGGTGGGGACGATGCCGTTGAGGTTCACGCCGGGGCCGTACTTGATGGGCGTCCCGGCGAGGTTCAGCCACGCCGTGAGGTTCAGGTTGCGGTCGACCCGGAAGATCACCGGGCGGTTGGAGTCGGTGACGTACACGTTGCCGTCGGGGGCGGGCGTGAGGTCGTTGACGAAGGGGTTGGGCGACTTCGGCGTCTCCAGCACCTTCAGCGTCATGCCGTCGGGCGTGAGGATGCTCACCGTGCCCTGCGCCCCGCCCGCGATCCACAGGCGGCCCTGCGCGTCCACCTTCAAGCCCAGCGCGGCCTGACGCCCCAGCGCCCCGCCTTCCTGGAACTTGCTGACGGCTCCGGTCGCGGCGTTGATCGCGTAGATCGTGCCGTTCACGGCGCTGCCGGTGTAGATCACGCCCCGGCGGGCATCGTAGGCCACGCCCTCGGGGAAGTCCTGGGCGCCGGGCAGGGTGTAGTCGGTCGCCGTGAAATTGTCGCGCGTGATCACGCCGCAGCGTTCCCGCGCTCCGGACATGCCCGCCGGGTCGGACTTGTAGTCGTCGGGGCGGGCGTGAATGACCAGGGTGCGGTTCAGCGCCCCGTTCATCCCCGTCAGGCTGAACTTGTTGGTCGTGAAGCTCGCGCGGCCCACCCCGTCGGCGCCCACGTTCAGCATCGGGGCGTCGCCGCCGTGGCCGTACTTGTTGGGGGCCTGCGGGTCGTCGTGGTTCTTGCTCATGCCGGGGTCGAAGTGCCCGCCCGCCCCACCGAAGGGGACGGTGGTGTTCGTCGCCTCGTCCACGCCGGGGGTGCAGCGCCCGTACTCGTGGACGTGCATCCCGTGCTGGCCCGGCGTCAGGCCGCGCACCTCCACGGTGACCTGCACGCCCATCCCCTGCTGGACGAAGCGGGCGGTGCCCAGCACCTGCCCGGCGGGGTCACGCAAGGCGGCGGTCGCGCTGAGGGGCATGCTCGCCGGGGCCATCGTCATGGGGGCGCCCGCCCCGCCCGCCACTGCCGCGCCCAACGCGAGGGCGCCCAGGGTCAGGAGCCGCTTGGTCTGGAGCTTCATCACTGGCCTCCCGTGTACAGCACGCGGTAGATCACGCCGCTCTGGTCGTCGGTGAAGAGCAGGCTGCCGTCCGTGTAGGTCGCCACGCCCGCCACGCGCCCGAACTGCTTCCACTCTCCGCCTTCCTCGTACACGAAGCCGGTCACGAAGGGTTCGATGGCGGTGGGCCGGTTCTGCGCGTCGAAGTTGATGCGGCCGATCTCGTAGCCACTGGGGGCCGAGCGGTTCCACGAGCCCCGGAAGGCGACGAAGGCGTCATTGCGGTACTCGGCGGGGAACTGGGTCGCCGTGTAGAAGTTCAGGGCGATGGGCGAGGCGTGCGCCGTGTACGTCAGCAGGCTGCCCTGGGTCAGGTCGCAGTACTCGGCCTTGGTGATCTTGCCGGGAATCTGGCTGGTGTTGGTGTAGGGGTCGGGGCGGCGGTCGGCGTAGCAGAAGGGCCAGCCGTAGTTGCGCCCACGCTGGATGACGTTCAGCTCCTCGGGCGGGAGGTCGTCGCCGTGCCAGTCCATGCTCATGTCCAGGCCGTACATCGTCCCCGTGACCGGGTGCCACCCGAAGCCGACGGTGTGGCGCAGCCCCCGCGCGTACACCTCGCGCCACTGCCCGTCGGGACGGATACGGAGGATGGTCGCCTCCTCCGGGTTCTGGGTGGGGGCGTCGTTGTTGGTGGAGCCGAAGGAGGCGTAGAGGTAGCCGTCCGGCCCCCACTTCAGGCTGCGGGCGGGGTGCTGCCCGGCGTCGGGAAAGCCGTCGGCGAAGACGCGCGGCACGCTGAGGCCCCCGTCGCGGCTCATGTCCATCACCCAGATGGTCTTCTCGCCCACCGCGTAGAGCTTGCCCTGCCGTACGTCCAGCCCATGCACCAGCTTGAGGTTCTGCGCGACCATGCGGCGCTCGCCCGCGTCGAAGAGGCCGTCCTTGTTGACATCCTTGAGGTACCAGATGTCGTTCTGTCCCCGCCGCGTCAGGTAAATGCCGCCGTCGGGCATCACGTGCATCATCCGCGCGTTGCCGAGGTTCGTCGCCATCACCTTGATCTGGAAGCCCGCCGGAACCTTCAGCCGGGCGAGCTTGTCGGGTGTGAAGCCCAGGGCGCGGGGCTCGTTGCGGGTGGCCGTCACGGTGACGGGCGGCTCGGGGGCGGGCAGCGGGCGCGGGGTGGGAATCGTCGTCTGGGCGGGGCCGGGGCCGGTGGGCGAGGCCGACCCCTGGGCCAGGGCCGCCCCCAGGGTTCCGAGCGCGACCGTCAGGGCAGCGAGCATGGGCTTGTGCATGGGTGTCCTCCGCTCACCAAGGTCACATGCGGGCCGACGTGGGAATTCCCCCTCAGCACACCTTCTGAGAGGGGGCGTAGCGTCGCCTAAACGCCGGGCGGGCGGCCCTCATTCCTGCACGAAAAGGGGAAGGTTCGAGGGCCGCGCCGCCCCCACCGCCACCGCCCGGCGGTACAACTCGCGCACGGCCCGCTCGCCTTCCTCGCCCACGTCGCGCGAAAAGTCGTTCACATACAGGTCGATGTGCGCCTGCATCACGTCGTCGCCCATCTCCAGCGCGTGCTCCCGGATATAGGCCTTGGGTTCGGCCGGGTGCGCGTAGGCGTACTCCAGGCTCTCCCGCACCGCCGCGTTCAGGCCGCGCTGCACCTCCAGCGGCAGGTCGCGCCGCACCAAGATCGCGCCCAGGGGCAACGGCAATCCCGTCTCGCCCTCCCACCACGCGCCGAGGTCCATCAACTTGACCAGCCCATGCTGCGGGTACGTGAAGCGCGACTCGTGGATGATCAGCCCGGCATCGTACTCGCCCCGCGCCACGGCGGGCATGACCTCGTCGTAGCGCATCGGCGTGAGCTGCACCTCTGGGTAAGCCAGCCGCAGCAACAGGTCGGCGGTCGTGAGGTTGCCCGGCGAGGCGACCCGTCTGCCGTTGAGGTCCCCCAGTTCCTCCCGCGCCACCACCAGCGGCCCCACGCCGCGCCCCAGCGCCCCGCCCGCGCGGAGGGCGACGTAGCGGTCCATCACCTCGAAGTAGGCGCGGTAGCTGATCTTGGTGACGGGGAGGCGGCCCTCCCGCGCCCACTCGTTGAGGGTCTGCACGTCTTCGAGCCGCTCGCGCACCGGCAGCGGCGCCGGGACCCGGCCCGCGTGCAGCGCGTAGAAGATGAAAGTGTCGTTGGGACAGAAGGAGTAGCCGAGGTCGAGGGCGGGAGGAAGGCTCATGGGGTCAGGGTACGCCCGGCGTCCCCAGTGCCTATGCTGACCGCATGACACTTCTGCGCCGGGGGATGCTGGGAACCGTGGCCGGGCTGCTGATCGTGGCGGGTGCGGCCCAGGCGGGGGGCGGGGGAGCGCCGCCTTCCCGGCAGGTGGTGTGCGCTCCCGGCTACGTGCGGCCCGACTTCGCCGCATTGGAGCGGGAACTGGCGGCGGCGCGGGCGCGGTGGGCTGGAGCGCGGCCTCCCACCTACTGGTATGACTTCGAGCAGGTGGCTGCCCCGGTGATGTTCCCGCCCGTGCGGGTGGCCGTCGGGGGCGGCGCGGTGCGGGAGGTCCTCCCGCTGGTCACGGACGGCGGCTCACCGCCTCCGCTGGCCCCCGCCACGGTGGAGGACCGCTTTGAGCAGATCGCGCAGACCCTCATTCTGGTTCGTCGCCAGCCCTGCCCAGTTGTAGAGGCCGAGTACGACCTGAGACTGGGCTACCCCACCCGGCTCTACAGCGGCAGCGGAGAAGCCAATATCGCCGACGGCTGGGGCGAGTGGCGGGTCACCAACTTCTCCCTCCTGGCCGAGGCGCTTCCTGGCAGGCCCTGATCTGCGCTCTGGCGGGGGATGCGGAAGCTCGAACTTCTGGCTGCGGCCTCCACGGGCCACCGGCTCTACTCCACGTCCCGCAGCGCCTCCCGCGCCGCCTGGGCATCCCGCTGAATCTGCGCCTTCAGTTCGTCCAGGCCGCTGAACTTCTGTTCCCCGCGCAATCGGGCGAAGAACTTGACGCCCACCTCCTCGCCGTAGAGGTTCCCGTTGAAATCGAGGAAATGCACCTCGAAACGGCGCTCGGTCCCATTCACGGTGGGGCGGAAGCCCACGTTGGCAACCCCGTGATGGCGCTGCTGATTGCCTGGTCCGCGCTCGGTGATGGCGATGACCGCGTAGACGCCGAGGGGGAGCGCCTTGCCCTCCGGCACCTGAATGTTGGCGGTGGGCCAGCCGAGCTGACGGCCGAGTTTGTCGCCGGGGACCACCACCCCCTGCGCATCGTAGTGGCGACCCAGCAGGCGGCGGGCACCCTCCACGTCGCCCCCGCGCAGGTACTCGCGGATGCGGGTGCTCTTGATGTCATCGCCGCCGAGCTGGTGCATGGGCACCGTCACCACGTCGCGGGTGACCCCGCGCAGGTCATCGACGCCCCCCGCCCGCCCGCGCCCGAAGTGAAAGTCCTCGCCCACCACGAGCGAGCGGGGCCGCAGCGCCCGCAGGTCCTCCAGAAAGGCGTCCTTGGGCCGGGCGGCGAACTCGCGGGTAAAAGGCACGGCGATGGTCTCGTCGATGCCGTAGCGGGCCAGCAGCGCGAGCTTTTCGGGGAGCGTGGACAGGAACTCGACCCCCTGGGTCAGCACGCGGGTGGGCGGGTCAAAGGTGTAGACCACCGTGGGGACCCGGTGCACCCGCCCCCGCTCCTTGAGCTGCGCGAGCAGGGCCTGGTGCCCCAGATGCACCCCGTCGAAGGAGCCGACCGCCACCACCGTCTCGGTGTCGGGGCGCCCACTGGGGGAGACGTAGGTTTTCATGAGCGCCGCTCCGCGAGGCGTTGAAGGCCGTAGAGGGCCGCCGCCACCGTGCTCGCGCTGCCGTGCAGGGTGCCGTCCCTCAGGCCGTCCAAGACCGCGCCCGGCGCCATCCATACGACCTCGATCTCCTCGTCCTCGTCGTGGGGGAGCCTGCTCTCGCGCAGGTTCTCGGCGGCGAACACGTACAGCAGCTCGTCGCAGAAGCCGGGGCTGGAGTAGAAGCGGGTCAGCAGGGTCATCTCGCCATCGAGGCCCACCTCCTCCTGCAACTCGCGGCGGGCGGCCTGCTCGGGCGTCTCGCCCTCGTCGATCAGGCCCGCCGGGGCTTCGAGGGTCACCCCGCCGATGGCCCGCCGGAGTTGGCGCACCAGCAGCATCTCGCCCCGGTCATTCAGCGCCAGCACCGCCACCGCGTCGGCGTGCCGGATGACCTCCCATTTGCCCTCCAGCTTCTCCAGCCGCACGATATGGCCGTCGTAGATGACCTGCGTGTCCCCGCTCCCCGCCCCACCCTCGTTCATGGGGGGCACTCTAGAGCACGGAGGATGCGCCGTTTGGCCGATGGGTCGACCTGGGCCGGAGGGTTAGGGTGCGACCATGATTCGCTCCGCGACCGCGCAGGACGCCGCGCTCCTCGCCCACCTGCACGACCGGGCACGGGCAGACTGGCCCGACTTTTCCCCAGAGTCGCCGGAGGGGGTCGAGTCGGCCATCACCGAGGACGGAATGGAATACCTGCTGCTGGGAGGCCACGCCGCTGCCTGCCTGTATGCGGACAGGGCGAGCGGGTACGGCTTTCTGGACTTCCCCTATGCGGACGCGCCCGATGCTGACGCCCTGGTGCGGGCCGCGCTGGAACGCTTGGCGGGCCTGCGGGTGGAGTGTCCTCTGCCGGGTGAACGGACGTGGGAAGCGCAACTGCTGGCCTCGCATGGCTTCCGCCCTGGGCGCACGCAGCGCCGCATGGTTCACCGTGATCTGGCCGGGGTGGGCGTGCCCGTCCTTCCACCGGATGCCGACCTCGTTCAGCCTAGCCACGACGAAGTTGAAGCCCTGCATGATCTGACGTTCAGAGGGGTTCGCAAGCTGGCCGGGTGGCGCACCGACCCGGAGATCTTTCCTGCTCTCGGCCTGAGAGTGGACGGCAAGCTGGCGGGCTACGCGCTAACCTCCGCCCACGGCGGCTTTTCCTGGCTCTGGGAACTCGCGGTGCACCCGGACTTTCGTCGGCGGGGACTGGGCCGCGCTCTGACCGAGCTGGCACTGGGGCAACTTCGGGAAGCCGGGGCAAGCGAAGTTCACCTGTACGTCAACGACGATCATGACCAGCACGCGCCCACGCTGTACGAGGAGGCAGGCTTTCGCCTCCACCGCTTGACCATCCGCCACTTTCGTCAACCGTAAGGCCGCACGACCTCCCACTCGCCTCCCGCTGCACCGTCACGGCAGCGGTTCCAGCGTCACCTCGGCGGGCAGACTGTCCGGCGCGGGGGCCACCCGGCACTGGTTGCGGCCTCCCTCCTTCGCCGCGTAGAGCGCCCGGTCGGCGGCGAGCAGCACCCGGTCGGGGTCGGTGCCGTGGTCGGGTGCTCCGGCGAGCCCCAGCGACACGGTGACGGGGACCCGCCCGCCGTCCACGGCGACCCCCCGCGCCGCGACCGCCTGCCGCCAGCCCTCGGCCCGCGCGAGGGCGGCGTCCGTCCTCAGGCCCGGCAGCAGCACCACGAATTCCTCGCCCCCGTAGCGGCAGACCGTCTCGCCGGGCGCCACGGCCCCCGCGAGGTGATCCGCCACCGCCCGCAGCACCGCGTCTCCGCCCGCGTGCCCCAGCGAGTCGTTGACCCCCTTGAAGTGGTCGATGTCCAGCAGCACCACGCTGAACGGCTGGCCCCGCAAGGCTTCGAGCGCCCCGCTGAGGTAGCGGCGGTTGTGCAGCCCGGTGAGGGGGTCACGCACGCTCTGCTCGCGCAGCTCGGCTTGCAGGCGCTCGATCTCGGTCAGGCGCACCTGCAACTGCTCATGCGCCTGACGCAGCGCGGCCTCGGCCCGCCGCTGCCGGGTCACGTCGCGCCAGACCACCACCTGCCCCTGCGAGCGCCCCCGCCCGTCGCGCAGGTGCGAGACGCGCACCTCCAGGGCGCGGCCGTCCACGGTCAGCTCGGTCGCGCCCTCGTCCAGCCCCCCGCGGGAGGCCAGGGCCGCACTCCAGTGCTCGAAGACCTCGGCGGCGGGGCGCCCGATGGGGGAGGGCCGCGTGGAGTCCGCGAGGCGCCGGGCGGCCCGGTTGAGGTCCACCACCCGCTCCTGCGCGTCAAGCACCACCACGCCCTCACCCATCTGCTCGACGAGGAGGTGCCGCGCCACCGGCACGAGGTCGAAGAGCCGGAAGCCCAGCAGTCCCCACAGAAAGACCAGCGCCGTCGCCATGAACAGCATGGGCGTGAGGTCGAAATCCGGAAAGGGCCGCCCCCCCAGCACGCTCACGAAATTGACGACCCAGGGGACGCACAGCCCCGCGAGCAGGACCCCGGCCTGCCGCCGATAGACCCCGGACGTGCGGCGCCAGAACTGCCCCAGCGCGAGCGCACTCAGGGCCATCAGCGCGTAGCCGTGCAGCACGACCACCCGGAACCACGGTCCCCCGGCCAGCCGGGTGTGCGCGTCCTGCGTGGCCCCGGCCCCGAACAGCACGCCGCCGGGGTCGCCGAGCAGCAGCAGGCCCCAGGTCACCCCCGGCACCGCGAGCAGCGTGGCCCATTCCAGTGGCCGCAGCGGGCGGCCCGGCTGGGTGAACTCGCGGGTGAGCAGCCACACAAATACGGGCGCCCCCACCACCCCGAAGAAGGTGGCGTCCAGCCAGAACACCGCGCCGGGCGGCACGTTCAGCCAGTGCAGGGCGTAGGTCAGCGTCCACACCGCGAGCGAGAGCAGCAGCAGGGCCAGGGGGGTGGCCCCCGGTGCCTGCCGCCGCCGCCACGCGAACCGCGCCGTGAGCAGCGCGGCGAACGCCGACCCCATCAGCCACGCCGCGAAGGAGGACGCGAGGGCGTCGTTCACGCCCGGTCCCGCCGCCCGCGCAGGCGGCAAGAGGCGCCGCGTCCGGGCGGGCGCGGCAGCCGTCTGGAGGGAGAAAAGGGGGTCATGGGGGGGGTCCCGGTCGGGGGTCAGGCCAGGCAGGGGTCCCGGCTCGCCCCCGAGTATGCCGGACGGCGGCCCCGGCCGGGTACCTCCCGTTGGGGAGGGGGCGCACGTGGCCCCGCCCGCTCTGCCACAATCCCCCCATGTTCACCCGCGCCGACCTGGAGGCCCGCGAGGCGGCGACCCTCGCGCCGTACGCCACCCTCAGCCGCGCCGCGCGGGGCCGCGCCTTTCCCGAACCCGAGAGCGAGACCCGGACCGCCTTTCAGAAGGACCGCGACCGCATCCTGCACACGACCGCTTTTCGGCGGCTGGAATACAAGACGCAGGTCTTCGTCAACGTGTCGCTCAGCGGGGGGCAGGGCGACCACTACCGCACCCGGCTGACCCACACCCTGGAGGTCTCACAGGTCGCCCGCTCGGTGGCCCTGACCCTGGGGCTGAACGAGACGCTGGCGGAAGCCATCGCCCTCGCGCACGACCTCGGGCACCCTCCCTTCGGGCACGCGGGCGAGCGGGCGCTGAACGCACTGATGGAGGGGCACGGAGCCGCTCCCGACAACACGTTTGACCACAACTCGCAGGCCTGCCGCATCGTGACCGTGCTCGAAGACCGTTACCCGGACTTCCGGGGCCTGAACCTCACCCGCGATACCCTCGACGGCCTGAACAAGCACAGCCGGGCGGGACTGGGACCGCCCAGCCTGGAAGCGCAGCTCGTGGACGCCGCCGACGCGCTCGCCTACACCGCCCACGACCTCGACGATGGCCTGCGCAGCGGCCTGATCACGGCCGAGGAGTTGACGGAACTGCCGCTGTGGGCCGAGCTGCTCCGGCGCGTGCCCCCCGCTTCCCCCTCCCTCACCGAGCGCGACCGCCGCACCTTGCACCGCGAACTGCTGGGCTGGCTGATCGACGACCTGACACGGGCGACCCACGCGGCCATCGTGGAGAGCGGCGTGCGGACCCCGGAGGCGGTGCGGGCGCTGCCGGAGCGCCTGGTCACCTACAGCCCCGAGATGCGAGTGCGGCTGCGTGAGACGGGCGAATTCCTGCGCTCGCGGCTCTACCGTCATTGGCGGGTAGAGATGCAGGTCGAGCAGGGCACCCGGCTGCTGACGGGCCTGTTCACGGCGCTGCTGGAGCGGCCCTCCATGCTGCCCCCCGGCGTGCGGGCTCGCGCCGAGGAGGGTGGGTTGCCCCGCGCTGTATGCGACTACGTTTCCGGCATGACCGACCGCTATGCCGCCGAGCTGTACGCGGCGTTGCGGCCCCCGGTGCCGGGGGCAGGCTGGCGTTAACCCTGGGTGGGCGCTGCCACCCGGACCCCCGCCGCTTCCAATGCTCGGCGCAGGTCGCGGGCCAACTCCGCCGCCTCCGCCCCGTCCCCATGCAGGCAGAGGGTCCGGGCGGGCACCCGCACCGCCTCACCCGTGACGGCGGTCACCACGCCCTCCCGTGCCACCCGCACGCCCTGCGCGACGGCCTCGGCGTGGGGCAGCAGCGCCCCCGCCTGACCGCGCGGCCACAGCGAGCCGTCCGGCGCGTAGCCCCGGTCCGCGAAGGCCTCGCCCACCGGTGTCAGCCCCAGGGCCGCCGCCTCGCGCAGCATCACGCTGCCTTCCCCCGCCAGCCCGAAATACAGCGGAATGCCCGAATCTGCCGCCGCCCGCGCAATCGCGCCCGCCAGCGCCGCGTCGCGCACGGCCATGTTGTAGAGCATCCCGTGGGGCTTGACGTGCGCCAGCCGCACCCCCTCCCGCGCCGCGACCGCCTTCAGCGTCTCGATCTGCTCGCGCACGAAGGCCGTGACCTCCTGGGGCGAGAAGTGCATCTCCCGCCGCCCGAAACCCTCGCGGTCGGGAAAGCCGGGGTGCGCCCCCGCCGCCACCCCGTGCCGCGCGGCGAGGCGCAGGCTGCCGCGCATCGTCTCCGCGTCCCCCGCGTGGCCCCCGCAGGCGATGTTGGCGCTGGTGACGAAGGGCATGACCGCCGCCTCGTGCGGGCTGCCTTCGCCCAGGTCGGCGTTGAGGTCCATCACAGGCAGCATCAGAACCGCTCCAAAAACCGTTCGACCACGGCCCGCTCGTCCGCGTTCAGGCCGTAAAGTCCGTATACCACGTCATTCAGTTCAGCCTCACGCGTCTCGATCTCGCCGCGCAATTCGGCCATGCGTGTTCGCCACCCCGCCAGCGTGTCGAGATAAGCCCGCACATCCGCCGTCCGTTCCGGCACGCGCAAGGCCAGCAGTTCGTCCCGCCCCAGGCTGCGCCGTTCGGCCAGAACCTCGCGGACCAGCCGGGCGTGTTCGGTTCCCAGCGTCAGCGTGCCTTTTCCAATCTTCAGGGTGACTTCGCCGGGCTTGCCCAGCAGCCCCCCGTCCATGTCCTGCACCTTACTTGCCTCCAGCTTCTGCGCCAGCCCCGCCGCCTGCGCCATTCCGCCCAGCGCGTCCAGCTCGGGCAGAGTGCCCGCCGCCCGCCTCTCTTCGCTCACGCTGTCGGGAAAGGCCCGCGCCTGCGCTTCCAGCCGCCGCAGTTCCCCCGTACAGGCCGTGAGCTCCCGTGCCAAACGGGAAAGTTGGTCACGTTGGGCTGGGGTGGACGCGGGGATGGGAAGATTGCGGATGTATGCGTCGGCGTAAGAGTAGTACCCTCCGCTGTAGACGATGCCCGATGACTTGATAAAGAAATCGGCTGGATGGCTAGAAAGCAAGGTAGCGAAATAGTTGGTCAAAGCGTCGTCCGACAATTGGACGCCGTAAGCCCCACCCCCTTTTCCGCCAGCTTGGAAAAATCTCCCCATCGTGTCGGAAGCACCCTGGGTCGATCTCCCCAAAAGTTGCATCACGATTTTCCTCCCGGAAGACGCCTCCAAACTCTGAGGCCGGGCCAAGTCATACCACCGCCATTCGTCATCCTTGCCCACCTTGTACTTTCCATTTTCCCGGCCACGGAGTGCCGCTTCGTGGGTGTTCAGGTAGGCCCACAGGTGCGGATAAGCAGCTTCCAGATTGGGAAAGTCGGCGGGATAGCTGCCGAAGACGCGGCGGCCCTCGCCCTTGCCCCTGGGGGTCGTGACGTGATCGCGGTAGCGGGCCGTGGGGATCAGCCGGAAGCCCGTCTCGGTTTCCAGGTACGGAAAGACCACCCACCAGCCCTGCCAGTCCACATGCCAGCGTTCCACGTCCTTGCCGAACAGGAAGGGCCGCAGGGCGTCCTTTTCGATGGTGACGGGTCCGCCGCCACCGCGCGGCTGGAGGGTCAGGAGAGAACCGTCAGCGTTTCTGGCGATCTCCCGCAACACCATGATGTTGTCCGCACTGGTTTGAATCCCTGCAAAGCCGCCGCTGACGGTCGAGGTATACGTTTTCAGGCGGCGGTGGGGTTGCAGGGCGTTGACTTCGGCAGCAGGTGCCGCGACGGTCCCCCTGGTTTGGGCTTCCTGGTCAAAGGCGGCCAGGGTGGCGGCTTGCCGCGCCATCTGAACTTCCGGGTCTACCTGCTGTCCCACGGCGTCTAGTTTCTCGAAGACGGCGCGTTCCTCCGGCGGCATCAGGAACCAGCCCGCAGGGGTAAAATCGCGGCGGCCCGCCTCCAGTTCGCCTGCGCGGGGCGGCGGCACGCTCAACGCGTCGCCCAATTCGCCCAGGTCGGCGGGCTTTCCGGCGCGGAGGTCGGCGTAGGCGTCCCGGATTTGCCGCAGGGCATCGGCGGGATTGATGGGCAGGGTACGTGGGACCAGACGCACGGCGGGAAAAGCGGCGGAGGGTTCGGGCGTGGCGGGGGTGCTCGCCCGTTTCTGGAGACTCAGGACGGCAGGGTAGACCAGCGCCTCCTTGAACAGCTTGCTAGCGTGGTCCTCGTGTGGGGGCTGAAAGGTCGCCGCGCCCATGTTCAGCAGCGAACGCAGGTGCGCCACGCGGGGCAGGTTCGAGCGCAGCAGCCCGGCGTACCCGGCATTCATGAAGCGGTTGGGGAGGATGTACGTGAGCTTGCCGCCGGGTTTGAGCCAGCCGTGCGCTTCCTCGCCCTGGCGGCCCAGCAGGGCACGCTCGATGAAGGGGATGTAGATGTCGAAATTGCCGCTTGTCCAGACGTACATGGTTTCCCAGTAGCGGCGCAGGTTCTCGGGAAGGTTCTGGATGCGGACATAGGGCGGGTTGCCCACCACGTAGTCGTATTTCAGGTAATGCTTGAGAACCAGGCCCAGCATCAGGTCTTCCAGGGTCTTGAGGAAACGCCCGTCGCCGTGCTTTTCCTTGAGTTCCAGCAGCGTCTTCCAGACTTCCCCGGCGTAGGGCGTCAGATACTCGGCCTGTTCTTGCAGGCGCCGTTCCGAGCCCTGACCGCGTGCCAGAAAGGACCGGATGTTCGCGCTGAGGTCGGGGAGGGGTTGCTTGCGGTCGAAGGCCTGAGACCGCAGTTCCACGGCGGCGAACACGGCTTGCAGGGCGCGGAGCCACTCGCGCTCGTTGTCCACCACGCCCCGGCGCTTGGCTTCCTCGACTTGGGGAAAGGTCAGGTGGACCGTGTGCCCGGTCTTCTTGCCTGTGCGGATAGGCAGCTCGATCTGCGCGGTGATGGTGGTGCTGCCGAAATCCAGGCCGTACATGCTCTGACCTTTCTGGCTGCCCTGCGTCAGGGCTTCGCCCTCCAAGTTCTCCTGCCGCAGCGAGTCGGTGCGGATGACGGGCAGCCGTCGCAGCACGAAATCCGGGTCCTGTTTCGCGGCGCGGGCATACAGCGGGACCAGCAGCGCCGCGAAGTTGACCTGCGCCATGATGACCGCGAAGGGATTGATGTCAAAGGCTACCAGAGCGTAATCCTCGGTCAGCCCCCGCAGAGTCTCCACCGGGTCTGCGTCCTGGTTGGCGCCCAGGTAACGCCTCAGCGCCCCGATCAGAAAGGTGCCGCTGCCGGTCGCCGGGTCGAGCAGCCGCTCCTGCCGCCGCCCGGTGTACCCGACCTCATCTAGGATGAAGTTCACCACGGCGGGCGGCGTGTAGAACTCGCCCAGCGCCTTGCGGGTTTCCGGGTCGAAATATTGCTGGTATAGCTCGCCCAGCAAGTCACCTTCCAGCGTGCTGAAATCAAAGCGCAGCAGCGCGAGCAGCAGCCGGGCCAGAGCGTCGGAAAAGGCGGCAGCGGGGCCGGGAGCGGCGGCATGGTCGCGCCACCAGTCGAAGATGTCGGTGGCGTACACGCTGGTAAAGAGGGTGCGGGCGTAGCGGTCGAACAGGTCGCGCACCGCCTCGGGGTACGCCTCGGGAAGGAGCGTTCCCGTGCGGTCATGGACGTGCTGCCCGAGTTGGGTCAGGAGCTGGTCGGCTAGACTGACCCCGCCCGTAATGGCCCCGCCCCCGCTGTGGTCCTGAATGACCTTGGCGAGCATCAGCCGCGCGGCCAGGGCATAGGACGTTTCCAGCGCGAACGAGAAGCGGTACAGGCCCTCGCCGGACGTGTCGTTCAGAGCTTTTGAAGCTTGCCAGAGCTGTGGAATGCGCTTCTCGTCCAGTTCCCGCGCATACACCTTTTTCCAGAACTGGTAACTGCCGCTCACGAACTCGCTTTTGCCCTGCAAATCGGCCAGAAGTTGCGTGGTCGCCTGAACCAGCGTGGCGAAAGGACTGCCCTCTTGCAGGCCGAGCGAGTACAGAAACTGGGTGCTGGGCAGATCGTCGGCGTAACGGAGGGGCAAGCCTTCCTGTTGGGACTCGCGCACCCGCGCTTCCACCTGTGCCCGGTCGAGCGGGTTAAGCGTCTGTTTGGCGAGGGGGACAAAGTCCGTCGCCCGCACCTCGGTCGCCGTCCCAGAGGCCATCTCTGTGAGGGCCTGTCCGTCCCGGCGGTACATGCGAAATCCCGTCCCGTTGGTCAGGATGCCGAAGCGGGCACGCAGGTCACGGACATAACGGGTCAACTGATTCAGATGGTCGGTCAGGTCCTCGCTGGGCCGCTTGACTTCGACCACCACCTGAATGCTGTCGTCGCTGTTGAGCAACAGGGCGTCGGGAATACCGCTTTTGCCCTTGGGCTTGCGCCGAATATCCCGCCCGGTGCGCTCGTAGCCCAGGGCCTCGTAAAACCGGGTTTCCGTCAGGGTGTGCTCGACGGCATCCTCGGTGAAATTGGATTTGACACGCCGCGCGAGTGCGTCCAGCGCGGCATTCAGTTGATCAGCTTCCATGTGTCGCCATCATCTCACGGGTGTTGCGTGCGAGTGGCTTCATCTCTGCTCTGCCCGTACCACCACCGCAGCGCCCCCTCCACCCCGCGTAAAGTTCGTTCCCGTGCCCGCAGCGCGGCGTGGGCCTCTTCCAACGTCACCACCCGGAAACGCACCCGGTCGCCGGGCCGCAGTTGCCCCAGCACCGGACGGTCCACCGCCGCCACGACGAGCGGGGTGGGGTAGCCCCCGTGGGTCCCCGCGTCGGGCAGCAGCAGGATGGGTCGTCCGTCCGGCGGAAGCTGCACCGCCCCCGGCACGTTGGGCAGGCTGACCCGCGTGGGGTCGTGGGGGGCGGGCACCCCCCCCACCAGCCGCACGCCCATGCGGTCGGCCTGCGGACTCACGGTGAAGGAGTGACGGGTCAGCGCCGCCAGCAGCGCCGGGGTCGCCTCCGGGGTGGGCAGCACCCGCAGCGTGACCACCGGGCCGGTCAGCGTCCGGAGGGTGGGGGAGAGAAACGTCCTTGGGGGGGTCACCTCTGGCCGAGTGAACCACCCGAGCTGGTCCCCCCGCCGCAGCGCCCGCCCCTCCAGCCCCCCGAAGCCCGTCTTGAGGTCCGTGGAGCGGCTGCCGAACACCTCGGGCACGTCCAGCCCGCCCCGCAGGGCGAGCACGGCCCGCAGCCCCCGCGCCGGGGCCTCCACATCCAGCGTCGCCCCGGCAGGCACGGCGACCGCCCGCTCCAGGGGAAAGGGCTGGCCGTCCAGCGTGGCCGTGAAAGGGGCACCGCACAGGGCCGCGAGCGCCGCCGCGTGAAAGCGCAGCGACGGCCCCGCCAGGGTCACCTCCAGTCCCGCTGCCCCCGCCGGGTTGCCCACCAGGGCGTTTGCCAGCCGCAGGCTGACCGGGTCCGCCGCGCCGCCCCCCGGCACGCCGAGCGACAAAGCCCGCCGCCCTGCATCCTGCACGGTGGTCTGGAGGCCCGGACGCAGGACCTCAAGCATGAACCGCCACCAACCGCACCCGGTCGCCCGGCCCCCACAGCACCGGCTCCGGCCGTCCCAGATCGAAGAGGAGCACGCCCGTGTGCCCCACGATTCGCCAGCCCCCCGGCGTCTCGCGCGGATACACGCCCGCCCACGGTCCCCCCAGCGCCACGCTGCCCGCCGGAACGCGCTCCCTGGGCGTGGAGAGGCGGGGCATCTGGAGCGGTGGCGGCAACCCGGTCAGAAAGGCGAATCCCGGCGTGAAGCCCAGGAAGGCCACCGTGAGGGTCGCCTCCTCCAGCACCCGGATGAACGCCGACTCGTTCATCCCCACCTGCCCGGCGCACCAGCCCAAATCCGGTCCATCGAACGTGACGGGGAGGAGGTGCAGGCGTCCCGGCGCGGCCTCCACGGAGCGCAACCCCGCCAGCCGCTCGCGCAGGGCCGCCGCGAGCGCCTCTGGACCGGTATGCAGCGGGTCGTAGAGGACCGTCAGCACGTCCAGCGCGGGCACCGTCTCCTGCACGCCGGGCAGGGGCCGCGCCGCGAGGTCCGCCCGCAGCACGGGCGTCAGGGCCGAGCGCACGACCAGAGCGGTGTCCCCCAGCGGGGTGATCTCGGCGGGCGGGCCGGACGTGGGCGGGCCAGACATGCCGCATGATTCCACGCGGCCCGCTACGCTGGTCGGCATGACCTCCGGTGAAGCCCAGCCCCGGCACTTCCGCGCCTTCGCCGTGCAGCCGCACTGGAGCGCGGGGGATTTCGCCAGCGCGGACACCTTCCGGGCCTGGCTGCGCGGGCAACTGGAGCTGGCCCGGCCCCACCTCGCCCCGGATCGCCCCAACCTCGTCGTCCTGACCGAACTCAACGGGCTGCCGCTGGTGCTGCGCGGGGTGCCGCTGGCGGTGCGGGCCGGGACCTTCGAGCGGGCGGCGCTCCTCCTCTTCCTGCGTCACCTTCCCCACGCCCTGCCTGTGCTCCTGCGCGAGCGCGTCTCGCCCATCCGGGCGCTGCAACTCGCCCTGAGCGGCGAGAACGCCCGGCTGTACCTCGAAACCTGCCGCGACCTCGCCCGCGAGTACGGGGTGTACCTCTGCTGCGGCTCGGCGCCCATGCCGCGCTTCCGGCTGGAGGGGGGACGTGTGCACCGAGAGCCGGGCGTGCTTCACAACGAGACCGTCCTGCTGGACCCCCAGGGCGACCTCATCGGCGTGGCCGACAAGGTCCACCTCACCCCCGCCGAGGAGGCTGGGGGCGTGGACCTGACGCCGGGGCCACTGGAGGAACTGCGGGTCTTTCCCACACCCGTGGGGGACCTGGGGGTGGCGATCAGCCTCGACGCCTTCCGCGAGGACGTGACCTCGCGGCTGGAGGCGCAGGGCTGCACCGTCCTCCTGCAACCCGACGCCAACGGTGCCCCCTGGACCGACCTGGAGGGGCTGCCGCCCGATCCCGAGAACGTGCGCGATCAGCCCGTCGCGTGGCTGGAGTCGAGCTGGCAGGCCACCACGCGGGGCCGCTCCATCCGTTATGCGGTCAACCCGATGGTGGTCGGCAACCTGCTCGACCTCACCTTCGACGGCCAGAGCGCGATCACCGGCCGCGCCGAGGACGCCCCCAAACCCCGGTCCTATGCGCTGACCGAGCCGCGTCCCGGCTTCCTCGCCCTGCTCCCCTGGGTGGAGGAGGCCGGGCCGGAGCGCCTGCGGGCCGCCGGGCGCGAGCGGGCGGCGGGCAGCGGTCACCCCTGGGAAAACCGCTACCGCACAGGCGTTCTGCACGCCGACCTGACCCTGCCCCCGGCCTGGCTCCCCGCCCCGCCCCGCACCCGGCATGAGGTGGCTCTGGCCGCCCTGCTGCGCGGTGAGGCCGCGTGGCCCCGGCGGGGTCCCGGCTGGTGGGCGGTCGCGGCTGGGGCGGCGCTGCTGGGGCTGGTCTGGAGCAGGCGGCGGCGCAGGCGTTGACAAGTTCCGGAAGCGTACCTATACTTCCTTTCGCGCTTGAGAAGGTTCCTCCGGGAACAGATCGGGAGCGCCCCGCCGCAAGGGGGGTTGGCCGAGTGGTTGAAGGCAACGGTCTTGAAAACCGTAGTGGGGCAACCCACCGGGGGTTCGAATCCCTCACCCCTCGCCATCAAGCAGGGCCAAGCATGACAATCCGGTGCCTCTATTGGAGAGGTGGGTGAGCGGCTTAAACCAAGCGTTTGCTAAACGCTCGTACGCCTTAAAAGTGTACCGCGGGTTCGAATCCCGCCCTCTCCGCCAAGCACCACCACAGGCATGTGCCCGTAGCTCAGCTGGATAGAGCGTCTGACTACGGATCAGAAGGCCAGGAGTTCGAATCTCTTCGGGCACGCCAAAAAGACAAGTCCGCCGCAAGGCGGGCTTTTCCTGTATCGGCGGTGGAAACCCCGCACGCAGGCCGGAGGTGTGCGGTGTCCTGTCCAAGCGAGGTCGTGATGACGCCAGGCCCGTCCACGTCCGGGTTCAGGCCCCCGAGCGCCGCGCCCGCTTCTCGGCCTCGATGGCCCGCTGCAACTCCTGAATCTGCCGCAGGTAGGTGAGCTGCTCGCCCGGCGCGGCGGCGGCCATCTGCCGCTTGAGAAGGTCGACCTCGGCCCGCAGCGAGTCGATGCTCAGGCCCACCTGGATGTCATCCACCGCGGCGGCAGCGTAAGCGGCGACCTTCTGCTCGTACAGCTCGCTCGTGGCGCGGGAGTGGGCACCGGGGTCGCGGCTCTCGAACATCAGGCGGATCAGGAGCTGCTCCTCGGGCTGGCCCCGGAAGACCTCCAGAATGTCGTCGGGACTCTGGGCACCCTGCGCGGCCAGCATGACCTTGCGGACAGATTCGTTGCGCCAGGGGGTCGTGCCGTCGAGCTTGGCGAGGAGGGAGGGATCGACCAGCAGTTGCCGCAGCAGGGCGAGTTCGCGGCCTTCCTCCGCGCGGGCGGTGCTCATGCCCGCGAGGTGGGTGTCGGTCAGGGTGCGCCGCCGCGCCTTGCTGCCGATCCATTCCAGCAGCGCCTCCGGGCGAATGCCCAGCAACTCACACGCCAGGGTCCGCATCCGCTCGGCGCCTTCATCCAGCGGATCGAGGTTCTGCATCCGTGGCAACAGCGCCATCAGCACCCGGCGCTTGCCCTCGGTGGTGTCCACCCCGTGCGCCTCCACGGCAGCCTGCACCCGGAAGCGCACCTCGTCCAGCCCGCCCGCGAGCGCCTCGCGGATGCCCGCCTCGTCCCCGGCCAGCAGGGCGTCGGCGGGGTCCTTGCCGCTGGGCACACTCGTCGCCCGCACCCGGAACTTGGCCCCCAGCACCTGATCCAGCCCCGAGAGGGTGGCCTTGAGTCCGGCCTCGTCGCGGTCGAACATCAGGGCGAGGCTGGAGGCGCCCAGCCGCTCCAGCAGCGCCGCGTGCTCTGCCGTCAGCGCCGTGCCCAGACTGGCGACCGCTCCGGTAAAGCCGTGCTGGTGCAGGGTGATCACGTCCATGTACCCCTCGACGACGATCAGCTCGCCCCCGTCCTTGAGGGTGGACCGCGCCTTGTCGAGGCCGTAGAGCAACTCGCCCTTGTGGAAGGCCTCGGTCTCGGGCGTGTTGAGGTACTTGGGTTTGCTGTCGTCCAGCACCCGGCCCCCGAAGCCCACCAGGCGGCCGAGGTGGTCGCGGATGGGGAACATCACCCGGCCCCGGAAGCGGTCGTAGACCCGTCCCGACTCGGGGTTCTCGGTCAGCAGTCCGGCTTCGAGCAGTTGCCGCTCGGTCAGGTTTCGTGCCCGCGCCCGCTTGAGCAGGCCGTCCCAGGAGTCGGGAGCGTAGCCCAGTTCGAAGGCCCCGATGGTCGCGTCGGTCAGCCCCCGGCGCCGCAGGTAGTCCAGCGCGGGACCGGGCAGATGCTCGCGGAAGTACTCCAGCGCGAAGGCGTTCACGTCGTACAGGTCGCGGCTGCTGCGTTCGCCGTAGCGGGCCTCGACCTGAATCCCGGCCTTCTCGGCGAGTTGCCGCAGCGCGTCTCCAAAGCTCAGGTTCTCGACCCGCTGCACGAAGGCGAAGACGTCCCCGCCCGCCTTGCACCCGAAGCAGTAGAAGTAGCCCTGTTCGGTGTCGACCTGAAAGCTGGGACTCTTCTCCTTGTGGAAAGGGCACAACCCCTTGAGGCGGCCCTTTCCGGCGGGGGAGAGGCGCACATGTTCCCCGATGACGTCCGCGATGTTCAGCCGCGCACGCACGTCTTCCTTGGTGCCCATGTGTTCCTTCACCCCCCTGTCCTCGCCGTGAACCACGGCGGTAGAGCGCCAGTGTACGCCCACCGACGCCTCTCTGCCAAGCACGAAAAAGGGTGTTGTAGACGTGGTTTTTCTGCACAATCCCGGCGGAGGCGTGCCGCACGCCTTTTTGGGCCTTCCCCCCCGTTGGGGGGCGTTGGGGGTCCCTGATCTTGGCCTTGGTTGCCCGCGCACGGTCGGGGAGGAGGCCTGGGGGTAAGGTGAAGCCCCTCCCATGCCTCCGCTCGGTGCACCCCCCACCTACAGCACGCCCGCCACGCTGGGCCTGGCCCTGCTGGCGATCCTGACCTCGCTGTGGCACTTCACGCTGGGGGCGCTGGACTACGCGGGCAGTGGGCGGTATCCGGGCCTGGCCCTTCTGCTGCTCTCGGGCCTGCTGCTGGTGTACGGGGTCCTCACCCTGATCCGCTACGCCGAGGCCCGCGACGCCATGCACGACCCCCAGCCCCGCGCGGCGATGTACACCACCCCCCACGAGAGCCGGGTACCGCTTGTCGGTTTAGGCTTGGCTGGGCTGCTGGTGCTGGCAGACATTGCCTTTGTGTTCGCCGGGCAGCTTCCGCTATGGCACGTGGGGGGCTTGCTGCTCTCAGGGGTGCTGGCCCGTCAGGCGTGGCGGATTCGGCCTGTGGTGGGCGAGGAGTGACGGGGCCACGCGCGGCACAACAAAAATGGAACCCGGTCAGGGGTTCCACGGGGGTGGCAGGAGAAGGGCCGCTTAGAAGCGGAACTTGACCCCGGCCGCGATGGAGCTGTTGGTGGTGTTGGAGCCGTCGAAGTAGAACTGCTGCCGGGCTTCCCCGAAGAGGGCCACGCGGTCGATGATGCGGTAGTCGACGCCCACGAGCAGCTCGCCAAAGGTCGACTGACGCTCCAGGTTGTAGCCGCCGCCCGCGCCCAGGATGCCGTCGGCGCGGTTGAAGGTGCCGCGGTAGGTGGCAATGGCGCTGATGCTGTTGCCGGGGGTCTCGCCGCGCACGCGGAAGTCGCCGGTCACGCGCAGGCCCAGGCTGCCGATCAGGGCGTCGTTGCCGACCATGACGCGAACCATCGACCCCACGTTTTGCTGGAGGATGTTGTAGTACGACACCCCGATGTAGTTGCCGTAGCGCAGCGGCTCGACGGGGGGCACATAGGACGCCCCCTGGGGACCGGCGGGACCCTGCGGCCCGGTCTCGCCCTGGGGACCCTGAGGCCCTGCCGGACCGGCCGGTCCCTGAGCGCCCGCCGGACCCTGCGGCCCGGTCGCGCCCGTCTCACCCTGGGGACCCTGAGGACCAGCAGGCCCCTGGGGACCGGTGGCCCCGGCCGCGCCCACCCCGCCCGCGGGCAGGTTGGCGATGGCCGCCTGCAGCTCGGCGATCTGGGCGCGCAGTTCCTCGATGGCGGTGTTCTGGGCGGCCACCTGGGCGCGCAGCTGCTCCAGGCCGGTCAGGGCTTCTTGCAGGCCCTGGCGCAGGGTCTGGAGTTCGGCAGGGTTGAAGGTGGTCTGGTTGGCCGGGAGCTGCGCGATCAGGCGGGCCAGCACCTGCGCGACCTCCTGGCGGGTGGCCGCCTGGCACCAGTCAAATTGACCGTCAGGGTAGCCGATGAAGAGGCCCCGCTGGGTCACGAGTTCGATGGCGGCGCGTGCCCACGTGCCCGGCGTGCAGGCCACGACGGGCGTCTGGGTCACCGGCGTGACCTGCGGGGTCACGGGAGTCAGCGGCGTCGTGGTGGTGGGCGCGGAGCCGCTGCCACCGGCGAGGGCCGTGCCGAGCGCCATCAGGAGGCTGGTCGAGAGCAAGGTCTTTTTCATGAGGTCTCCTTGAGCGGTGGGGCCGCCGTCCTCAGGTGAGGCCGCCCCGTTGGTCAGTGTATTGTGTCACACCTTCCTCATCTTCATGCACCTGAACCGCATCTCAGCGTCTTCATAGAGGGTTCAGTGTTTTGCTGAGAATTTCCTATGCCTGGGTACAGCCACAACAGAATAGGAAGGCGCGGGGCCTCCTCCTTCAGGGGTGAAGCTTCAGATGTCTTGTGGCTCTGGGACCGGGTTGACTCTCAGGTCGGCCGTCCCCGCCCTCCCCCCCATGCCACCCGTACGCGAGGTGCCCAAGGTGGGGTCGAGGCTGGGTGCGGCAGTGTTGCCCGGCTCGTTCAGGGTCCTGTGACCGCCCTCGCCAGGGGACTGGCTGGTATCCACAGGTGGGTTGTCGCTGTTTCGGCGGTCGTCGGTCATGGGCGCACCTCCTTGGGGTTGGTGCATTGTCGGCGGCCCGGTGACGCCTGGGTTGAGACTCAGCTCAAGAGGCTGCATGGCCGAGACAAAGAGGAGGAGGCGCAGTGGTCAACTGCGCCTCCTCCAGACCCTCAGCTCAGCCGCTGAACTCGAAGTCCGCGTAATCCTCGATGGGTGGGCACGAGCACACGAAGTTGCGGTCGCCGTACACGTTGTCCACCCGGTTCACGGCGGGCCAGTACTTCCAGGCCCGCTGGGCGCGGCTGGGGAAGGCGGCCGTCTCGCGGCTGTAGGCCCGGTTCCACTCGTCAACCATCAGGTCGTCCTGCGTGTGCGGCGCGTGGCGCAGCGGGCTGTCCTCGGCCGCCAGCAGGCCGTCTTCGACCTCCTGAATCTCACGGCGGATATGCAGCATCGCGTCGATGAAGCGGTCGAGTTCTTCCTTCGGCTCGCTCTCGGTGGGCTCGATCATCAGGGTGCCGGGCACCGGGAAGCTCATGGTGGGGGCGTGGAAGCCGTAGTCCATCAGCCGCTTGGCGATGTCTTCTTCCGTGATGCCGCTGGCCTGCTTGAGGGGGCGAATGTCGAGGATGCACTCGTGCGCCACCCGGCTGTTGCGGCCGGTGTACAGCACCGGGAAGGCGCCGCCCAATCGCTTGGCGATGTAGTTGGCGTTCAGCAGCGCGACCTGGGTGGCCTTCTTCAGACCCTCCGGCCCCAGCATCCGGATGTAGAGGTACGAGATGGGCAGGATGCTCGCGCTGCCGTAGGGCGCGGCGCTGACGGCCCCGGTGCGGCTCTCGCTCGTCGCGCGGACCGCGTGGTTGGGGAGGAAGGGCGCGAGGTGCGCCTTGACGCCAATCGGCCCCATGCCCGGCCCGCCGCCGCCGTGGGGGATGGCGAAGGTCTTGTGCAGGTTGAGGTGCGACACGTCCGACCCGATCAGCCCCGGCTTGGCGACGCCCACCATCGCGTTCATGTTCGCCCCGTCGAGGTAGACCTGCCCGCCGTGTGCGTGCACGATTTCGCACACCTCGGTGACGTGTTCCTCGTAGACGCCGTGGGTGCTGGGGTAGGTGATCATCAGGGCGCCGAGCTTGTCGCTGTGCGCCTCCGCCTTGGCCCGCAGGTCGGCCAGGTCGATGTTGCCGCTCTCGTCGGTCTTCACGACCACGACCTGCATGCCCAGCATGGCGGCGCTCGCGGGGTTGGTGCCGTGGGCGCTCGCGGGGATCAGGCAGACGCTGCGGTGCGCTTCCCCCCGGCTCTCGTGGTACTTGCGGATGGCAAGCAGGCCCGCGTACTCGCCCTGCGCCCCGCTGTTGGGCTGGAGGCTCACCGCGTCGTACCCGGTGATGTCGGCCAGCCACGCTTCCAACTCAGCGAGCATCTGCGCGTAGCCTTCGGTCTGCCCCTCGGGCGCGAACGGGTGGAGCTGCCCAAACTCGGGCCACGTCACCGGGATCATCTCGGCGGTGGCGTTGAGCTTCATCGTGCAGCTGCCCAGGGGAATCATGCCGTGCACGAGGCTGTAATCGCGGTTTTCCAGCGTCTTCAGGTACCGCAGCATCGCGTGCTCGGAGTGGTGCGTGTTGAAGACGGGGTGGGTGAGGTACTCGGAGGTGCGCTCGAGGTTGGCGGGGATACCGTTGCCGCCCTTGTGCTGGTAGTCCGACAACACCTTGAACTCTTGGCCCTGACCGTTTTGACGGGTCCCAGCAATGACCTCAATCAGGTCCTCGACATCAGCAGGAGTCACCGTTTCGTCCAGGCTGACGCTCACGCGATTGCCCTCGTAGCGTAGGTTGATGCCTTTAGCCTCGGCACGGGCACGGATGGCGTCGGCATCACCCTCGAAGCTGAGCGTATCGAAGAACGTTTCGTTCAGAGGCGTGATGCCTGCTTCAACGATGAACCTCTCCAGGATTCCCGTCAGGACATGCACCCGCTCCGCGATCGTCCGAATCCCTTCCGGCCCGTGGTAGACGGCGTAGGCGGCGGCCATGTTCGCCAGCAGCGCCTGCGCGGTGCAGATGTTGGAGGTCGCCTTCTCGCGGCGGATGTGCTGCTCGCGGGTCTGCATCGCCATCCGCAGGGCGGTCTTGCCCTTGCTGTCGCGGCTCACACCGATCACGCGGCCCGGCATGGAGCGCTGGTACTCGCCCCGGCAGGCCAGGAACGCCGCGTGCGGCCCCCCGAAGCCCATCGGCACGCCGAAGCGCTGGGCACTCCCGATCACGATGTCGGCTCCCTGCTCGCCGGGCGGGGTCACCAGGGCGCAGGCCAGCAGGTCGGTCGCCACGATCAGGGCCGCCTGCCCCGCGTGAACCCGTTCGGAGATGGGGGCGAGGTCGTGCAGGTCGCCGTAGGTGCCGGGCGTCTGCATCAGCGCGGCGAAGGTGCCCTCGGGCAGCTCCCCGTTCGCGGCCCCCGTGACCACCTCATACCCGAAGTACTCGGCGCGGGTGCGAATCACGTCCAGCGTCTGGGGATGCACGTCGTCGGCCACGTAGAACACGTTGCCCTTGCTCTTGACCACCCGCTTGGCGAGGGTCATCGCCTCGGCGGCGGCGGTCGCCTCGTCGAGCAGCGAGGCGTTGGACACGGGCATCCCGGTCAGGTCCATTACCGTCTGCTGGAAGTTCAGCAGCATCTCCAGGCGGCCCTGGCTAATCTCGGCCTGGTAGGGCGTGTAGGCGGTGTACCAGCCGGGGTTTTCCAGCATGTTGCGCAAGATCACGGGGGGCACGTGCGTGCCGTGGTAGCCCATGCCGATGTACGACCGGAAGACCTTGTTCTTCGCGGCCACGGCTTTCAGGTCGGCCAGCGCCTGCGCTTCGGTCACCGGGCCGCCCACCTTCAGCTCGCCCGTGAAGCGGATGGCTTCGGGCAGGGTCGTCTCGGTCAGTTCGTCGAGGCTGGAGACGCCGAGTTCGGCCAGCATTTCGGCCTGTTCCGCCTCGGTGGGGCCGATGTGACGGCGGGTGAAGTCGTCGGTTTGCAGGAGTTCGCTGAGTGGACGGGATTGGGGGGGGCGCATGGGGTCTCCTTGGGGGGCGATCAGGGCTCAGCGGTCAGCGTCCAGCCTCTCTCCGCTGACGGCTGACCGCTGGGGGCTGAAGGCTCAGTTGTTCGCGGTGCTGTACGCCTCGGCGTCCATCAGGTCGCCGCTTTCCTCGGTCACGTCCAGCTTGAAGAGCCAGCCGTCGGTGTAGGCCCCGCTGTTGACGAGTTCGGGGCTGCCGGAGAGGGCTTCGTTGACGGCCACGACCGTGCCGCTGGCGGGAGCGTAGATGTCGGAGGCGGTCTTCACGCTCTCCACGACGGCGACCGTCTCGCCCGCCGAGACCACGCGGCCCACTTCGGGCAGTTCCACGTACACCACGTCGCCGAGCTGGTCCTGCGCGAAATCGGTGATGCCGACGGTGCCGTCGGAGGCGAGCCATTCGTGGGAGGCGGCGTATTTCAGTTCGCTGGGGGTCTGCATGGGCTTGATTCTCCTCTATCTCGGGGGCGGAAGTCTGTCGGAGGTGTTGCGGGGCTTCAGCGTTTGTAGAAGGGCAGCTCCACCCGACGAGCCGGATGCGCCTTGCCGCGCACCTCGACCTCGAAGGCGTCTTGCGCCGCCGCATCCGCCCGCACAAGTGCCATGGCGATGGGGTGACCCAGCGTGGGGCTGGTGGTGCCGGAGGTGACGTGGCCGACCGGCTCGCCGTTCAGCAGCACCGGGTAGCCCTCGCGCACGGGCACGCGGTCGAGCGCGAGGCCAATCAGTTTGACGGTGGGCGCGGCCTGAATCCCGGCGCGGCCTACGTGCTCCTTGTCCTTAACGACCCAGGTGTAGGTGCTGGCGAGGGGGTGCAGGTTGTCTGCGAACTCGTGGCCGTAGAGGGGAAAGCCTGCTTCCAGCCGCAGGGTGTCGCGGGCGCCCAGGCCCGCCGGGGTCAGGCCGACCGCGATCAGGCGGTCCCACAGGGCCTCGGCGTCCCCGGCCTTCACGAAGACCTCGAAGCCGTCCTCGCCTGTGTACCCAGTGCGGGCGAACATCACCGGGAACTCCAGCAGGGTGCCGGAGAAGAAGGCGTTTTTCTTCTTCGCGCTCAGGTCCACGTCGGTGTGGGGTTGCAGCATGGCCTCGGCTTCCGGCCCCTGCACGGCGATCAATCCCCACTCGGGTGACTCGTCGGTGAGGGTCACGTCGAAGTCCGCCGCGTGCGCCCCGAGATGCGCCCAGTCCTTCTCGATGTTGGAGGCGTTCACCACCAGCAGGAACTCCTGGGGGGCCACCCGGTAGACGTAGATGTCGTCCACCAGCCCGCCCGCCTCGTTGGGCAGCCAGTTGTACCCGGCGCGGCCAGGTTTGAGCTTGCTCACGTCGTTGGTGGTGACGCGCTGGAGGAAGGTTTCGGCATCCGGCCCGGTCACGCGGAACTCGCCCATGTGGGACACGTCGAACATTCCTGCGCGGGTGCGGACCGCCTCGTGCTCGGCCTTGACGCCCGCGTACTGCACGGGCATGTCCCAGCCTCCGAAGGGAACCATGCGGGCACCCGCCCGCAGGTGCGCGGCGTGCAGGGGCGTCCGCTTCAGCGGCGTTTCGGTCGTCGGGGTCACCCCCAAACTGTACCGGAGCGCCGCTGCCCGCGTCCGGGCCGCCCGGACGTGTCAGTGGGTAGGCTGGGGCATGACCGGGCCGAAAAACGCGCATGCGAACGCCTCTTTCCTGCTAGGGGTCCTGCCGCCGCCCGACCTCGGGGCGCGGGTGGACGCCTTCCGCACCCGACTGGGGCTGCGCGAGAGTGCCGCGCACGTGACCGTGAAAGCGCGGAGTGGCCTGACCCCGGAGTTAGGCTGGTGGGAGGCGGCACGGACCGTGGTGGCCGCGAGTTCTCCCGTCACTCTGAACATTGGCGGTCCCCAGGCTTTCCGCAACGGCACCGCCGTCTACCTCGGGGTCACCTCGCCCGACGTGGTGGCGCTGCACCTCCGGCTGCTGGGGGCGCTGAATCCGTCCCAGCGCTTCGGCTACGAAGGACCACAGATGACGCCGCACCTGACGCTGTCCCTGCGGCGGCGTGCGGTGGACCTCGGCACGGTGCTGGAAGCCGCGCGGGCGGAGTTTGCCGACCTGGAGGCGCACCCGCTGACCTTCACCGCCCGCGAGGTCTGGGTGATGCGCAAGCCGGGACCGGGTGGGCTCTACGTCCCCTGGGAGGCGTGGCCTCTGGGTCAGGGTTGAGTGGGGCTGATGCCGCTCTCGGTCGCCAGGAACCCCACCCGCAGGTCATGGGTCTCGCTCGGCAACTCGTCCACCACCAGCGCTTCCCAGACCACGCCCACGGTCAGGCCGGAGAAGTCCGGCAGCAGTCGGTCGTAGAAGCCGCCCCCATAGCCCAACCTCACGCCAAAGTGATCGAAGGCGAGGCCGGGCAGCAGCACGGCGTCCACCGTTTCCAGCCCCACACGCGGGACACCCGCCGGGGGCTGGCGCACCCCGAAGCGGCTGACCTCGGTGGCCGTCTCCCAGGGATGCAGGGTGAGGTGCGGCGTGGGCCGGAAGCGGGCGCGGGTGGTCAGCAATTCGAACTCGGCGACCAACGTCCCCACATCCGGCTCGCCGGGAAGGGCGTAGTAGGCCAGCACCCGCCGCGCTCCCCGCGCGTGCAGAAAGGCGGCGAGGTGGGTGCAGAGTTCGGCGGAGCGGTTCGGCTGCCCGGCCCGCACTTCCCGCGCCCAAGCCCGCCAGGTGGGTTTGGGCGCGTCGTGGGGGGGCAGGGTCATGGGAGACAGCCTAGCGAATGGGGCAACAAAACACCCCCGGCAACGCTGGCCGGGGGCAGGTGAGGCGAGGGCCGCTTACTGGTTCGGCAGCGCCAGCGCGAAGGAGCGCAGGGTGAGGCCGCTGACCGTGCTCTTGGCGGTTGCCGCGCCCGTCGTCAGGTTGACCGTGTATAGCATGGTGTTGCCGCCCATGCTCACGCTGAGGTAGGCCATGTCGGCCCCGGCGATGTCGAAGCCGGTCATGCCCTTCATGGCGTCCACGCCCAGCGCCCCCACGGAGGTCAGGGTGCTGAAGTTGCCCGCAGGCGTCGAGCCCTCGGCGCTGCTGTGCCTCACCAGCGTGTCCGCCGCCGCGTCGATGGAGTAGAGGGTGGTGGTCGTGCCCGTGCCGATGGCCCCCGTGGCGCTGTTGTTGAAGGAGTTGGTGTAGGCAGCGGCCGCCAGGTCGGGGTTGGCGGTGCCCGTGGCGTACCTCAGCGTACCGTCGTCGGTCACCGTTCCGGCGGGCGAGGTGGCCGGGACGGGCGCCGCGCCCAGCGTCAGGCGGAAGTTCCGGTCCGTCTCCGCGAAGACGCGCAGGCGGTTGGCCGCCGGGTTGAAGTCGATGGCGACGGGCGTGATGCCTGCCGTCAGGCTGGACCCGTCAGCGCTCAGGCCTCCGGTGGCCGGGTCGAGGCGGTAGAGCTTGCCCGTACTCGACATGGCATAGAGCCTGTTATCGGTGTTGCGGACGTCGAGGTCAATCAGTGTCTCCCCGCTCGGCAGTCCAGTTACGGCCATGCGGCGCAGGCTGGCCGCCGCGTTGTCGGTGCCGAAGGTCACGAGGCGTCCCTGGGTGTCCAGCCCGTAGGCGGTCATGCCCTGGGGAGCGGCGGGGGGCCTCATCCCGGTGCAGGCCGAGAGAGCAAGGGCGCAGGTGGCAGACAGCAGGGCAAATCGCTTCATGAGGTCTCCTCCCGGAAGCGGGGGACGCCTCCGGTCTTCTCTCAGCCCTAAGCAGTGGCGGCGCGATTGGATGCCCCCCGGATCTTGAGCGGAGCTTTACCCACCAGCTCTGTCCGCCCCGCCACCGTCCCCGGCGCGGCCGGGTGGTCTGCTCGGCCCATGCACACGCTGATCGTGGGAGCGACGGGAGGCATCGGGGCGGCGGCGGCGCGGGCCTTCGCCGCACGCGGGGACCGACTGACCCTGAGCGGGCGGGACGCGGGGCGGCTCTCCGCGCTGGCGGCCGAACTCGGCGCGGACTCTCAGGCCGCCGACCTGGGGTACGAGAGCCACGTGCGGGCACTGCTGGAGGGGGTGGGGGAGCTGGATACCCTCGTCTACGCGGCGGGCGCGGCCCTCCCCGGCCCCGTGCAGGAGGCGGACCCGGCAGCGGTGCGGGCCGTGTGGAACGCGAACTACTTCGGGGCGCTGTGGGTGCTCAAGCATGGTCTGGGGCGCATGACTCCCGGCGGGCGCGTCTACCTGCTGGGGGCGCGGCCCGAACTCGTCACCGCACGGGGCTTCTCGCAGTACGCGGCGAGCAAGGCCGCCCTCGCCCGCGCCATCGAGGTCGCCCGGCTGGAGGCGCGGGGCATCGGCCTCACGCTGGTGCTGCCGCCCGCTGTGGAGACGGGCTTGTGGACCCAGGTGGGCCGGGTGCCGCGCGGGGCGATCTCGCCGGAGGCTGTCGCCGCTGCCATCGCCGCAGACCGGGACCGCCCCCCGCAGCCGGAGCTGAGGGTCGAGGGTTAGCCGACTTCCTTCGGCCCTTTCAAGCCGCTCTTGCCCTCGCGCTCCCGCAGCACGGCGGCCACGTCACCCGGCGAAACCCCCACCTCCGCCAGCGCGAAGAGGGTGTGGAAGAAAAGGTCGGCGGCCTCGGTCGCCAGTTCCGCCCGGTCCCCGTTTTTCGCGGCGAGCAGGACCTCGCCCGCCTCCTCGCTGATCTTCTTCAGCACCCGGTCGAGGCCGCCCGCATGCAGCCGCGCCACGTAGCTGTTCTCCGGCAAGGTGGCGAGCCGTTCCACGATGGTCGCGTGGACCCGCTCCAGCGTGCCGCCCAGTCCGGTGTCGGGGGCGTCTCCCTCCAAGAGTGGCGTGTGGAAGCAGGAATATTCCCCGGTATGACAGGCTGGCCCCGTCTGCTCCACCCGGTACAGCACGCTGTCGCCGTCGCAGTCCAGATGCACGGAGACGATCCGCTGGGTGTGCCCGCTGGTGGCTCCCTTCACCCACTGTTCCCCCCGCGAGCGGCTGTAATAGGTGGCCTCGCAGGTGCCCAGGGTGCGCTCGACGGCGGCGCGGTCGGCGTAGGCCTGCATCAGCACCGCGCCCGTGCGGGCGTCCTGGGTCACGACCGGAATCAGGCCGTCCGGCCCGAACTTCAGCGCGTCGAGCTGGGGCGTACTGGGACCGCTCATACGTCCCGCCAATCGGGGCGCACGGGCAGCCCCTCGGCCTTCAGGTACGCCTTGACCTGCGGCACCGTCAGTTCCCCGAAGTGAAAGACGCTGGCGGCGAGCGCGGCGTCGGCCTGCCCGCCCTCCTCGCCGCCGCGCAGCACGTCGCGGAAGTCCTCCAGCCGCCCGGCCCCGCCCGAGGCGATCACGGGGAGGTCCACCGCCGAGGCCACGGCGCGGGTCGCTTCCAGGTCGAAACCCGCCCGCGTGCCGTCGGCATCCATCACGTTCAGGCAGAGTTCGCCCGCACCCAGCCGCTGCCCCTGCTCGGCCCACGCCAGCAGGTCGAGGCCGGTGTCCACCCGCCCGCCGCCCACGTGGACGGTCCAGCCCTCGCCATCCGGTCGCCGCTTGGCATCGATGCTCAGCACCACGCACTGCGCTCCGAAGTGGTCCGACGCCTCGCGGATCAGCTCGGGCCGCCGCACCGCGCCGCTGTTCACGCTGATCTTGTCAGCCCCGGCCATCAGCAGTTGCCGGAAGTCCGGCACCGCGTTCACGCCCCCGCCCACCGTCAGCGGCATCATCACCTGTTCGGCCACCCGCGCGGCCACGTCCAGCATCAGCGCCCGGCCCTCGTGGGTCGCGGTGATGTCGTAGAAGACGAGTTCGTCGGCCTGCTGCGCCTCGTACGCCTGCGCGAGCACGAGGGGATCCCCGGCGTCTCGGTGGTCCTCAAAAAAGCGGACATTCTTGACCACCCGCCCGCCCTGCACGTCCAGACAGGGGATGATGCGCTTCGTGAGCATGGGGGGCAGTCTAGCCCGCCGCCCGGCGTGTCCGCCGGGCCGGGCCGGACCTGACTGGACATGAGTTCCTCACACCTTTGTGCTTAGGATGGATTTGATAAAATCTTTACGTTCCGGGGAGTGCAGGACGGGCCGTGATTCGTGCAGGTCAGGCGAAGGGGTGGGGTGACGGGGCACATGGAAAGACGGCGAATCCTGCTGGTCGACGACAATCCGAACGATGTGGAACTGGCCCTCAACGCCCTTCAGGACCGCGAGGCGGAGGTCGAGGTGGCGGCCAGCGGTCCCGAGGCCCTCGCCGCGCTGCGTGGGGGCCTGCTGCCCGACCTGATTCTCCTCGACCTGAAAATGCCGCAGATGGACGGCCTCGCCGTGCTCGACCAGATTCGCGGCGGCCCCGCCACCCGCGAGATTCCGGTGGTGATGCTGAGCACCAGCGGCGAGGAGCGCGACGTGGCCGACTGCTACGCGCACGGCGCGACGGCCTACGTGGTCAAGCCGATGGACTTCGGGCAGTTCCGCTGCGCCCTGCGGACCATCACCGACTTCTGGGCGCGGCTGAACGTGCGGCCCCGGCTGCGCTGAGAGAGGCGTCAACCCTCAAGCGGGGCTTCAGGTCCCGGCGCCCACCCCCGCGCTAGGCTGCCCCCATGCGTGTCTGGATCGGCTGCGGCGGCTACACCAACGACGACTGGGCAGCGCCCGGCCTGATCTACGAGGGCGTGAAGAAGGACGCCTACTTAGAAACCTATTCCCGGCACTTCGACGCCGCCGAGCTGAACAGTTCCTTCTACGCGATTCCCGGCCTCAAGGCCTTTGAGGGGATGGTCCGCAAGTCCGGCGGACGCACCCGCTTCACGGTGAAGCTGAACAAGGCCTTCACCCACGACCGCGCCCCCACCGACGCCGACTTCGACCGGATGCTGCAAAGCCCCCAGCCCCTGCGCGACGCCGGGCAGATGGGACCGTATCTGGCGCAGTTTCCCTACTCCTTTCACCGCACGGCCGACAACCGCAAGTACCTGCTCGCGCTGGCCGAGCGCTTCACCGGGCACGAGTTGGCGGTCGAGTTGCGCCACGCCTCCTGGGACCAGCCGGGCGTGCGCGAGGGCATGGCGGAATACGGCCTGATCTGGGTCAGCCCGGACTATCCACCCGTAGGCGGGATGCCCGATCCACAGGTCCACGTCACGACCGACGTGGGCTACCTGCGGCTGCACGGGCGCAACAAGGGCAGTTGGTGGGAAGGCCAGAGCGCCGCCGAACGCCACGACTACCTCTACACCCGCGCCGAGATGGACGAGTGGGCCGAGAAAATTGCGCTGGTGACGGATGACCTCAGCGAGCTGTACGTGTATTTCCAGAACACGACCAAGGGACACGCCCTGAAGAACATCCCTATGCTGCGCGAGGCGCTGAATGCGCGGGGGGTGCCGGTCAAGACGCCGGAACCGGGGGAGGACGAGGGGCGGCTGCTCTGACCGCCACTTGCGCGGTGGACCAGCATGGCGGCTGAGCCTCCAATTTCCCTGGCGGCCCTGCGCGGTGCGGGGCCGCTACGGGCTGGACGTCGAGACGCTCTCCTTTCTGCCTCAGGGAACGGCCCCCGCCTACCGCGCCGAAGGCTCCTCAGGCCGCTGGTTTCTCAAGCTGCTGCCGGACACGCCGTCCGGACACGACCTGCGGCGGCGGGTGCGGGCCGAACGCCCGCTGCTGCGTGCCCTGCGGGAGACGGGGGTGCTGACGCGGGTTCCCCGGCCGATTCCCACCAAGTTCGGGAGCGATCTCGCCGAAGTGGACGGTTACGGCCTGGCCCTATACGGCTGGATCGACGGCACTTCCCTGGGGGCGGACTGGGCGGCGGCCCTCCCAGAGATCGTCCCGCTGCTGGGACGGCTGCACGCGGGCAGCAAGAGGCTGCTGGGGAGGGGGCAGGAGTGGCCGGTCCCTCCCGAGGACTTCGCCCTCCCCTTCGAGGTGGGGTTGCTGGGCGACCTGGCCCGGTTGCGGACGAGCACGGTGGGGGACCGGGCGGGGGTGGTGGCCCTGCGCGACCTGCTGCTGCCACACGAGGCCACCCTGCGGCGGGTACTTGCTCAGGCACGAACGTTCCAGGGCCTGGCACGCGCCCAGCCCCGACGTTTCGTGGTGTGCCACACCGACGCGCACGGCGGCAACGTGATGCGCGGCGCGGCGGGCGGGCTGTGGCTGATCGACTGGGAGACGGCCCGACCCGCCCCGCCCGAGCACGACCTGTGGATGCTGCACCCCCACCTGCCCGAACTGCCGCCCGCCTACGAGGAAGCGGTGGGAGCCCCGGCCGTCCCCGACCCGGACCTGCTGGGGTTCTACCTCACCCGGCGGGTGCTGGAGGACCTGGCGGTGGACGTGGGCATGATCCTGCACGAGAACATCCGCCCCGAGCAGGACGAGGCCAATCTCGCCGTGCTGGAGCGGTACGTTCTGCCCGACCTGCTGCGAGTGGAGCAGCATGTGGCCGAGGTGCGGGGGGCGCTGCGTCTGCGCTGAGTGGCCCTTACCCCAGCATCTGCATCTCGCTCAGGCCCGCCAGGAACTCGCGCTCGGGATACTCCTCCACGTCAAAGCCCTTATCGCCCTCGGTAGGCTGGACGCTCAGGGAGGCGAAGTCGAACAGGTCGCGGTCCAGCAGGTGGCTCGGCGTGACCCGCGTCAGCCCCCGCAGCACGTTCTGGAGGCGGCCCGGATGCTCGCGCTCCCAGCCCTCCAGCATCTCGCCCACGACCTTGCGCTGGAGGTTCTCCTGGCTGCCGCACAGGTTGCAGGGGATGATCGGAAAGCCCTTCGCCACCGCGTAGCGTTCGATGTCCCGCTCCGGGAGGTAGGCCAGCGGCCGGATCACCACGTTGGTGCCGTCGTCCGACTGGAGCTTGGGCGGCATCGCCTTGAGGCGGGCACCGAAGAACAGGTTCATAAACAGCGTCTCGAGGATGTCCTCGCGGTGGTGCCCCAGGGCGATCTTCGTCGCGCCGATCTCGCGGGCGTGGCGGTACAGGATGCCCCTTCTGAGACGGCTGCACAAGGCACAGGTCGTTTTGCCCTCCGGCGTCTTCTCCTTGACGATGGAATAGGTGTCCTCGGTCAGGATGTGAAAGGGCACGCCCAGCCGCGTGAGGTACTCCGGCAGCACGTGGGTGGGAAAGCCCGGCTGCCCCTGGTCGAGGTTCACCGCCACGACCTCGAAGTCGATGGGGGCGCGGCGCTGGAGGTCGAGCAGGATGTCGAGCAGCGTGTAGCTGTCCTTGCCCCCCGACAGGCAGACCATCACCCGGTCGCCTTCCTCGATCATGCGGTAGTCGGTGATGGCCTGCGCCGCGCCCTTCACGAGGGGCGCGAACAGACGCGGGAGGTCGGTTTGGGGAGCAGCGGTGGGGGAGGGGAGGGTCTGGGTCATGGCGTCTCGCTTCGCCCGCTGCGGCGAGCGGGAGTGGAGGACATGGTAGCCCTCACGTTTCCGGCCCGCTCCTCCCCGGCTCTCATTCGGGCCACGATCAGGACGGCGGGTGTCAGCATCAGTGCCCACGCGAGCCACTTGCCGGGGTGGACGGGCCGCCAGCCCCCGGCCTGATGCGGATAGACCCACGCGCCCAGCCCGGTCGCCACATTTTCCGCCAGATAGACGAAGGCGGCGATCAGGCCCAGCGAGAGGGGCAGCCCCATCCGGAAGCGCTCGCCGCCTACCGTGAAGCCCACCCGCGTGCGACGGTAGGCCAGCAGCAGCGCCGCCGTCAGCCCCAGGCGCACCTCCAGCCCGGCCCCCAGCAGGAAGTGGGCGTAGGTGGCCCCGACCAGCGCGAGTTGCCACATCAGCGGCGGTTCCCCGCTCAGGCGCAGTTCGCAGCGCCGCCACGCCTGCGCGACATAGCTCCCCACGCTGGCGTACATGAAGCCCGCGTAGAGCGGGACGCCGAGGACCTTGCTCACTGCCTCCTCCGGGTAGGCCCAGGCCCCCAGCGCGACCCGCTGCGCCTCCAGCCCGAAGCCCAGCGCGTGAAAGAGCAGCAGCACCGCCGCCTCGCCCGGCGTCTCGAAACGGGTCCAGACCAGCACCGCCTGGACCAGCAGGCACCCCAGCAACAGGAAGTCGTAACGGGCCAGCCCCCAGTCCTCCAGCGGCAGTCCCCTGGACAGCGCCAGCAGCCCCACCACGCTGAAAGCGAAGGTGCAGCACCGGGCCTGCACCCCGGTGAAGTGGGCGAGCAGGCGCAGGAAGCGGGCCATGCCCCCAGCGTGCCCCCCCGACTGGCCTCCCCGCGTCATGCTTCCGGAGGACGCCCGCCTCATCTGCGGGCACTAGTCTGGGAGCCGATGAGTGGTTCCGCGTCCCTTCTTCCCGACCGTGCTCCGCGCCCTGGCAGCGGCGCGGCGGCCCACTAGAGTAGGCTCATGCGCTTTTTCACGGGGCTGGGCGTGCTGCTGCTGCTGGGAACGGCGGGGGCGGGCGGCCTGTGGTGGACCTGGGGGCGCGAGCTGCCCAGCGTGCAGACCCTCGACGTGCTGGAACTCAGCGGGCAGACGCGGGTGTACGACCGCAAGGGCGAACTCGTCGGGACCCTGACCCCCAGCCTGGGCGGGGGGAGCGGCGTCAACCGCGACCTGCTGGCCCTGAACGAGATCAGCCCCTGGCTGCGCAAGGCCATCGTGACCAGCGAGGACCGCCGCTTCTTCGAGCACCGGGGGGTGGACTACCAGGGCATCGTGCGCGGGCTACTCAAGGGCGTGCTGTTCAACGACCTCGAAGGCGGTTCCTCCATCACCCAGCAGGTTGTGAAAAACACGCTGCTGCACGACCTCGAAGGCGCCCGGACCCTGGAGCGCAAGTTCAAGGAGGCGGTGCTCGCCTACCAACTGGAGCGCAACTTCTCCAAGGAACAGATTCTGGCCGCCTACCTCAACGTCATCTACTGGGGGGACGGCGGCAAGCGCGACATCATCGGGGCGGGGACGGCGGCGCGGGCCTACTTCAAGAAGGACGCCTCCGCCCTCAACCTCGCCGAGAGCGTGTACCTCACGACCATCGTGCCCGCACCCAACCGCCGCTACAAGGACTTTGCCGCGTATCGCCCCCTGATGAAGAACGTCCTCGACCGCATGGTGGAAGACGGGGTCGCCACCCGCGCGGAGGCCGACGCCGCGTGGAAGACGCCCATCTATCCGGCGGGCTGGCGCATCGGCTGGAACCCCGACGGCACCCTGCGCTCGGCGGTGCTGGAGCGCCCCGAGCGGCTGGAGGAGAACATGCCGCCGCCGCCCGCGCAGACGGCCTTTCACTACCTGCAAGCGGTGGAGCAGGAACTGAAACAGGCAGGTGTGACCGGCAAGGCACTGTACGGCGGCGGCAAGGTCTTTACCGGAATGGACCTCCAGGCCCAGAAGGCCGCCGAGCGGGCCAGCCTGAACGCCCAGTTGCCCGAGGGCGCGACGCTGGGGGGCGCCTTCCTGAACCCCAAAAATGGGGAAGTCCTCGCCCTGGTGGGCCAGAAGCTGACCGGGGGCCGTCCCGCCGACTGGAACAACGCGACCCAGGCGCGGCGGCAGGTCGGCAGCTCTATCAAACCGCTGCTGTACACGCTCGCGTTGGAAAAAGGCTGGAAACAGAGCGACACCGTGCTGGATTCACCCCTGACCGGGAGCTACCAGCCGCAGAACTACAACGGGCGCTGGACCGGCGAGTACAAGACGATGCGTTACTCACTCGACCACAGCCTCAACCTCACGACCGTACGGATCGCGCAGGAACTCGGCGTTCCGAACTTCGAGGCCAAGCTGCGCGAACTCGGCCTGACCCCGCCGCCCGACGCGGGGCTGTCGCTCTCCATCGGCACGCTGGAGGCCAGTCCCCTGCAGATGGCCGCCGCCTACGTCCCCTTCGCCAACGGGGGCCTGTACTACTCGCCCACGCTGGTGCGCCGGGTGGAGGGGCCGAAGGGCGAGGTGCTGTACGCCCGCCCCGCGCCGCAGGCCAAGCGGGTCTGGGACGTGCGGACGGCGTGGCTGGGGCTGGACATGATTCGCGGGGTGGTGAACGACCTGACCCCCGCGCAGGGCGGCCTCGCCACCCGCGCCCAGATTCCCGGCTGGGACGTGGGCGGCAAGACGGGCACCACCAACGACGTGAAGGACCTGTGGTTCGCTGGAGTCACCCCCCTGATTTCGGGAGCCGTGTGGGTGGGCCAGGAAAACGGCCAGCCGCTCCCCGGCTGGGCCTACAGCGGTGAGATTCCCACCCTGGTGTGGCAGCAGGCGGTGGCAGGGGCGCTGGCGGGGCAGCCGCGCGTGCCCTTCGCCGAGCCGAGTGGCATCACCTACCGGGTGGTGCGGCAGGTCAACATGGCCTTCCGCGAGGAGGAGGCCGATCAGCCCCAGGTCGCCCACGACGGCAGTGCCCGCAGCGAGGGCGGTTTCTTCGGTCGGCGCACCCCGGCCCCTGCGCCGACCCCGGCTCCCGCTCCAGCGCCCGAACCCGCCCCGGTGCCGGACCCCGTGCCCGTCCCGGTCCCCCAGCCGGAGCCGGTCGAGCCTCTCCCCGACGTGCAGCCCCTTCCCGAGCCTGTGCCCGCCGAGCCTCCCGCCGAAGCTTTCCCCGAGGAGGTGGCCCCCCCCGAGGCCCCGCTGCCGGAAGACCCCTCCGCTCCCGAGCCGCTGCCGCAGGACGACTTCGGCACGCCCGCTCCGCCCGTGGAAGACGTGGCCCCGGAGCCGCTGCCCGAGCCGCTCCCCACGCCAGAGGATTACGGCGACGGCGGTTTGGGGGAGCAGGGCCTGCCGCCCGAGGAGACGCTGCCCTACGAGCCGCCCGCCCAGGAGGACTTCGGAGCGCCGCTGGGGTTCTGAGCGCAGAGGAAGACCCCTCACCCCACCCTCTCCCACGCGGTGAGGGTGTTTTGCTGTCCTGATGCCCTACTCCACCGCCACCAGCCGCAGCGTCCCCGTCTCGGCTGGGCCGTCGATGGTCAGCACCTCCAGGCGGCAGGGCAGGTCGTCGCGGCCGAGTTCGCGCACGAGGTAGGTCAGGGCGGCCCGGTGCATCAGCGCGAGCTTGCGCGGGGTCACAGTCTCGGCGGCATCGCCGTAACGGGCCGAGCGGCGCTGACGGACCTCGGTGAAGACCAGCACGTCCCCGTCGCGCGACACGAGGTCGATCTCACCGCCCGGAATGCGGTAGTTGCGGGCCAGGATGACCCGGCCGAGGCCCTCCAAGTATGCGGCGGCGCGGGCCTCGGCATCCGCGCCCTTCAGTCCTGCTCCCCCGGGCCGTGGCCGAGGTCGGCCAGCAGGTCGCGGTACAGGCGGGCGGCGTCCCGGCGCACGTCGTCGAGGGTCGCGTCGTCGTCCGCGAGTTCCAGCGCCGTCTCCAGGGCGCCCTCCAGCACGGCGGCGTAGATGGGCCAGCGGCCCTGCGGGGCGGCGGTGTCCTCCTGCTCCACTTCCTCCGCGTCCCCGCCCTCCAGCCGCTCCAGCGCGTCCTCGGCGGCGGCCCGCTCGGCGTCGCGCTTGGAGCGGCCCTCGCCGTGGCCCAGCTCGCGGCCCCCGGCCCTCACGGTGACGCGAAAGGTGCGCTCGTGGGCGGGGCCTGTCCCCTCCGCGTCGAAGGTGGGGGTGCCGAGGCCCAGCGCCGCGAGCCGCGCGATCAGGTCGCCCTTGGGATTCATCCTCCCAGGGTACATGTGCTCAGGGGCCTGCGGCGCGTGGGGGACGCGGTATGCTGACCTCCCGGAACAACCCGCGCTGCCCCGCCCCGCCCGCTCCCGGCGGCGAAGGTCCCATGCCGCGTCTGTCCCCGGAGGCCCCATGACCCAGACCGCTCCTGCTCCCCTTCCGCCCGCCCGCCGCCTCGTCCTGGGGCTGCAACACTCGGTCGCCATGTTCGGGGCGACGGTGCTCGTGCCCATCCTGGTCGGGCTTTCGCCCTCGGTGGCCCTGTTCGGAGCGGGGGTGGCGACGCTGCTCTTTCACCTGCTCACGCGCGGGCAGGTGCCCATCTTCCTGGGGTCCAGCTTCGCCTTCATCGCGCCGACCGCGCTGGTCGTCAAGGAGTTCGGCCCCGCCGCCGCCGGGGGTGGCCTGATCGCCGCTGGGGCGATGTACCTGCTCTTTTCCGGGCTGGTGCGGGTGCTGGGGGTGGGGCGGCTGCTCCAGGTCTTTCCGCCCGTTGTGACCGGGCCGGTCATCATCGTGATCGGGCTGGGGCTCTCCAGCGTGGCGGTGAATCAGGCCAAGACGAACTGGTGGCTGGCCCTCGTCACGCTCGCGGCGGCGGTCGTGGCGAGTCTGTGGGGACGGGGCCTCTTCCGCATGATTCCCATTCTGGTGGGTGTGGTGGTGGGGTACCTCGTGTCGCTCGCGGGTGGACAGATCAGCCGGGAGGCGCTGGACGCGGTCGCGGCGGCCCCGCTGATCGGCCTGCCCGACTTCCACGCCCCGGCCTTCGACTGGCGGGCGGTGGCGATCATCGCGCCCGTGGCGGTCGTGACCTTTATCGAGCATGTGGGCGACGTGATCGTGAACGGGCGGGTCGTGGGCAAGAACTTTCTGGAGAGGCCCGGCCTGAGCCGCACCCTCTTCGCGGACGGCATCGCCAACATGAGTTCGGCGGCGCTGGGTGGCCCCGCCGCCACCACCTACGCCGAGAACACGGGCGTGCTGGCCCTGACGCGCGTGTACGACCCCCGCGTGATCCAGATCGGCGCGGTCTTCGCCGTCCTCTTCGGCTGCTCGCCCAAGCTGGCCGCCGTGCTGCGGAGCCTGCCGCAAGGCGTCTTGGGTGGCGTGTCCATCCTGCTGTTCGGCATGATCGCCTCGGTGGGTATTCGCACGCTGGCGGAAGCCAGGATCGACTTCGCGCACTCGCGCAACCTGATTATCGTCTCGCTGATTCTGGTGCTGGGGCTGGGGGGGGCGGCCTTTCCGATCAATGTGGCCGGAACCGAGCTGGAACTGCACGGCATGGCCCTCGCCGCGTTGGTGGGCATCGTCGCCAACCTGATCCTGCCCGCGCAGAGGTCGGAGGTGGACGGGCCGGAAGGTGAGGGAGAGGGGCAGCGGGTGCTGCACTAGCGGGGGGGCAGGCTCTGCGTTGTGTGAAGCGTCGCCGCCCACGCCCCAGGGCGCCGCCCCGTAGTCTTGAGCTATGCGGACAATCCGAAACCTGATGCTGCCTCTGGTCGCGGCGCTTGCCCTGGGGCCAGGAGCCGCGGGAGGGGGTACCGACGGGCCGTCCGCGCCGTCCGGACTGCGGCCTGGACAGAACTGGCTCCTGAGGGGCGTGGACGCTGGGGGCCGCGAGGTGCTGCACAGCCTGACGGTCGCGGGCCAGCCGCAGTGGGACGGCAGGCGCTGGTCCGCGCCCACCACGTTGGGAAGGGTGGTGGTCAGTGAAACTGTGCCCCTGACGCTGGTGGTCTCCGCGTCAGAGGCGGCAGGACGCACGGGCCTGATCTGTTTCGGGGTGCGGGACGGTGACCGGCACCGGGGCATCCTGCTGTCGGGTACCCTGCCGCAGCAAAGGGAACAGGCTGACCGGGTAGCGGAGGCGGAGCGCCGCTGGCGGGCCACCCTGCCGCGCCCCCGTGGAGCCACCGGGCGCGAGATGCAGGGCTGGGCCAGGGCCGCTGGGGTCGGCACCTGTGAGGCCCAGGTGTTCTGAAAGCCGGAGGGCACGGGGTTCAGCCCTTGCCTATCCACACCACCCGCTCAGGTGACCTTACCCATGACCTCCGCCCCCGGTCCCCGCTACGTGCCCCTCAAGGACGGGGCGCGGCCCCTCGTCGTGGAGCGGTTGGAGAACTGGCAGTCCGCGCCGGGGCAGGTGTTCCGGCCGCACCGCCACGATTTTCAGGAGCTGCTGTGGGTCCACGCGGGCCGGGCGCGGCACACCATTGACGGGCGGACGGCCGAGCTCAAGCCCCTCAGCGTGACCCTGATCGCGCGGGGGCAGGTGCATGCCTTCGTGGACGGCGAGGCGCTGGGGATGTACGTGGTGTCGTTCTCCGAGGACTTGCTCGCGGGGCTGCCCGGCGCGGCGGAAGGCCAGCTCCTGTTCAACTACGCGCCCGGCGACCAGACCCTCCCGGTATCCCTGGAGGTGCAGGCGCAGGCCCTGACACTGCTGGAGCTGCTGCACGCCGAGTACGAGCGGGCGCGGGCGGGATCGGGCGACCTCGCGCTGGCGCGGGTGCTGGTGCAGGGCCTCCTCGTGCTGGTGCGCCGCGCAGTGCAGGCGACCGGGATGCTGGAGCGGGAAGCGGCGGGGTCCGAGTTGCCCCGCTTCCTGGCCCTGCTGGAGCAGCACTTTACCGAGTGGCACGAGGTCGGCCGGTACGCGGAGGCCTTGAACCTCTCGCCCCGCACCCTCTCGCGCGTGACGCACTCGGCGCTGGGCAAGCCCGCCAAGGAGGTCATTCAGGACCGACGGATGCTCGAAGCGCGGCGGCTGCTGGGCTTTACACCGCTCAGCGTCAAGGAGATCGCCGCGCGGCTGGGGTACGCCGACCCCTTCCACTTCAGCCGCGCTTTCAAGGCGGCGACGGGCCGCTCGCCCCAGGCCTACCGGGAGGAGGAGCACCCAGACGGCGGCGGGGGGCTTTGAGCCGGGAGTCATTGATGCGGGCCACCGCAAATCGCCGAGCGCCCCCCGCTCCGGCGGGATAGGCTGGCCCATGCGCTCCCTGATCCTGTCTGGCCTGCTGGCCCTCGCGCCGAGCACGCTGGCTGCCGCACAGCCCCCCGCGCCCCCGACCGTGCAGGGCATTCCCGCCACGCCGCTGCGGCAGGCGGCTCCGGCCCCGGCGGCGGCGACCGCTCCTCTCCAGAATGGGCAGACCTGGCTGCTGGAGGGCCGGACCGACAAGGGCCAAGCCTTCCGCGCCGAGCTGGTGCTGGGGCCACTGTCGGCCGGGGAGCAGCGGGCGTTCCAGGAAGGGGTGCGTCAGGCCGGAGGTGCGGGCAAGGCTCCACTGACGGCCGTCTTTGCCGGAACACCACGCGGCATGGGCCAGGCCCAGATCCTGATGGTGGCGAAGCTCGCTCAGGAATTTTTCGTGACGGTCCTGCCCAACCCCTCGGTGGATGACCGGCTGGCAGAGGCTGGGGCCGGGGAAGGGGAGGGGCTGGCCTTCTGCTCCCTGTTCGCCGACCCCGGCGGACGCAGCTTCAGCGGCCTCTCGCTGCGGATGCGCGAGGAGGGGGAGACGTATACGGTGACGGGAACCGTAAAGGGCGGCCAGGGCAATGTCCGCGAGGAGTTGCTGGCGACCCTGCGGGCCTCCTACGCGCCCATGTTCGGCGTGGGCGAGTGCAAGCTGACCCGGCGCTGAGGCGTTGAGCGGGAATGGCGCTCGCCAGATAGTCTGGGCCATGCGCCTGTTTCCCCTGCCTTTTCTCCTCGCGGTGGCTCTGCTGGCCCCTCCCCCTAACGTGCTGGCGAGCGGCGCTGATTCGCGTTCAGGTTCTACGCTTGATCGCGGGCAAATCTGGGAGTTAACCGCGACCCGGAAGGACGGCCTGAGCGTCCGCCTTCAGATGAGGCTCGGCAAGCAGATTTCAAACGACACGACGGGCCAAATTTACGCCGCAGAAGGGCTGATGGGCGGCGGACATATCAGCTTCTCCCCCAAGGAACGCGGCATAGACGCCACCGTAATGGAACTCAACAGCCTGCGCTGCTTCGCGCAGTTCGCGGCGGGGTCCACCGTCGCCCAGGGCGCTCTGCTCTACGGCTCGGTAGACTGGAACAACGAGCGACTGGGAAAAGCCCAAAGAGGCACGGACTTCTCCCGTCAGGCCCTCCTGCGGGGCCTCAAGCCGCTCAGCGACGGCACCTGCACCCTCCGTCGCCTCCGCTGAGCCGCCTTACCGCCGACCCTTCCTCCGCACCTTCTGCCCCGGCACCGTCGCCTGCTTGAACTCCTTGCCCTGTAACTTGGCCTCAATCGCGCGAATCTGGTCGCGCAGGCCCGCCGCCCGCTCAAAGTCGAGGTCCTCGGACGCCTGCCACATGTCGAGTTCGAGGTCGGTGAGCTGCGCGGCCAGCGCGTCGCGGTCGTCGCCCACATTCTCGGACGTGACCTCGTCGGGCGTCTCCTCGCCCCGGATCACGTCGCGCACGCCCTTGCGAACGGTGGTCGGCGTGATGCCGTGTTCCTCGTTGTAGGCCATCTGCTTCTCGCGGCGGCGGCGGGTTTCCTCCATCGCGTACTCCATCGCGGGGGTCACCGTGTCGCCGTAGAGGATCACCTCGCCGTTCACGTTGCGGGCCGCGCGGCCGATGGTCTGAATCAGCGCCCGCTCCGAGCGCAGGAAGCCCGGTTTGTCGGCGTCCAGAATCGCCACCAGCGAGACTTCCGGCAGGTCCAGGCCCTCGCGCAGCAGGTTGATGCCCACCAGCACGTCGTAGTGCCCGAGTCTGAGGTCGCGGATAATGACCTGCCGCTCTACCGAGTCGATGTCCGAGTGCATGTAGCGCGTGCGGACGCCCTTTTCCAGCAGGTACTCGGTGAGGTCTTCCGCCATACGCTTGGTCAGCGTCGTGACCAGCGTGCGCTCGCCCTTGGCAGCCCGCTCGCGCACTCGCCCCAGGAGGTCTTCGATCTGGCCCTGAATCGGGCGCACGGTGACGGGCGGGTCGATCAGCCCGGTCGGGCGGATGATCTGGTCGGCCACGCTGTCGCTGACCTGCCGCTCGAAGGGGCCGGGGGTCGCCGACACGAAGACGGTCTGCCCGGTCTTTTCCAGGAACTCGTCGAAGTTCAGCGGGCGGTTGTCCATCGCGGACGGCAGCCGGAACCCGTAGTCCACCAGCGTCTGCTTCCGCGCCCGGTCGCCGTTCGCCATCCCGCCGATCTGCGGCACGGTGACGTGCGACTCGTCGATAAAGGTCACGAAGTCGTCCGGGAAGTAGTCCAGCATGGTGTAAGGGGTGGCCCCCGGTGCCCGGCCGTCGATGTGCCGCGAGTAGTTCTCGATGCCTGAGCAGTAGCCCAGCACCTTGAGCATCTCCAGGTCGTAGAGGGTGCGCTCCTTGAGCCGCTGCGCCTCCAGCAGCTTGCCCACCGACTTGAAGTACTCGAGCCGCCCGTCCAGTTCTTCCTGAATGGTCACGATGGCCCGCTCGATGTTGCCTGCCGAGGAAACGTAGTGCTTGGCGGGGTAGATCACGGTCGCATCGAGGTCGGCCAGCCGGTCCCCGGTCAGGGGATGCACCACCGAGATGCGCTCAATGTCGTCGCCCCACATCTCGATGCGCAGGGGCTGCTCGTCGTAGGCGGGCCAGACTTCCACCATCTCGCCCTTGGCGCGGAAGCGGCCCGGCATCATCTCGATGTCGTTGCGCTCGTACTGCATGTTCACCAGCCGCCCCAGCAGCTCGTCGCGCGGCATCTGCCCGCCCTTTTTCAGCACCGCGTTGAGCGCCGTGTACTCCTTGGGGTCCCCCAGGCCGTAGATGCACGACACCGACGCCACCACGATGGTGTCGCGCCGCGTGAGCAGCGACCGCGTGGTGGAGTGCCGCAGCCGCTCGATCTCCTGATTGATGGCGGCGTCCTTCTCGATAAAGAGGTCCTTGCCCGGCACGTAAGCCTCGGGCTGGTAGTAGTCGTAGTAGGAGATGAAGAACTCGACCGCCGCGTCGGGGAAGAACTCGCGGAACTCGGAGGCGAGCTGCGCGGTCAGGATCTTGTTGGGCGCCATGATCAGGGCGGGACGGCCCGTCTCCTCGATGACCTTCGCCATGGAGTAGGTGTTGTGGACGAAGAGGCCCCCGCGCCCGGTGAGGAAGGTTTCGAAACCGTCCACGCTGAAGTCGTACACGTAGGGGGTGGGGGGCGCGACCTGCTCGGCCAGGGTGATGGGCGACCAATGCACGTCCGCGAGTCCGGTGAAGGCGGCGTCGGGGATGCCGATGGCCGCGCACAGCCGCCGGAAGAGGTCAGCACTCGGAGCCCGTTCGCCGCGCTCGATGGCGGAGACAGCCGTGCGGGTGCAGCCTGCCCGTCCCGCTACGTCACTCTGACTCAGGCCCGCCCGCTCCCGTTCCGCGAGGAGGCGGGGGCCGACGCCGGGTACGAGGTCCACGTTGGTGTTGCCCTCTCCGGCCCGTTCCAGTGCGGCGGCCAGCGCCTCCCGCTTGCGCCCGCTCAGGAAGCCGACCTCGGTGGCGAAGGCCCGCAAGTTCTCCGCGCCGGAGATCGTCAGCTTGTGGTAGGTGCCGGTCGTCCCGTCGGGCCGCCGCTTCTGGACCTCGCGCAGCCGTGCCCAGACCCCGAAGCGCAGCAGGACCTCGGCCAGTTCTCCGGCCAGCCGCCCGCTCGCCGTGACGGCCGTGACCGCTCCGCCCTCCAGCCCGCCGTCGCCCTCGAAGTAGGCCCGCAGCAACGCGGCGAGAAAGGCATTCGGCAGCGCGGCGAAATTCTCCGGAAGGTGCTTGGTGTGGGCGCTCCGGCCCATCAGCCGCGCGAGCAGCTCATGCCAGACCCGGTTCCCCAGCACGAAGTCGCCGTCCTGCCGCCGGAAGTGCCGGGCACCCAGTTCGTCCAGCGCCCGCGTGAGGTGGGCCTGCACCTCCGGATCACGGGCCGAGATCAGGGCGAAGCGGTCAGCGGCGTGACCCTCGGCCACGTATTGCCCGAACAGGAGCGCCAGCGCAGGCGTGAGGGCCAACCGGGCCGGAAGCGAGACGGTCCGCGCCGAGACGCGGGCCTCGGCCAGGGCCACCAGCCCACCCAGGGCCGCCGCCCGTGCCCCGGCCAGGTGAAGGCCGCCGCCCTTCTTGCCGTGCCGCAGCGCGTGCAGCTTGCCCGACGCCTGCCCGCGCGGGTAGTGCTCCCGTAGCAGCGACTGCCACTCGGCGTCCTGCTCGGCCCGGTAGGGCACCGCGACGTGAAAGGCCAGGTTGTCCAGCACCTCCAGGGTGTTCAGCGCTTCCAGCGTGCCCCGTGGCTCGGGCACCTGGCGCGGCACCGGCAGGGCGTCGCCCTCCCGCACCTGATCGCCGTGGATCAGGTGGAGCTGACCGCCCCGCATCACCCATACGCTGTGATCGGCGGTCACAGTCACGTCTCGCCCGCAGGCGGTGGTCAGGCGGTGCAACGTCTCCGGCGTGCGGTGGCGGCTCAGGGCTGTCACGGAGCGCCACTCCACCCGCCCCGTCTCTGCATCCCAGGCGAGGACCCGCATGGGATCAGCGGGTGGCAATTCCAGCGACTCCTCGTCCTGGGTGGGCCTGCCGAACACGCCGTCAATGAGTTCGCCGATGGGCAGGCGGCGGACCTCTCCGGCCACTTCCACCGTGACGGGCTCGTGCCAGGCCACGCTCTTGCCGGTACCCGTCGCGCCCAGCAGGGTCTGGAACCGCAGGCCCGACTCCAGCCCGTCCACCAGCGACTTGATGGCGGTGGGCTGATCTCCGGACGGCGTGAACTCGGATTTGACCTTCAGCATCGGGAAACCTCCGTGGGGCGGGACAAGGTATGGGCCGAACGCCGGGTTCCGGCACGCGAATGCATCCCATCAGTTTACGTCACCAACGTAAGCAGGGTGTGGGAAGGATGACCGAGCTCAGCCTGCCCATCCATTCAGCTCCGTCTCAATTTCCCGGTCACCCCGCAGCACGAGGAGCCGCAGTCCCGGCACGGTCCGCAGTTGGGCCAGTTGCCACTCGGCCTGCGGGGAAAACTGCCAGATGTCCAGCAGCAGCGCCCGCGAGGGCCACTTCGGCGGATGCCCGCCGTGGGGAGACCGCCCCAGCCGCTCGCGCCAGAAGGCCCGCCAGAGGCACTGCCAGCGCGGCGGCCGGAGAAAGAACACGGTGTCTGCCCGGTACGCCCGCCGGAGCAGCGTGCTCGAAAAGTTCCCGTCCAGAATCCAGCGCTCCCCCGCCAGCGCGTCCGAGAGGCGCGACAGCCACAGCTCCCGGTCCACCTGCTTCCAGCCGGGGTCCCAGTACAGGTCGTCCAGATGCGCGAGGGGGAGGCCCGTGCGCTCCGCCAGCCGCTTGGCGAAGGTGCTCTTGCCCGCGCCGGGGCTGCCGACGATCAGGACGCGCCTCACCGGGGTTTCCTCGCCACCACGACCAGTTCACCGCACCCTTCGCCCACGCGCTCGGCGTGCCAGCCGCCGTAAATGCGCTCCACCTCGAAGCCTGCCACGACTAGACTCCGGCGCAGTTCGGCCTCGGTACGGAAACGCAGGGTGCTGCGGTCCACGACGGTCTCCCCAGAGGCTGGAAACTGCGTGTAGCCAGTAAACGTCACGCGGCCATCCGCCACCCCCTCCAGCTTTGTCCAGGTGTCCAGTTCCTGACCATCCGGCAGGGTCAGATGCTCGTGTTCGTCGTCGGAATCCCACACCTCCCAGCCCCGCGCCGCCGGGTCGCGTGAATCGAAGGCCAGCCGTCCGCCGGGCACCAGGGCGCGGTGAAGGTGCCCCAGGACTTCGGCCCAAGCCGCGTCCTCCACAAAAATCTGCGCGACATGCGAGGTCATCAGCGCGAGGTCGAAAGCGTTGCCCGGCGCATCCTCCGCCGTGCCGTGAATCCACTGCACAGCCTGCGCTCCTGCTTTGGCCTGCGCCACATCCAGCGAGGCGTGGGCGGGATCAATGCCCGTGACCCGGTGCCCGGCCCGCGCCAGCGCCACCGTCAGGCGGCCCGTGCCGCAGCCGAGGTCGAGAATGCGGCTTCCCGGCCGCCCGTTCGCCAGCGCCAGAAAGAAGTCGTCGTCGGCTCCCCAGCGGTTTTGCAGGTCGTAGAGGGGCACGAGGCGGGGGTCGTTGTATTCGGGGTTATCGGTCATGCCCGGCTCCGCTCGTCCACCACGAAATGCCGGACTTTGCCTGGCGGCACCCGCAGCAGCTCCGGCAGGCACAGCGGATAGACGGTGTGCTCGCCCAGTTCGGCCAGCGGGAGCCAGCGCAGTTCCACGTCGGGATTGTCCCGCACCGGGCAGGGAGCGACGGGCAGAGTGGACGGCGAGACCCGGTAGTAAAAGCCCAACTCGTGCGCGGGGGCGCCCTCCCAGTCGAAGAAGTTCTCGACAAACCCGGCCAACTGCACTTCGCCCGCGCTCAGGCCGGTTTCCTCGTGCCACTCGCGGTGGGCGGCGGCCTCACTGCTCTCCCCGGCCTGCACCGCGCCGCCGGGAAGGGCCAGGAAGTCTGGATACCGGTGGTCCCAGCAGGTGAGCAGCCGCCCACCGTCCAGGCAGAGCAGGGCCACGCGCAGGGCCAGCAGGCCCCCACCGGGAAGCGGCAGTCTGAGGTCAGTCACCGCGCCAGTGTGGGGTGAGAGCGGACGCGGGAGCATCGGCCACATGGCGGGGGAAGGGATCAGACTTCCAGTTCCTCCAGGGCGACCAGGCGCAGGTCGGGGGCCAGGGCGACCAGAGCCTGTTCGATGGGTCCCTTGTGCGACGCCCCCACGATCACGAGGAGCTTGCCCCCTAGAACGCATGCCGAAGCCCGCCGCACGCGGGCCGCCATGAACAGGTTGCGGGTGTCCCACTGGGCGACGCGGGCGCGGTGGGCCTGACCGGACCACTCCGAGCGCAGGTAAGTGCCCGTCTCTAAGTCGGCATTGGAGGCGACGGCTGCTGGGCCGTTGGCGTGCCGCAGGTAATGCCAGTAGTCGTCGGCAGCGGCAGCTTCCTGCATCGCCTGCTGGCTTTCGGTGAGACTGGGATGCTGCTGGACCGTTTGCCGGAAGGTCGGGTCATTCCACAGTCGCTCCAGTTCGGCCTCGTTCTCCGTGTAGATCTCCAACCCAGTGTGATCGTCAAGATGCGCGATGTGTGAATGCCCCAGCGCCCACGCCAGCGGCAGGGCCAGCCGCCGCACCTCACCACCCCGACCAAAAGCCTCCAGCACTTCCGCCAGTTCTTCCGGCAGCCTCAGGGCAGGGGACAGGTGGAGCAGGGCGTTGGCCGGTTCCAGCGCCAGCAGCCACGCCAGTACACGGTCGCCCGCCCCGGTCCCTGGGTCGTGGGCGATCTGCACGGCCTCTGCCCGGCTCCAGGGGCGATGAGCACGAGCCAGTGTCTCCAGATGCAGGGCCTGGGGATAGCCGCCGACGGCCAAGTCTGCTGGTGCAATTCCCTCCTGCCGGTATAGGTCCACGAGTTCGCCCGGCAGCAACTCAACCCCCACCATGTCCGGCCTCCACCCTTCCAGCCGCTCCAGCGTGCGCCGCAGCGCCGAGCCGCCGAGCCGGGCGTCAACGTGGTCAGGTGGGCGCTGCCCAGGATCAGGACCTCGGTGGGCCGCTCGGCGAGGGAGAGGGACATGGGTCAGGTTACGGGCTCACCTGCCCGCGACCGAGCACATCTGCGGCCACCTCCAGAAAACTCCCCACCACCGGGCTGACTTCCCCCCCGCCGCGCCACACCGCCACGATCTCCACGACGGGCGGGTCCTGCAGGGGGCGGTAGACCACGCCGGGCAGCGACAATCGCTCGAAAAAGCGGATGGGCAGGAAGACCCCCACCCCCGCCGCCACCAGCGAGAGCAGGGTGGGAATCTCGATGGCCTCCTGCACCACGTTGGGCGTGTACCCGGCCCCGGAGGTCCAACGCATGACCTGATCGAAGTAGGTGGCCCGCAGGTGCCGGGGAAAGAAGACGAACGGCTCGCCCGCGAGGTCCCCGATCTCCAGCTCGGCCCGCGCCGCGAGCGGGTGCCCGGCGGGGAGTGCGGCGACCAGCGGCTGCCTCCACAGCGGGCGCGAGGAGAGCGAGGGGTCGCGCACGGGCAGCAGCATCAGCCCCAGGTCGACCGTGCCGCCGCGTAGCCCCGCCTCCTGCTCCTGGGCGGTGAGTTCGCGCAGGTCCACGCTGACCTCCGGAAAGCGCTCGCGGAAGACCCGCACGATCTCCGGCAGGCCTCCGAACGCCAGCCCGCTCACGAACCCCAGCGTCAGCCGCCCGACCTCGCCCCGCGCCGCCCGCCGCGCCCCCTCCACCGTCTGCGCCGCGAGCGAGAGGGTCTGGCGGGCACCCACCAGAAACTCCTCCCCGGCGGGCGTGAGCTGGACCCGGCGGGTGGTCCGGCGCACGAGCGGCACCCCCACCTCGTCTTCCAGGTTCTTGATGGAGTTCGACAAGGCCTGCTGCACCACGAAGACCCGCTCGGCGGCGCGGCCGAAATGCCCCTCTTCCGCGAGGGCGACGAAGTGGCGGAGGTGCCGGAGTTCCATCGCCTCCCAGCCTGCCACACCGACCACTGCGGGTGGTCAGTCCCTGCACTTTGCCCTGTTGGAAGCGGGCAATCGGGGGGCCTAGACTGGCGGCATGACAAAATCGCCGCCGAACCGTGCCCCGCGTGCGAACCTCCCGCCGCAGCAGCGCGAGCAGCTCAACGAGGTCGAGAAGCAGGAGTGGCTCGACTCGCTCGCCTACGTCTTCGCCGACGCGGGCGACGACCGGGCCGCGCAACTGCTCGAAGACCTCGACCACTACGCCTATTTCCACGGGGCGCCCATCCAGTTCAAGCAGAACACGCCCTACATCAACACCATTGACGCCGAAGCGCAGCCCGAGTACCCCGGCGACGCCGAGCTGGAGCGCAAGATTCGCAACGCGATCCGCTGGAACGCCGTGGCGATGGTCGTCAAGGCCAACAAGAAGAGTGACGGCATCGGCGGGCACCTCTCGACCTACGCCTCGTCGGCCGAGCTGCTGGAAGTCGGCTTCAACCACTTCTTCCGGGGACACGGGGCCGGGCCGGACCGCGACCTGATCTTCTTCCAGGGGCACGGCAGCCCCGGCATCTACGCCCGCTCCTATCTGGAGGGCCGCTTCGACGAGGCCCGCCTGAACAACTTCCGGCGCGAACTCAGCCCGGACGGCCCCGGCCTCTCCTCCTACCCGCACCCCTGGCTGATGCCCGACTACTGGGAATTCCCGACCGTCAGCATGGGCCTCGGTCCCATTCAGGCGATCTATCAGGCCCGCTATATCAAGTACCTCGAAAACCGGGGCCTCAAACCCAGGGGCAACGCCAAGGTCTGGGCCTTCCTGGGCGACGGCGAGATGGACGAGCCGCAGTCGGTGGGGGCGCTCCGGTTCGCCGCCTACGAGAACCTCGACAACATCGTCTTTGTCCTCAACGCCAACCTCCAGCGCCTCGACGGGCCGGTGCGGGCCAACTCCAGGGTGATTCAGGAGTTCGAGGCCCTCTTCCGGGGCGCGGGCTGGAACGTCATCAAGGTCGTCTGGGACTCCAAGTGGGACGAGCTGCTGGCGAAGGACTACAACGGGGCCATCGTCAAGCGCTTCGAGGCGCTGGTGGACGGCGAGTCGCAGCGCTACGCGGCCTTCGGCGGCAAGGAGCTGCGCGAGAAGTTCTTCAACACGCCCGAGCTTCAGGCCCTGATCGAGGGCTGGACCGACGCCGATCTCGAACTGCTCAACCGGGGCGGGCACGACATCCACAAGATTTACGCCGCCTACGACCGCGCCGTGCGGCATGAGGGTAGCCCGACCGTCATCATCGCCCGCACGGTGAAGGGCTACGGCCTCGGCGAGACGGCGCAGGCCCGCAACGTGGCCCACCAGGTCAAGAAGCTGGAGTTCGAGTCTCTCAAGACCCTGCGTGACCTGCTGGAACTGCCCCTGACCGACGAGCAGGTCGAGCATCTGGACTTCTACCACCCCGGCCCCGATTCCCCGGAAGTGAAGTACATGCTGGAGCGGCGCGAGGCCCTGGGCGGTTTCGTGCCCGAGCGCCGGGTCGAGTACCCCCATCCCACCGTGCCGACCGGCGAGTTCTACGAGGAGTTCGCAGCAGGCAGCAAGGGCCGCGCGGTCAGCACCACGATGGCCGCCGTGCAGATTCTGAGCAAGCTGCTGCGCGACAAGGAGATCGGCAAGCTCATCGTGCCCATTGTGCCCGACGAGGCCCGCACCTTCGGGATGGACGCGCTGGTGCCCCGCATCGGCATCTATTCCCCACGCGGGCAGACCTACCAGCCGGTCGACTTCGGCTCGCTGATGGCCTACAAGGAGAGCACCGACGGGCAGATGCTCGAAGAGGGGATCACGGAAGACGGCGCGATGGCCTCGTGGATCGCCGCCGCGACGAGCTACGCGAACCACGGCGTGCCCACCATCCCCTTCTATGTCTTCTATTCGATGTTCGGGATGCAACGCATCGGCGACCTGGTGTGGGCGGCGGCCGACCAGCGGGCACGCGGCTTCCTGTTCGGGGCGACGGCCGGGCGCACCACCCTGGCGGGCGAAGGCCTCCAGCACCAGGACGGCAACTCGCTGCTCCAGGCCTACGTCGTGCCCAACCTCAAGGTGTACGACCCGGCCTTCGCTTACGAACTCGCGGTGATCGTGGAGGCGGGCATCCAGCGGATGTACGTGGACGGCATCGACGAGTTCTACTACGTCACCATCGACAACGAGAACGAGGTGCAGCCGCCCATGCCGGGGGACGGCCGCTCGCACCAGGAAATCCACGACGGCATCCTCAAGGGGATGTACCGCTTCCAGAAGAGTGGGAACACCAAGGCCAAGCTCCGCGCCCAGCTTCTCGCCAGCGGTCCCGCGATGGGCGCGGCGCTGGAGGCCGTCTCGATGCTGGAGGGCTACGGGATCGCCGCCGACGTGTGGTCGGTCACGAGCTACAAGGAACTCCATCAGGACGCCCTGCTGACCCAGCGCCACAACATGCTGCACCCGCAGGAAGAACCGCGCGTCAGCTACGTCGCCTCGCAGCTCAGCAAGGAGAACGCGCCCGGCGTGATCGTCTCGGTGAGCGACTACGTGAAGCTGGGCGCCGACGGCCTGAACGGGCACCTCGACCGCAAGGTCTGGACGCTGGGCACCGACGGCTTCGGCCGCTCGGAGGCCCGCGAGGAACTGCGCGACTTCTTCGAAGTGGACGCCAAGCATGTGGTGCTGGCGACCCTGTACGCCCTGCAACGCGACGGCAAGGTGAAGGGTGACGTGGTGGCGAAGGCCATCGCGGACCTCGGCATCGATCCGGAACGCGAAGCTCCCGTCCTGCGTTAAGCCGTCAGCCATCAGCCTTCCGCGATCAGCCGCCTATGCTGATGGCTGATCGCGGAGAGCTGATGGCCCTCTCAAGCAAGGAGCGTGCCAACATGGCGACAGAACTCAAATTGCCCGACGTGGGCGACAACATCGAACAGGGGACCGTGGTGACGGTGCTGGTGAAGCCCGGCGACACCGTGAGCGAGGGCCAGCCCATCATCGAGATCGAGACGGACAAGGCCGTGGTGGAAGTCCCCGCCACGGCAGGTGGCACCGTCGAGAGCGTGGGCGTGAACGTGGGTGACACCGTGAAGGTGGGCGGCACGATCCTGACGCTGGGGGGCGGCGCTCCGGCGGACCCCGCCCAGGGCGGTACGGGCGACCAGAATGCCGGACAGACCCCCGCGCCGGGGACCCCCTCCGCCGAGCCGGACGCACCGACGGTGGCGAACGACCCTGGCACGGCCAACCGGGTCGCGCAGGCGCAGATCGAGTCGCAGAAGGAGCAGGCAGGGACGGGTGGGGGCAGCCAGCCTTCAGCAGTCAGCAGCCAGCAGCCAGCGGCCAGCGGTGGAGCGTCGGCGGGCGCTCAGGTCACCCTTCCCGACGTGGGCGACAACATCGAACAGGGGACCGTGGTGACGGTGCTGGTCAAGCCCGGCGACCAGATCAGCGAGGGCCAGCCGGTCATCGAGATCGAGACGGACAAGGCTGTGGTCGAGGTTCCCGCGAATGCGTCCGGCACGGTCGAGAGCGTGGGGGTCAAGGTCGGGGACACCGTGAAGGTGGGCGGCGTGATCCTGACGGTGGGCGGCGGACAGGCTCCGGCGGCTTCCGCTCCCGCCGCTGAACCCGACGCGTCTGCCACGGCGCCGCAGGGGGGCACCGCCAACCGGGTCGCCCAGGCCCAGCAGGAGGCGCAGAAGGAACAGGCCGGAAGCACAGGGAACACGCCGTCCCCCGGCGAGCGCACGCCCACCCAGTCGGCCCCCAGCCAGGCTCCCGGCGCCCAGCGTCCCTACGACACCCAGACCTACGACGGCCGCCCGGTGGTTCCCGCCGCGCCCAGCGTGCGCCGCCTGGCCCGCGAGATCGGGGTGGATATCCAGGCCGTTCACGGGACCGGGATCGCGGGCCGCATCAGCGAGGAGGACGTGCGGCAGGCGGCGGGAGGCGGCCAGCGGCCAGCGCCCAGCGCCCAGCCTGCGGCGGCCCCGGCCCCAGCCCCGGCCCCGGCCCCGGCTCCGGCGGCTCAGGCTCCCGCGCCCGTCCAGGCCGCGCCCCTCCCCAACTTCGAGAAGTGGGGCAGCGTGCGCCGCGAGGACATGAGCGGCATCCGCAAGGCGACGATTCGCTCCATGACGACCTCGTGGACGACCATCCCGATGGTCACCCACTTCGACAAGGCCGACGTGACGCGCATGGAGGAGACGCGCCGCCAGTTCGGAGCGCGGGTCGAGAAGGCAGGCGGCAAGCTCACCATGACCCACATCCTGATGAAGGTCGTGGCGAATGCCCTGCGGAAGTTCCCCAAGTTCGGCGCGTCGCTCGACCTGGACAATCAGCAGGTCATCTACAAGGAGTACGTCAACCTCGGCGTGGCGGTGGACACGCCCCAGGGCCTCCTCGTACCTGTTCTCAAGGACGCCGACCGCAAGAGCATCACCGAGATCGTGCTGGAACTGAGCGAGCTGGCGGAAAAGGCCCGCGAGCGCAAACTCAAGCCCGACGAGATGCAGGGAGCGACCTTCACCATTTCCAACCTCGGCGGGATCGGGGGCACGGGCTTCACGCCCATCGTGAACAGCCCGGAGGTGGCCATCCTGGGCGTGTCGCGCGGCGGCATGGAGCCGGTCTGGAATAAGGAAACGGGCAGCTTCGAGCCCCGCAACATGCTGCCCCTCAGCCTGACCTACGACCACCGCCTGATCGACGGCGCGGACGCGGCCCGCTTCCTGCGGTCCGTCTGTGAGGCGCTGGAAGACCCCTTCCTGATCAGCCTGTAACCCGCGTCCTGAAGAAAACCCCCGCCAGTCTTCGGCGGGGGTTCAAAGTTGGCGGCAGCTCAGCGGCCCCGGCCCTCCACGTCGTCGCGCAGTTCGGCGGGCGCCCCGGTCGGCAGGTCGCCGGGCTGCTCCCCGAGGTGGGGCACCGTCTGCTGGCTGGGGGGCACGTAGCCGGGGTTGGGGTCAATGGCTCCGCCCAGCCGGTCGTCGTTGGTCACCACGCTGGCGCTGACGCCCGCGTCGACGCCCGCCGGAATCACGCGGTCGAGCAGCGTGCCGTCCACGCCGACGCCCGCGACCGTCTGCGCTCCGGCGAACTCGGGGGCCTCCAGTTGGTGGGCCATCGCCTCCGGGTCACGGGTGGCGAGGTGGTCGAACTGGTGGGTCACGGCGCCGGGATCGACCGGCGGGAGCGAAACGCCGCTGCCCTTGCCCTGATCCGCGCTGGCGACATGGTCTTCCGCCGGGGTCGAGGTATAGAGGTCCTGGTGCACGTCCTTGGGGTCGTGGGTCTGAAAGCCCGTGCGCGGGTCCGGCTGGCCCGTCAGCTCGTTCACGGGCATCGGGGTCTGGCGCTCGCGGTCCTCGTCGGGACGGCCGTCTCGGGGGTCGGTCATGGTTCCAGTGTCGGGCCGGGTGCCCGGTGCCCGCAATTCCGGCTTCCTTGAGGCTCGTGGGCGGTGGGCCTCATGGGGCGAGCCGGGTCAGCCGCTCGGCCAGCGCCGCGTGCCCTTCCTCGCGGGCGAGGTCCGCCGCGTCCCGTCCGTCTGCCGTGCGGGCCGCCGGGTCGGCCCCCGCCGCGAGCAGCGCCTCGGCCAGTTCGGCATTGCCATGTTGTGCCGCCGCCATCAGCGGCGTGAAGGCGTCCTCCTGCGGGGCGTTCACGTCCGCCCCCGCCGCGATCAGCCGCCGGGCCAGGGCCGTGTGGTTCCCGGCGGCGGCCGAGTGCAGGGGCCGCACCCGCATCGGGTTCTCGCTGGGTCGGTTCACGTCGGCTCCGCGTTTCAGCAGTTCGGCGGCGGCCTCCTCGTGCCCGAAAAAGGCGGCCAGCCCCAGCGGAGAGAAGCCGTCGGGACTGAGGCCATTCACCAGTTCCGAGTCCGCATCCAGATGGGCCTTGAGGGCGCTCATTTCCCCGGTCGCCGCCGCCTCGTAGACGCTCAGCGGTGCTCCCGCCTCCACCAGCAGGCGCACGATTCGGGGGCGAACGTAGTACGCGGCGAAGAGGACCGGGGAGAGGCCGCTGGGGCTGCGGGCGGTCAGCAGCTCGGGCTCGGCCGCGATCAGGAGGCTGACCCCGTCCTCGTTGTTCGCGTGAATCGCCTGAAACAGGGCCGTCGGGGCGTCGGAGGTCATGGGAGACAGGGTAAGGGCCGGGAGCCGGGTGTATCTTCGGGGGCACTGCGAAGTCTGCTGGGTCACGCACAGGCACTGCCCGCAAAGGAGAATCATGATTGGTCGCCCGGACCATGCCCCGCATAACCCTTCCCGCCGGGAGGCTGAACCGCCTGCCTCCACCCACGAGTCCGTCGAGGTTCGGGTGTCAGTACGGCCCCTGATCTTCGCGCTCGCGCTGGGAGTCGTGCTGGTGGTCGCGGCCGGGCTGCTGGGACAGCTCGGGCCACTGCTGTGGACGGGGTTTCACCACCCCGAATTTTCGGCGGGTACCAACCTCTACGGCGAGTACAACATCCCGTCCACCTACAACGCCCTGCTGTTTTTCCTGGCCACGGTGCTGCTGTGGCTCACCGGGCGGGTGGCCCGGCGCCGGGGCGACCCCTTCGCCCGCACCTGGACCGGGCTGGCGGCGCTGGCCTTTTTCCTGATGCTGGACGAGTATTTCGCCCTGCACGACAAGCTTGGCGCTCCCATTCGTGACCTGTTCGGCCTGAGTGGGTTCCTCTACTACGCCTGGGTGATTCCCTACGGGCTGCTGGTGCTGGGGGTCGGGGTGCTGCTGGTGCGGTTTCTGCGCCACCTGCCCGCAGGGCTCCGGGGCACCCTGCTGCTCGTCGGCGGGCTGTACGTGGTGGGGGCGCTGGGGCTGGAACTGTTCGAGGCCCGGATCGAGGCCGACGCGGGGGGAGCGGGCCTGAGCCGGGCGGCGCAGATCGCGATGGTGCAGTTGATCGCGCTGGAAGAATTGCTGGAGATGTCGGCCCTGGTGCTGCTGATCGCCGTGCTGCTGGGACACCTGCGCCGGACCGCGCCGGGGCTGGCCTTGCGGCTGCGCCTGGGCGGTCCCGGCGAATAATCTGCCGCAAGAGCGCGGGGCGGAGGGGCCGCCTCCGGCCAGCCTCCGCCCCGCGTGCGTGACGGGTTCAACCCCGCGCCCGCACCACCATCGCGATCCCCATGCCGCCGCCGATGCACAGGCTGGCGACCCCGGTTTCCTTGCCCGAGCGGCGCAGCGCGTGAATCAGCGTCACGAGGACGCGGGCGCCCGACGCCCCGATGGGGTGCCCCAGCGCGATGGCCCCGCCCGTCACGTTGACCTGCGCGGGGTCCACGCCGAGGTCGCGCACCACCGCGAGGCTCTGGGCGGCGAAGGCCTCGTTCAGCTCGAAGAGGTCCACGTCCCCCACGCTCATGCCTGCCCGCTCCAGCGCAACGGGCACGGCCTTCGCCGGACCAATCCCCATGATGCGGGGGTCCACGCCGATCGCCGCGTAGCTCGCGATCTCGGCCAGGACGGGCAGGCCGTTCGCCCGCGCGTAGCCCTCGGTGGTCACGGCCAGCATCGCCGCGCCGTCGTTCAGGCCCGAGGCGTTGCCCGCCGTCACGGTGCCACCTTTCTTGAAGGCGGGCTTGAGCTTGGCAAGGGTCTCGGCGGTGGTGCCGGGGCGCACGTACTCGTCTTTCTCGAAGAGGGTCGGCCCCTTTTTGCCCGGCACCTCCACGGGCACGACCTCGTCCACGAAGGCCCCGGACTCGATCGCTGCGGCGGCCCGGCGCTGGCTTTCCACCGCGAAGGCGTCCTGCTCCTCACGCGAGAGGTTCCAGTCCTCGGCGATGTTCTCTGCCGTGATGCCCATGTGCACGTCGTGGAACACGTCGGTCAGGCCGTCCGACAGGATGGAGTCGAGCGCCTGCACGTGCCCCAGGCGGTAGCCCTGCCGGGCGCGGGGGAGCAGGAAGGGCGCCCCGCTCATGCTCTCGGTGCCGCCCGCGAGGTAAAGCTGGCCGTCCCCAGACTTCAGGCCCTGCACGGCGCTCACGACCGCCTGCAGGCCCGAGCCGCAGACCCGGTTGACCGTCTGCCCCGGCACGTGGTGGGGCAGCCCCGATTTGATGGCGAGCTGCCGCGCCACGTTCATGCCCTGTCCGGCCTGCAGCACGTTGCCGACGATCACGTCCGCGACCTCGTCCGGGTTCACGCCCTCCAGAATCGCCCGCGTCGCCGTCACGCCGAGGTCCACCGCCGACACGTCCGCGAGGGTGCCCAGAAAGCTGCCGATGGGCGTGCGCCGCGCCGCCGTGATGACCAGAGTGTCTGCCTTGCTCATGCGGGCAATCTAACGCGGGGGCGTCACGGTCCAGCCACGGCGTCCCTCCCCACCGAACGGCTCCGGTACGCTGCCCGCATGACTCGCCCTGCCCCGCACGCCCGCGCCGACTATCCCCACCACCACCCCATCCCGACCCGCTGGGCCGACAACGACGTGTACGGGCACGTCAACAACGTCACGTATTACGCGTACTTCGACACCGCCGTGAACGCTTACCTCGCGGGGCGGGGGGCGCTCGACGTGCAGGCGGGCAGCGTGATCGGCCTGGTCGTGGAGACAGGCTGCGCTTTTTTCGCCCCGGCGGCCTTTCCGGACCTGCTGGGCGTGGGCGTGCGCGTGGCACACCTCGGGCGCAGCAGCGTGCGCTACGAACTGGCGGTGTTCCGGGAAGGTGAGGACGCGGCCTGTGCGCAGGGCCATTTCGTGCACGTGTACGTGGACCGGGGCACGCGGCGGCCCGTGTCCCTGCCTCCCGCACTGCGGGCGGCCCTGGAACCGCTTCGGGTCGTCGGGTAATGGGTTGGTAATGGGGGTGAATCACCCTGTCCATACAGGTTGGTTCCGAGTCAGCCAGCCTCCCAGGCAAGCCGACCCTCTCCCCGGTTTCAGGAGGACGCTCATGACCGCTCAGGCTTCTGCTCCCACCCGCATCGTCACCGAGCCCGGCATCTCGCAGCTTCTTTTCGCCGACACCCGCCTCGCGCCCCTGTGGGCTTTGCTGCGCATCTACGTGGGCTGGCAGTGGCTCCAGGCCGGCTGGCACAAGGTCACCGATCCCGCCTGGGTCGGCTCGGAGGCTGGAACCGCCGTCACGGGCTTCCTGCAAGGCGCCCTCGCCAAGACGGGCGGCGAGCGGCCTGCGGTCTCGGGCTGGTACGGCTCCTTTATCGAGAACTTCGCCCTGCCCAACGCGACCCTCTTTTCTTACCTCGTCGCCTTCGGGGAAACGGCGGTGGGCATCGCGCTGATCCTGGGCCTGCTGACCGGCGTCGCCGCCTTCTTCGGCGGGCTGATGAACGCGAACTTCCTGTTCGCCGGAACCCTCTCCACCAACCCGCTGCTGTTCATCCTGGCGACCTGGCTGGTGCTGGCCTGGCGGGTCGCGGGGTGGTGGGGTCTGGACCGCTGGGTACTGCCCCGCCTCGGCGTCTTCAGCGTGCCCAAACGCGAGCTCCGCGACACCCACCTGACGCCGCCCCCCCGCACCACGTAAGTCTTGCCCAACGAAACCGCCCACCTCTGAGCAGGTGGGCGGTTTCATGCGGGGACGGGGGGACGGTTCAGCCCTGCTTGCTCGCGGGCACGCTGCGGGCTTCCTCCACGTCCTGCTGTTCCTTGTGCCCGTCGTGCTCGGTGTTGCGGGCACCCTTCGCTTCGCGGTCGTTGACCCCCTTGAAGGAAGGTTTGCCGTCCTTGTCGCGCTCGTGGACTTCCTGGCCGTTGCGCTCGTACTCGCCGGGCTGGCTGGTGTGACCCTTGTTCTTGTCGTCCTGGTCTGGCATGTCCCGAGCCTGACAGCCCCTGTCAGGAGGGAGCCGCAAAAAAGCTCAAGTCGGGTTTAGAGATGGCGCGGCGTGCTCCGGGGCCACGTACACGTGGACCTGGGGAACCTTGCCGTCCGGTTCGGTCCAGTCGCCGCCCACCGTGGCGACGCGCCGCCAGCCTGCGGCCTCGTAGAGACGAATGGCTCCCCAGTTGCGGTGGTGAACATCGAGGATCGCCCGTCTCCTCCGGTTCAGCGCCTCCTGCCAGGCGGTGCGCAAGAGGCCCCGCGCCGGACCCCGCCCCCGTGCCGCCGGAGCGACGAACAACCGGGACAGGATCAGCACCTCCGGCGCGGCTAGCTCCGTCGCCCTGACCCAGCCGGGGGCGGGGTCAGTCACCGGGCGCAGGACGACCTGCCCCACCACCTGCCCCTGATCTTCGGCCATCCACTCGCCCACCGCCCACTCGCCCACCGAGGGAGGAGTCAGAAATGCAGCGGGGTCGGTGGGCCAGACCGTCGGATAGCTGTCCGTCTCGTGGGCCTCGTGTAGCACCCGCTCCAGCGCGGGGAGGTCGGCCGGGGTGCGGGAGCGGATCACAGCCGGGGGAGGGTCACGCCCCGCTGGGCCTGGTACTTGCCGCCCCGGTCGCCGTAGGTCACCTCGGGCCGCTCGCCCTCGAAGAACAGCAGCTGCACGCAGCCCTCGTTGGCGTACATCTTGGCCGGGAGGGGCGTGGTGTTGCTGAATTCCAGGGTGACGTGACCTTCCCAGCCAGGTTCGAGGGGCGTCACGTTGGCGACGATGCCGCAGCGCGCATACGTTGATTTGCCCAGCGCCACGACCATCACGGTGTCTGGAATCCGCATGTATTCCAGGCTGCGCGCGAGCACGAAGGAATTGGGCGGAATGATGATCTCGTTCGCCCGGAGGTCCACGAAGGAACGGTCGTCAAACGCCTTGGGGTCCACCACGGCGCCGTAGACGTTGGTAAAGACCTTCCATTCGTCGGCGCAGCGCAGGTCGTACCCGAAGCTGCTCAGGCCGTAGCTGATCACGTGCCCCTGCTCGGCGGTCCGGACCAGCCGGTCCTCGAAGGGCGTGATCATGCCCGCGTGGGCCAGCTCGCGAATGCGCCAGTCGGGAAGGATGCTCATGGGCCGCATGCTAGCGGGGCCGGGGGCGGGATAGCCTGCGCGGGTGAGACTGGCCGTTCTCAGCGACGTACATGGCAACGCTCCGGCGCTGGGGGCCGTGCTGCGTGAGCTGCGGGCCGAGTCGCCCGACCTCGTGGTCAATCTGGGCGATCAGGTGGAGGGATCGGCGGACCCGGCCCGCGCCGCCGCCCTTCAGCACGAACTGGCCCAGGCCGGAGCGCTGGAGGTGCGCGGCAACAACGAGGAGAAGTTCTGGCCGGGCGGTCGGCGCTCCCCCCTCGCCCGCGAGTACGGGGCGTGGCTGGAAGCACAACTGGACGCGGCGACGCGGGCGCGGCTCGCGGCCCTGCCCCTGACGGCCCGCACACCCGACGGCCACGTGTTCGCCTGTCACGGCACCCCGACCTCTGCCTGAGAGAGCCTGCTGTGGGTCTGGCAGCCGGAAGGGGAGGGGAGAGGGTTCTACCGTGCCCGCGACCCCCGTGCCCTGCATGCCCTCGTTGAGCCGCTGGGAGCGGAGGTCGTCCTGTGCGGCCACACCCACCGCCCCGGCGCGACGCGGGTGGGCGACACGTTGGTCGTGAACGCCGGGGCCGTCAGCGATCAGGTGGACGGCGACCCCCGCGCCCGCTGGACCCTGCTGGAGTGCCGCCGGGGACACTGGACCGCCGACTTCCGCGCCGTGCCCTACGACATCGAGGCAGCGGTGCGCTGGTCGCGGGCGCACAGCCCCTTCGGAGAGGGCGAGGCCGCGCTGCTGCGCTCGGGCACGTTCGATGTGCGGGGGGGCGGAGGATGACGCCCCCCCGCTGACACGAACAACCTCCCCGGTCCGCAGACAGGGGAGGCAGGTGGGCGGGGCTTCAACCCTTGAGCTTGCGGGTCACCTCGACCTGACGCCGGACCTGGTGGCGGATGGACGCCTTGTCCTCCTCGCTCAGTGGCTGGCCGTTGGCGGTCACGCTCGCGCCGTAGGGATTGCCGCCCGAGGCGAAGATCGCGGGGTCGGTGTAGCCGGGGGGCACGATGATCGCGCCCCAGTGCGCCGCCATGACATACAGCGTCTGGATGGTGGTTTCCTGCCCGCCGTTGGGGTTTTGGGCGCTCGTCATCACGCTGAAGGTCTTGTCGGCCAGCGCCCCCGAGGCCCACAGGCCGCCCAGCGTGTCGATAAAGACCCGCAACTGGCTCGCCGCGCCGCCCCAGCGGGTGGGCGTGCTGATCAGGATGGCGTCGGTGTTCTGCATGTCGTCGGGCGTCGCTTCGGGGATATGCGCGGTGCGCTCCTGCTGCGCCTTCCACGCTTCCTGGCTGTCCACCACGCTCTGGGGCGCGGTCTCGCGGGCCTTGACCAGCCGCACCTCCGCCCCGGCTTCACGGGCCGCCTCCGCAGCCACTTCCGCCATCTGGTGGTTGGTACCGTAGGTCGAGTAATAGAGGATCGTCATCCGCACCGGGTTCGTCATGGCTTCACCCTACTCCCCCCAGTCGGATAGTTCAACATTAAGCGATCCGTCACCCTGGACGTTGGCCGGATAGGTCAGACGCGGATGGTGACGCGGGCGGAGTCGTCCTCCAGATGCACCGTGTCGATAAAGCGCACCACGCGGGTGGCGTAGCCCATGACCAGCGTGTGGGTGCGGGCGCCGCCGCCGAAACGCCGCACCCCGCTCAGGAGTTCGCCGTAGGTGATGCCGGTCGCCGAAAAGACGATCTGTCCCCCCGGCGCGAGTTCATCGGTGCGGTAGACCTTCTTCTCGTCCACGCCCATCTGGGCGAACCGCTCGCGCATGGCGTCGTCTTCCGCGATGAAGCGGCCCTGGATTTCCGCACCCAGGCACTTCATCGCCGCCGCCGAGAGCACGCCTTCAGGAGCGCCACCCGACCCCATCAGCGCGTGGACCCCGGTGCCGCGCACACCCACGGCGAGGCTGGCAACCACGTCCCCGTCCCCGATCAGCTTCACGCGGGCGCCCGCCGCCCGGACCTTGCGGATCAGGTCGGCGTGCCGCTCACGGTCGAGGATCGTGACGAGCAGGTCCTCCACGTCGCGTTCCAGGCTCTGCGCGAGCACGGCAAGGTTGGCCTCCACCGGCCAGTCGAGGTGGACCCGGCCAGCAGCGGGGGGCGGCACGACCAGCTTGTCCATGTAGCAGTCGGGCGCGTGCATCAGGCCGCCCCGCTCGGAGAGGGCGATTACGGCCAGGCCGTTGGGCAGGCCCTTGGCGGTCACCGAGGTGCCCTCGACCGGGTCCACCGCGATGTCGACCTCATGCTGCCCGCGCCCCAGCTCCTCGCCGATGTAGAGCATCGGGGCCTCGTCCATCTCGCCTTCCCCGATCACCACCCGGCCCCGGATGTCCAGCGAGTTCAGCAGTTCGCGCATGGCCTCGGTGCCTGCGCCGTCCACCGCGTTCTTGTCGCCCATGCCGACCCAGCGGCTGGCGGCCAGCGCCGCGCCTTCGGTCACCCGCGCGGTTTCCAGCACCAGCGCATGCTCAAAACTGTTCGCCCGGCCCGGCCCCGGCTGGGTGCCCGCCTGCCCCTTCTGCTTGCCCGTCATGGCTGGAAGCTAACACGCCCGCACCGAAAACCCGCGTTGGGAGCGGTTCCAACCATCTCGGCGGCTCAGCGCAGGACGCCCAGCCACACCAGCAGCAGCCACAGCACCACCGGGACTGCCAGCGACAGGACGATCAGCTTGAGCAGTCGCCACCAGTCGTTCAGGAACTCGCGCATGGGCCGAGGGTAGCAGGGGAGGGAGGCGGGCCTCTGCGCCAAGATTCACCCTGTTCCGGCTCAGGCTCCGGCGGGGACCGGGTGCTTACACTGCGGAACATGACCCTCCACGACCTCGCCGGGCAGCCCGCGCCGCCTTCACTGCTCACCAACATCCCGCGCCTGGTGGCCCACTACTACGAGACGCGGCCCGACCCACAGAACGTGGCCCAGCGCGTCGCCTTCGGCACCAGCGGGCACCGGGGCACGTCCCTGAACGGCTCGTTCAACGAAGCGCACATCCTCGCCGTCTCGCAGGCCGTCGCGGAACACCGGGCGGCGGCGGGCATCACCGGGCCGCTGTACCTGGGGCTGGACACCCACGCCCTCAGCGAACCCGCGTGGATGACGGCCCTGCAAGTGCTCGTCGCCAACGGGGTGCGCGTGCGTGCCCAGCCGGGCTTCTTCACGCCCACGCCCCTGATCAGTCACGCGATCCTGAACCACAACCGCGCCGGGCAGGCTGGGACCGCCGACGGCATCGTCATCACGCCCAGCCACAACCCTCCGCAGGACGGCGGCTTCAAGTACAACCCGCCCTCGGGTGGCCCTGCGGATACCGACGTGACGAAGGGGGTGCAGGCACGGGCCAATGCGCTGCTGGAGGACGGCCTGCGGGACGTGCGGCGCGTGAGCCTTGACGACGCCCTCACCGCGCTGGAGCCGTTCGACTTCGTGGCCCCCTACGTGGCCCAACTCGGAGAGGTGGTGGACCTCGCCGCCATCCGCGAGAGCGGCGTGCGGCTGGGCGTCGATCCGCTGGGCGGCGCCAGCCTGCCTGTGTGGGAGGCGATCCGGGACGCGCACGGGCTGAACCTCACCCTCGTCAATGAGACGGTGGACCCCCGTTTCGCCTTCATGCCGGTGGACCGCGACGGCAAGATCCGGATGGACTGCTCCAGCCCCTACGCGATGGCCGGGCTGCTGCGGCTCAAGGACGACTTTGACGTGGCTGTGGGTAACGATCCCGACGCCGACCGCCACGGCATCGTGACCCCCGACGGGCTGATGAACCCCAACCACTACCTCGCCGTGATGATCGACTATCTCTTCCAGAACCGCCCCGGCTGGAGCGCGGACGCGGGCGTGGGCAAGACGCTGGTGTCGAGCGCCTTGATCGACCGGGTCGCGGCGGGCGTGGGACGGCGGCTGGTCGAGGTTCCGGTGGGCTTCAAGTACTTCGTGGACGGCCTGCTGACCGGTTCTCTCGGCTTCGGGGGAGAGGAGAGCGCGGGCGCGAGCTTCCTGCGGCTGAACGGCGGCGCGTGGAGCACCGACAAGGATGGAATCATCCCCGGCCTCCTCGCCGCCGAGATCACGGCGAAGACCGGGCAGACGCCCTCGCAGCGCTTCGCGGCCCTGACCGAGCAGTACGGTGAAACCGCCTACGACCGTCAGGACGCCCCCGCCAACGCCGCCCAGAAGAAGGTGCTGTCCAACCTCAGTCCCGAGCAGGTGACGGCTTCCACGCTGGCGGGCGACCCCATCACCGCCAAGCTCACCCGCGCTCCCGGCAACGGCGAACCCATCGGCGGCCTGAAGGTGACGACCGACCGCGCCTGGTTCGCCGCCCGGCCCAGCGGCACCGAGGACGTGTACAAGATTTACGCCGAGAGCTTCGGCGGCGAGGAGCATCTGCGGCAGGTGATGGCCGAGGCCCGCGAGGTCGTGGCCGCCGCCTTCCGCGCCGGGGGGGCCGAATGAGCCTCACGGAAGGCCACACCGTCATCACCCGTGAGGAGATCACCGGGGTCGAGTTCGACTGGTTCGCCGCCGACGAGGGTGGCCGCATCGGGCAGTTCATGGCAGCGGGCGATCCCCACGTTCCTGCCCCAGCCCTCGCCTCCGAGGAACTCCTCGAAGCCCTGCACGTCTGGGTCGACACCCGCCCCGAGCGCGAAGAAGCCAACGCGCTGGCAGGCGGCTTCGACGAGCACCTTACGCCGCCTCAGCGCCGGGGAGCGTACGTCTACGACCATGTCCCCGGCGAGCCCGGCGTCTACCGTCTGGTGGCCGCACCCCGCGAGCCGCTGCACGTCTCTGAGTTGCCGGAGCACCTCCAGACCTACCTCGCGGGCCTGACCCTGCCCGTCCCCCTAGGCACGCCCCGCCTGTGGATCGACGAGGAAGGCGGCGCGGAGGAGCGCCCGGCCGGGGGCTGAACCGGCGCGTGCGTCCCGTCCTTGCGCCCCCGCCGCGCCAGGCGGTATGCTGCTCCGGTTGACAACGGCCCGGTTCAGGGTTGCACCAGGGACGTTGTTCGGCACGCGCGGGTCTTGGGCCGATGCTGACGGCTTTCAGTGATGTCCGCGTCGATCACCTCGGCTGTTTCAGGTCAACCCGTCCCCGCTCCCGCCTTCCCGTCAGGGAGGGTGCGTGGGTGGGACCATCTGCACGACGTGCGCCACAGCACCGTGCCCAGTAAGGAGTGATTCACCCTGCCTACCACCCAGCAACTGCTCCGCAAGGGGCGCGCCACCCTGCAGAAGAAGAGCAAGGTCCCGGCCCTCAAGGGCAGCCCCTTCCGCCGCGGCGTCTGCACGGTCGTGAAGACCACCACCCCCAGGAAGCCCAACTCGGCGCTGCGCAAGATCGCCCGTGTGCGTCTCAGCAGCCAGTTCGAGGTCACGGCCTACATCCCCGGCGAAGGCCACAACCTTCAGGAGCACTCGGTCGTGCTCATCCGCGGCGGCCGTGTGAAGGACCTTCCCGGCGTGCGCTACCACATCGTGCGCGGCACCCTCGACACCCAGGGCGTCAAGGACCGCAACAAGAGCCGCTCCAAGTACGGCACCAAGAAGCCCAAGGCGGGCGCGGCGGCCGCTGGCGCGAAGAAGAAGTAAGCCCCCGGCACAGGGGCGGGCCTCCTTTCCGGAGTGCCTTCTTCCCTTCCCGTAGGCCGCAGGGCCAGTCCCCAGGTGGGCTGAGCCGTTCCCAAGTCTGAGTTTCAAGGAGTCAACATGGCACGTCGCCGCAGAGCAGAAGTGCGCCCCGTTCAGCCCGACCTGGTGTATCAGGACGTGCTGGTGAGCGCGATGATCAACCGCATCATGGAAGACGGCAAGAAGAACCTCGCTTCGCGCATCTTCTACGGAGCTTGCCGCCTGGTGCAGGAGCGCACCGGCCAGGAGCCGCTCAAGGTCTTCAAGCAGGCTTTCGACAACGTCAAGCCCCGCGTCGAAGTCCGCAGCCGCCGCGTTGGCGGCAGCACCTACCAGGTGCCCGTCGAGGTCAGCGCCCGCCGTCAGCAGAGCCTGACCCTGCGCTGGATGCTCGCCGCCGTGGACGGCCGCCCCGAGCGCACCGCCATCGAGCGCCTCGCAGGCGAGATCATGGACGCCGCGCAGGGCCGTGGCGGCGCCATCAAGAAGAAAGACGACGTGGAGCGCATGGCGGAAGCCAACCGCGCCTACGCCCATTACCGCTGGTAACACAGCACCGCTGGTAATTCACTCCGGCTGATATAGAGCGTGACCGGACAGCGGCCCCCAATGCCGTCTGTCCCGTTTCGCTGGAACGCCTGGCAGCGGACCTTACGGTGACGGCACACGTCACCACGGACAATAGGGAGTCCTATGACCACCAAAGCGCAGAGCTACCTCACGCACTTCCGCAACATCGGGATTGCCGCGCACATCGACGCGGGCAAGACCACGACCACCGAGCGCATCCTGTTCTTCACCGGGCGCAACCGCAACATCGGCGAGGTGCACGACGGCGCCGCGACGATGGACTGGATGGAGCAGGAGCGCGAGCGCGGCATCACCATCACCGCCGCCGCCACCACCGCCAAGTGGACCCGTTCGGGCACGAACGAGGAATACGTCGTCAACATCATCGACACGCCCGGCCACGTGGACTTCACCATCGAAGTAGAGCGCTCCATGCGCGTGCTCGACGGCGCGGTCGCGGTGTTCGACTCCTCGCAGGGCGTCGAGCCGCAGTCGGAGACCGTGTGGCGTCAGGCCGACCGTTACGGCGTGCCCCGCATCGCCTTCTCCAACAAGATGGACAAGACGGGCGCCTCCTTTGAACTCGTGGTGAACGACATCCGCGAGCGCCTCGGCGCGATTCCTGCCCCCATTCAGTACCCCATGGGCCAGGAAAACGAGTTCAAGGGCATCATCGACATCGTCCGGATGCAGTCGCACACCTTCACCAATGACCTCGGCACCGAAATCACCGTCGGCGACGTGCCCGAGGAGTACATGGAGAAAGTGCGCGAGATGCGCCAGCAGCTCATCGAAGCGGCCGCCGAGGTCGACGAAGACCTGATGATGATGTACCTAGAAGGCGAGGAACCCAGCGTCGAGCAGCTCGTCGCGGCGGTCCGTAAGGGCACCATCGAGAAGCGCATTTTCCCGGTGCTGTGCGGCTCCTCCCTGAAGAACAAGGGCGTGCAGCTCCTCCTCGACGCGGTGATCGACTACCTGCCCAGCCCGCTCGAAGTGCCCGCCATCAAGGGCACGGTGGAAGACAGCGAGGAAACCCGCGAATTCCCCGCCGACCCCGAAGGCAAGCTCGCCGCGCTGGCGTTCAAGATCATGGCCGACCCCTACGTGGGCCGCCTGACCTTCGTGCGTATCTACTCGGGCACCCTGCAGTCGGGCAGCTACGTGTACAACGCTTCCAAGGAGAAGCGCGAACGCGTCGGCCGCCTGCTCAAAATGCACGCCAACAGCCGTGAGGAAGTCACCGAACTCAAGGCCGGGGAACTCGGCGCCGTGATCGGCCTCAAGGACGCGGGCACCGGCAACACCCTGATCGGCGACGGCGACGAGCGCGTGCTGCTCGAGTCCATCGACGTGCCCGAGCCGGTCATCAAGCTCGCCATCGAACCCAAGACCAAGGCCGACCAGGAAAAGATGGGCATCGGTCTGCAGAAGCTCGCCGAAGAAGACCCCACCTTCAAGGTGGAGTCCGACCAGGAGAGCGGCCAGACCACCATCGCCGGGATGGGCGAGCTGCACCTCGAGATTCTGGTGGACCGCCTGAAGCGCGAGTACAAGGTCGAGGCCAACGTGGGCGCCCCGCAGGTGGCCTACCGTGAGACCATCACCAAGCAGGTCGAGGTGGACAGCAAGTTCGCCCGTCAGTCGGGTGGTCGCGGGCAGTACGGCCACGTCAAGCTGCGGGTCGAGCCGCTGGAACCCGGCGCGGGCTTCATCTTCGAGAACGCCGTCGTGGGCGGTACCGTGCCCAAGGAGTACATCGGGCCGGCCCAGAAGGGTATCGAAGAGGCCATGCAGAGCGGCCCCATGCTCGGCTTCCCCGTCGTGGACCTCAAGGTCACCCTGTATGACGGCAGCTACCACGAGGTGGACTCCAGCGAAATGGCGTTCAAGATCGCCGGCAGCATGGGCCTCAAGGAAGCCGTCCAGAAGGGCAGCCCCGCCATTCTGGAACCTGTGATGCGCGTCGAGGTGACCACCCCCGAGGAGTACATGGGCGACATCATCGGTGACCTGAACAGCCGCCGTGGTCAGATCCAGGGGATGGAAGCCCGTGGCAACGCGCAGATCGTGAAGGCCTTCGTGCCCCTCTCCGAGATGTTCGGCTACGCCACCGACATGCGCTCCAAGACCCAGGGCCGCGCCAGCTACTCGATGTTCTTCGACCACTACACCCAGGTGCCGAACAACCTCGCGCAGCAGTTGATGAAGAAGTAAGCGCTCTGGCCTGACCGGGCCAGGCGAAAAGAAGCGTCCCCACCTGGGGGCGCTTTTTCGTTGACCCCCGAGTCCAGCCGGGGCCGATGCTCTAGCCTGCCCCCATGAGTGCGCCGCTTCCTGCCCCCCCCACCCGACCGGCCCGCCTGGGCCTGCTGACCACCCCCCTCCTGATCGCCCTGATCTATAACGCCATCTCCCTGCTGACGCTGCCCTTTTCCGGGCCGACCATCCGGCAGGTCCTCGCCGACCTCTCGGCCGCGACGGGTGGACCGGCCCTTCAGATCAGCGAAGGGCAGATTCAAACGGTGCTGTGGCTCTCCTTCGCGCTGACTTCTGGGCTGGTGCTGTGGCTGCACATCACCCGGCGGGCGGTGCTGGAGGGGCGGCGCTCCGGCTGGGTCTCGAGCGTGGTGATCGCGGTCCTCAGCCTCCTGGTCATTCCGTTCGGAACGGTGCTGGGGCTGATCATGCTGGTGGGAGCCTTTGACCGGGAGGTGCGGGCCTACCTGACGCGCTAGCGGGCAAGAACCCCAGGGACTTGCAGCTCCGCGTCAGATTGGGTACCCTGACAAGTCGGTGCGGTAGGCGACGCCTGTCTCCCCCGCAACGTGCCAGCAAGGCGGGACACTGCCCTGGCGGGAATCAACCCAATGTGGGAGTGCGCCCACAGGCCCGATCAAAGGGTCACTTTGGCGTGCCCACCCACCGCTTGGAGGAAAGATCATGGCAAAAGGAACGTTTGAGCGGACCAAGCCCCACGTGAACGTGGGCACCATCGGGCACGTGGACCACGGCAAGACCACCCTGACCGCGGCCATCACCTTCACCGCCGCCGCGATGGACCCCACCATCGAAACCCTGGCCTACGACCAGATCGACAAGGCCCCCGAAGAAAAGGCCCGCGGCATCACCATCAACACCTCCCACGTCGAGTACAACACCCCCACCCGCCACTACTCGCACGTCGACTGCCCCGGCCACGCCGACTACGTCAAGAACATGATCACCGGTGCCGCTCAGATGGACGGCGCGATCCTGGTCGTCAGCTCCGCTGACGGCCCCATGCCCCAGACCCGCGAGCACATCCTGCTCGCCCGTCAGGTCGGCGTGCCCTACATCGTCGTGTTCATGAACAAGGTCGACATGGTCGACGACGAAGAACTGCTCGAACTCGTCGAGATGGAAGTGCGCGAGCTGCTCAGCAAGTACGAGTTCCCCGGCGATGACCTCCCCGTCGTCAAGGGCAGCGCCCTTCAGGCGCTGGAAGCCCTGCAGGCCAACCCCAAGACCGCCCGCGGTGAGAACCAGTGGGTCGACCGCATCTGGGAACTGCTCGACGCCATCGACTCCTACATCCCCACCCCCGAGCGCGACACCGACAAGACCTTCCTGATGCCCGTCGAAGACGTGTTCACCATCACCGGTCGCGGCACTGTGGCCACCGGCCGTGTGGAGCGCGGTGTGGTCAAGGTGCAGGACGAAGTCGAGATCATCGGTCTGCGCGACACCAAGAAGACCACCGTGACCGGCATCGAAATGCACCGCAAGCTGCTGGACTCCGGGATGGCCGGCGACAACGTGGGCGTGCTGCTGCGTGGCGTCGCTCGCGACGACGTGGAGCGTGGCCAGGTGCTGGCCAAGCCCGGGTCGATCAAGCCGCACACCAAGTTCGAGGCCAGTGTGTACGTGCTGTCCAAGGACGAGGGTGGGCGTCACAGCGCGTTCTTCGGGGCTACCGCCCGCAGTTCTACTTCCGCACGACGGACGTGACGGGCGTGGTGGAACTGGCCGAAGGGGTGGAGATGGTGATGCCCGGGGACAACGTGACCTTCACGGTGGACCTGATCAAGCCCATCGCCATGGAAGAAGGTCTGCGCTTCGCCATCCGTGAAGGCGGACGCACCGTCGGCGCCGGCGTCGTCACCAAGGTCCTGGAGTAAAGACAATGGTTGCCCCGAAGATCCGTATCAAACTGCGTGGTTTCGACCACAAGGCGCTGGACCAGTCCGCCTCCAAGATCGTGGACACGGTCCGGCGCACCGGGGCGGACGTGGCCGGTCCTGTGCCGCTGCCCACCCGCATCCGTCGCTTCACCGTGCTGCGCGGGCCGTTCAAGCACAAGGACAGCCGCGAGCACTTTGAGATCCGCACCCACAACCGTCTGGTGGACATCATGAATCCCACCAAGAAGACGATCGACAGCCTGATGACCCTCGACCTGCCGACCGGCGTGGACATCGAGATCAAGACCGTCGGGGGCCGCGCATGAAGGGCATCCTCGGCACCAAGATCGGCATGACCCAGATCTGGAAGGGCGACCGCGCCATTCCCGTGACGGTCGTGCTGGCGGGTCCGTGCCCCGTCGTGCAGCGCAAGACCGCGCAGACCGACGGCTACGAGGCCGTGCAGATCGGCTTCTCGCCCAAGAGCGAGAAGCGCGTGAACAAGCCCATCCTGGGCCACTTCCGCAAGGCAGGCGTCTCGCCCGTGCGCTTCCTGCGCGAGTTCCGTGGCTTTGCCCCCGAGGGGGACACCGTGAACGTCGACATTTTCGCCGAGGGCGAGAAGATCGACGCGACCGGCACCTCCAAGGGTAAGGGCTTCCAGGGCGTCATGAAGCGCTGGAACTTCGCGGGTGGTCCGGCGAGCCACGGCTCCAAGAAGTGGCACCGCCGCCCCGGTTCGATCGGCCAGCGCAAGACGCCGGGCCGCGTGTACAAGGGTAAGCGCATGGCCGGGCACATGGGCATGGAGCGCGTCACCGTGCAGAACCTCGAAGTGGTCGAGGTGCGGGCCGACGAGAACATCATCCTGGTCAAGGGTGCGGTTCCCGGCGCGAACGGTGGCCTCGTGGTGCTGCGCCAGGCCGCCAAGGGAGGCAAGTAAGACATGGCGCAGATCAACGTCATCGGGAGCCGGGGCGGTCGCAGCATCGACCTCGAACTTCCCGAAGTGAACCCGCACGTGCTGCACGAGGTCGTGACCTGGCAGCTCGCCGGTCGCCGCCGCGGCACCGCGAGCACCAAGACGCGGGCCGAAGTCAGCAAGACGGGCAAGAAGATGTACTCCCAGAAGGGCACCGGCAACGCGCGTCACGGCGACCGCTCCGTGCCGACCTTCGTGGGCGGCGGCGTGGCCTTCGGCCCCAAGCCCCGCTCCTACGCCTACACCCTGCCCCGCAAGGTGCGGCAGCTCGGCCTGGCGATGGCGCTGGCCGACCGCCAGAACACCGGCAGACTGGTGGCGGTGGACGGCTTCGACCTCGACGGCAAGACCAAGAGCTTTGTCGCCTGGGCCGCGCAGAATGGCCTCGACGGGTCGGAGCGCGTGCTGATCGTCACCGACGACGAGATGACCCGCCGCGCCGCCCGTAACGTCGCGTGGGCGACCGTGCTCCCCGTCGCGGGCCTGAACGTCTACGACATCCTGCGCCACGAGCGCCTCGTGATCGACGCGGTCGCGCTGGAGCCCGCTCAGGACGAGGTCATGTCTGAGGAGGCCGCGCAGTGAGCTACTACGACATCATCAAGCAGCCCGTGATCAGCGAGAAGGCGTACGCGGGCATGGAGCGCGGCGTGTACTCGTTCTGGGTCAGCCCCAAGGCCACAAAAACCGAGATCAAGGCCGCGGTGCAGCAGGCTTTCGGTGTGACCGTGGTCGGCATCAGCACCATGAACGTCGCGGGCAAGCGCAAGCGCGTGGGCCGTTTTATCGGGCACCGGGCGGACCGCAAGAAGGCCATCGTGCGGCTTGCGGACGGTCAGAAGATCGAGGCCCTCGAGGCCCTGGCCTAAGGAGTATTGAGACATGGCCGTCAAGAAGTACCGTCCGTATACCCCCAGCCGCCGTCAGATGACGACCGCGGACTTCTCGGGGCTGACCAAGAAGCGTCCCGAAAAGGCCCTCACCGAGGCCCTGCCCAAGACCGGCGGGCGCAACAACCGGGGCCGCATCACCAGCCGCTTTATCGGCGGCGGGCACAAGCGCCTCTACCGCATCATCGACTTCAAGCGCCGTGACAAGGCCGGTGTGTCCGCCCGCGTCGCTGCCATCGAGTACGATCCCAACCGCAGCGCCCGTATCGCCCTGCTGAACTACGTCGACGGCGAGAAGCGCTACGTGCTGGCGCCCGAGGGCCTGACCGTCGGCGCCACCGTGAACGCGGGTCCCGAGGCCGATCCCAAGCTCGGCAACGCGCTGCCCCTGCGCTTCGTGCCGGTGGGTGCTGTGGTGCACGCCGTCGAACTGGTGCCCGGCAAAGGTGCCCAGCTCGCCCGCTCTGCTGGCACCTCCATTCAGGTGCAGGGCAAGGAGAGCGACTACGTGCTGCTGCGCCTTCCCAGCGGTGAGATTCGCCGAGTGCACTCCGAGTGCTACGCGACTATCGGGACCGTGGGCAACGCCGAGCACAAGAACATCGTGATCGGCAAGGCGGGCCGCAGCCGCTGGCTGGGCCAGAAGCCCCACCAGCGCGGCAGCGCCATGAACCCGGTCGACCACCCCCACGGCGGTGGTGAGGGCCGCACGGGCGCCGGGCGTCAGCCGGTCAGCCCCTGGGGCCAGCCCGCCAAGGGCCTGAAGACCCGCAAGAAGCGCAAGATCAGTGACCGCTTCATCGTCACCCGCCGCGGCGGGAAGTAAGGAGGGGAGACATGCCCCGTAGCCTCAAAAAAGGGCCGTTCGTGGACGACCACCTCCTGAAGAAGGTGGACGCCCAGAACGAGCGCAAGGACAAGCGCGTCATCAAGACCTGGTCGCGCCGCTCGACCATCGTGCCCGAGATGATCGGTCACACCATCGCGGTGCACAACGGCAAGCAGCACGTGCCGGTGTTCGTCAACGAGCAGATGATCGGTCACAAGCTCGGCGAGTTCAGCCCTACCCGCACCTACCGCGGGCACGGCGCCGACAAGAACGCCAAGGGGAGCAAGAAGAAATGACCGCTCCTGACACCACCCCCACCCAGGGCTTCCGCAACAAGAAGCAGCGCAAGCAGCAGGTCAAGCTGCGCCGTCCCGGCTACGCCGTGGCGAAGTACGTGCGCATGAGCCCCCGCAAGGTGCGCCTCGTCGTGGACGTGATCCGCGGCAAGAGCGTCGCCGAGGCCGAGGACCTGCTGCGCTTTATTCCCAAGAGCGCGTCGGAGCCCGTCGCCAAGGTCCTCAAGAGCGCCAAGAGCAACGCGGTCCACAACGACGAGATGCTCGAAGACCGCCTCGTCGTGACGGCGGCCTACGTGGACGCCGGGCCGACCCTCAAGCGGCTGATTCCCCGCGCCCGTGGCAGCGCCAACATCATCAAGAAGCGCACCAGCCACATCACCATCATCGTGGGCGAGCGCGAGACGCGCCGGGGGAACAAGTAATGGGCAACAAGATCAACCCGAACGGCTTCCGCCTGGGCATCACCCGGGGCTGGAACAGCCGCTGGTACGCGGGCAAGAAGCAGTACGCCGGCCTTCTTAAGGAAGACGAGCGCATCCGCAAGATGGTGGGCAAGAAGCTCGCCGCCGCCGGCATCGCCCGCATCGAGATCGAGCGCGCGGGCCAGCAGGTCAACGTGATCATCTCGGCCGCTAAGCCCGGCATCGTGATCGGCAAGGGTGGCGAGAGCATCAAGCAGCTGCGCGGGGACATCGAGCGCCTCGTGAGCGCCGGGACCGTCGCCGTGAACGTCGCCGAGATCCCCAACCCCAACATCAGCGCCCCGCTGGTCGCCCTGCGTATTGCGGAGCAGATCGAGCGCCGCTTCGCCTTCCGCCGCGCGATGAAGCAGGCCGCGCAGCGCGTGATGGAGTCGGGCGCCCGTGGCGTGAAGATCGTGCTGTCGGGTCGCCTCGGTGGCGCCGAGCAGGCCCGCACCGAGAGCGTCCGCGAGGGCCGTGTGCCCCTGCACACCCTGCGTGCCGATATCGACTACGGCACCGCCCGTGCCGAGACCACCTACGGCTCGCTGGGCATCAAGGTGATGGTGTTCAACGGCGAAGTGATCGGCGGCAAGACCGAGACGCTGGCCCGCCCGCCCCGCCGCAACGACGAGCGCCGTCCTGAGGGTGACCGTCCCAACCGCCGCCGCCCCACCGCGCGGCGCCGTCCCGGAGGTGAGTGATGCTTCTTCCGAAGCGCACCAAGTACCGCAAGCAGTTCCGTGGCCGCATGACCGGCGACACCAAGGGCGGCGACTACGTCGCGTTCGGTGACTACGGCCTGATCGCCCTGGAACCCGCCTGGATTCGGTCGAACCAGATCGAGGCGTGCCGCATCGTGATGAGCCGTCACTTCCGCCGCGGCGGCAAGATCTACATCCGCATCTTCCCCGACAAGCCCGTCACCAAGAAGCCCGCCGAAACCCGAATGGGGAAGGGCAAGGGTGCGGTGGAGTACTGGGTCAGCGTGGTCAAGCCCGGCCGCGTGATGTTCGAGGTGTCTGGCGTGACCGAAGAGCAGGCCAAGGAAGCCTTCCGCCTGGCCGGTCACAAGCTGCCCATCCAGACCAAGATGGTCAAGCGCGAGGTCTACGATGAAGCCCAGTGAGATGCGCAACCTCTCGGACGCCGATTTCGCCCGCGAGATTGACGCCCGCAAGAAGGAACTGATGGAGCTGCGTTTCCAGGCGGCGATGGGCCAACTGGCCCAGCCGCACCGCGTGCGCCAGCTCCGGCGCGAAGTGGCGCAGCTCAACACTGTGCGCGGTGAGCAGAGCCGCGCCGAGCGCGTGGCCCAGGCCCAGAGCGCCGCAGGAGACACCCAATGAAAAAGACCTTTACGGGCGTCGTGGTGAGCGACAAGGCCGACAAGACGGTGAGCGTCAAGGTCGAGCGCCGCTTCATGCACCCGCTGTACGGCAAGATCGTGACGCGCTCCAAGAAGTACGCCGCGCACGACGAGACCAACGAGTACCGGATTGGGGACCGCGTCGAGATTCTCGCTGTGCGCCCCATCAGCAAGACCAAGACCTGGAAGGTCACCCGCCTGATCGAGCGCCCGCGCGGCATCGAGACCACGGCGGTCGAGACGGAAGGCGGTAACGCATGATCATGCCCCAGTCCCGCCTCGACGTGGCGGACAACAGCGGCGCGCGCGAACTGATGTGCATTCGCGTGCTCAACAGCGGCATCGGCGGCAAGGGCCTGACCACGGGCGGCGGCGGCAACAAGCGCTACGCCCACGTCGGCGACATCATCGTGGCGTCGGTCAAGGACGCGGCCCCGCGCGGCACCGTCAAGTCCGGTGACGTGGTGAAGGCTGTGGTCGTGCGCACCAGCCACGCGATCAAGCGTGCCGACGGCAGCACCATCCGCTTCGACAAGAACGCGGCCGTCATCATCAACAACCAGGGCGAGCCCCGCGGCACCCGCGTCTTCGGGCCGGTTGCCCGCGAACTGCGCGACCGCCGCTTCATGAAGATCGTGTCCCTGGCCCCGGAGGTGCTGTGATGCCCCGCCCCAGCGCCGGAAGCCACCACAGCGACAAGCTGCACGTGAAGAAGGGCGACACCGTCGTCGTGCTCAGCGGCAAGCACCGCGGCGCGACCGGCAAGGTGCTGCTCGCCCTGCCCCGCGAGGCCAAGGTCGTCGTCGAGGGCGTCAACCTCGTGACCAAGCACGTCAAGCCCTCGGCCACCAACCCCACGGGCGGCATCGAGCAGCGTGAAGGTGCCCTGCATGCCAGCAAGGTCGCGCTGGTTGACCCCGAGACCGGCAAGGCCACCCGCATCCGCAAGCAGATCGTGGACGGCAAGAAGGTTCGGGTCGCGGTCGCGAGCGGCAAGGTCATCGACTGACATTCAGGGCCACGCCCCCCGCGCGTGAACCCGGGCGACCCAGCCCGCCCGAAGAGAGGCCAGAGACATGCAGACCCTGAAGACCAAGTACAACGAGCAGGTGCGCCCCGCGCTGATGGGCCAGTTCGGCTACTCCAGCGTGATGGCCGTGCCGCGCATCGAGAAGATCGTGATCAACGAGGGCCTGGGGTCCTCGAAGGAAGACTCCAAGGCCATCGACAAGGCGGCCCGTGAGCTGGCGCTGATCACCCTGCAAAAGCCTATCATCACCAAGGCGAAAAAGAGCATCTCCAACTTCAAGCTCCGCCAGGGCATGCCAGTCGGCATCAAGGTCACGCTGCGCGGCGAGCGCATGTACGTGTTCTTGGAAAAGCTGATCAACATCGGCCTGCCCCGTATCCGTGACTTCCGCGGGATCAACCCCAACGCCTTTGACGGCCGTGGCAACTACAACCTCGGTATCAAGGAGCAACTGATCTTCCCGGAAATTACCTATGATATGGTCGACAAGGTGCGCGGGATGGACATCACCATCGTGACCACCGCGAAGACCGACGAGGAAGCCCGGGCGCTCCTGCAGGCCATGGGCCTCCCCTTCCGGAAATAAGGACTGACATGGCGAACACCTCTAAAGTCGTGAAGGCGCAGCGTGGCAGCAAGTTTGCCGTGCAGAACTACAACCGGTGCAGCCGCTGTGGCCGCGCCCGTGGCTACTACCGGTTCTTCGGAATGTGCCGCATCTGCATCCGCGAACTGGCGCACCGTGGGGAACTCCCCGGCGTCAAAAAGGCGAGCTGGTAACACCGCCCGCCGCCCCCACCCCCTCGCCGGATACGAACTGGCCCCCTTTGGGCAGTGATCGTCCGGTTCAGGGCTCAGGACCCAACAGAAGAAGCGCCTGCCCCAGCAGGACCACATTCTTTGGGAAGACTCCGGAAGCTGCCTCACACGTGGGCGCAGCTTCCCCCCAGCCGGGGCTCCTGCATTCAGGCCCAGCCCCCGGAGGAGAATCATGCTGAGTGATCCCATCGCCGACATGCTCACGCGCATCCGCAACGCGACGCGCACCTATAAGGAGAGCGTCGACATCCCGGCTTCCAAGTTCAAGGAAGAGCTTGCCCGACTGCTGATGCGCGAAGGCTACGTGGCCAACGTGGAGCGCGTGCGCCCCGAAGGCCAGAAGTTCGACGTGCTGCGCCTGACCCTGAAGTACGGCGCCAAGCGCGAGCAGGTCATCAAGCACATCGAGCGCGTCAGCCGCCCCGGTCGCCGCGCCTACGTGAGCGCCGAGAACCTGCCCCGCGTCCAGCGCGGGCTGGGCCTCGCCGTCGTCTCGACGAGCAGGGGCCTGCTGCCCGACCGCGAGGCGCGTCAGCAGGGCGTGGGCGGCGAAGTCGTCTGCGTTCTCTGGTAAGCCCGCAGCCCTGACCTCTGGCCCGCGCATGCACTCCGCGCGGCTGCTCAGAACTTAAGGACTCAAGGAGGACAGCCATGTCCCGTATTGGTAAACAACCCATCGCCGTGCCCAGCGGCGTGACCGTGAGCGCCGAGGGCGGACTGTTCCGCGCCAAAGGCCCCAAGGGCGAACTCGCCGTGCCCTACAACCCCGCCCTGACCATCGCGACCGAAGGCGATCAGCTTCTCGTGACGCGGCCCAGCGACCGCCAGGAGCACCGCGCCCTGCACGGCCTGACCCGCACGCTGGTCGCCAACGCCGTCAAGGGCGTGTCGGACGGCTTCACCATCAACCTCGAACTGCGCGGCGTCGGTTACCGCGCCAAGCTCACGGGCAAGAACCTCGAGATGACCATCGGTTACAGCCACCCGGTCGTGATCGAGCCGCCCGCAGGCGTGACCTTCACGGTGCCCGAGCCCACCCGCATCGACGTGTCGGGCATCGACAAGCAGCTCGTGGGGCAGGTTGCCGCCAACGTGCGCAAGGTGCGCAAGCCTGATGCCTACCACGGCAAGGGTGTGCGTTTCGTGGGCGAGCAGATCGCCCTCAAGGCTGGTAAAGCCGGGGCCACCGGCGGGAAAGGGAAGAAGTAATGGCGAACCAGACTGCCATTCGGCGCAAGCTGCGCACCCGCCGCAAGGTGCGTGTCGCGGCGGCGGAGCGCCCGCGCCTCAGCGTGTTCCGCTCCAGCAAGCACATCTACGCCCAGATTATCGACGACACCACCGGGACCACGCTGGCGGCGGCGAGCAGCAGCGCCGTCAAGACCGGGACCAAGACCGACACCGCCGCGGCGGTGGGCCGGGCGCTGGCCGAGGCCGCCGTGGCCAAGGGTGTCAAGCAGGTCGTGTTCGACCGCGCCGGGTACAAGTACCACGGCCGGGTCAAAGCGCTCGCAGACGCGGCGCGGGAGGGTGGCCTTGACTTTTAATCGTCGCAATGACCGCGAGCGGGAGACCAGCGAGTTCGAAGAGAAGATGCTCTTCGTCAACCGTACCTCCAAGACCTACCAGGGGGGGCGCCGCTTCCGCTTCGCCGCGCTCGTAATCTTGGGTGACCGCAACGGCCGCGTCGGCATGGGCATCGGCAAGGCCAAGGAAGTGCCCGTCGCCATCGAGAAGGCCAAGGCGATCGCCCGCAAGAACATGATCTCCGTGCCGGTGGAAAACGGCACCATTCCCCACGACATCGTCGGTGAGAACTCCACCAGCCGCGTGCTGCTCAAGCCTGCAGGCCCCGGTACCGGCGTGATCGCGGGCACCGTGCCCCGTTCGATCGCCGAGCTGGCGGGCATCACCAACATGCTCTCCAAGGAACTCGGCAGCCGCAACAAGGTCAACGTGGCCTACGCGGTGTTCGACGGCCTGAAGAACCTGCGCACCGCCAAGCAGGTGCGTTCGGCCCGTGGTCTGGACACCCAGCCCCGCGTGGCGGGTTCTGCTGCGGTTTCGGCGACCACCGAGGCCGGTGCAGCCCAGGCGGGAGGTGCCCTGTGACCTCCTCGACCGTGAAGGTGACCCTGCGCCGCAGCGTGATCGGCCGTCCCGAGAATCAGGTGCAGACCGTCAAGGCGCTGGGCCTGCGCAAGATCGGCGACACCCGTGAACTGGTGGACACCCCCGCCGTGCGCGGCATGATCAAGACCGTTCAACATCTGGTGGAGGTGGAAGCGTGAAGCTCCACGAACTGACCCCGGCGCCCGGCAGCCGCAAGAACCGCAAGCGCGTGGGCCGTGGCCCCGGCGGCACCGACAAGACCGCCGGTCGCGGGCACAAGGGCCAGAAGGCCCGCAGCGGCGCGGGCAAGGGTTCCTTCTTTGAAGGTGGCCGCAGCACGCTGATCTCGAGGCTGCCCAAGCGCGGCTTCAACAACGTCGGCACGACCTACGAGGTCGTCAACCTTGGTCAGCTTGCCGGGCTGGAAGGGGAGACCTTCGACCGCGCGGCGCTGGAACTGGCTGGACTGGTGCGGCGCAAGAACCGCCCCGTCAAGCTGCTGGGCCGCGGCGAACTGACCCGCGCCGTGACCGTGCACGTGGACGCGGCGAGCGAGTCGGCGGTCCGCGCCGTGGAAGCGGCGGGCGGCCGGGTTGTGATCGCCCAGGCCAGCAGCGAGAACGCCGAGCAGGCCCCGATAGAGCAGGCAGAGTAACATGCTGCGCGCCTTCCGCGACGCGTTCCGGATTCCGGACCTGCGGCGGAAGATTGTCTTCACCCTGCTGCTGCTTGCCGTCTTCCGTTTCGGAAGTACCATTCCGACGCCGGGCGTCAATGCAGCCGCTCTCGCGGAGGCCACCTCGGGTGGCCTTTTCGGGTTGATCAGCCTGATCTCGGGCGGCAATCTTTCGCAGTTCTCGATCTTCGCGCTGGGGGTGCTGCCGTACATCACGGCCAGCATCGTGATTCAGCTGCTGACGACCACCGTCCCCTCGCTGGAAAAACTCAGCAAGGAGGGCGAGGAGGGCCGCAAGAAGATCAACCAGTACACCCGCTACGCGGCGGTCGCGCTGGGGACCTTTCAGGCCCTGTTCTTCTCGCTGTACATCACCAGCAACCCGCAGTTCATCGCGGTGGGCTGGGACCCCGGCCTCTTCACCATCCTGGTGATGGTACTGACCCAGGTGGCGGGCATCGCCTTTACCCTCTGGATCGGCGAGCGCATCACCGAGGTGGGGGTCGGCAACGGCATCAGCCTGATCATCACGGCGGGGATCATCGCCAACTATCCGCGTGAGATCGCGGCGACGGGCGAGCTGTTCCGCACCGAGCAGGTGTCGCTGCTGCAGATCCTGGCCTTCGCGGCCGTGATTCTGGTGACCATCGCGGGCATCGTGTACGTGTACCAGGGCGAGCGCCGGGTGCCCGTCACCTACGCCCGCGCCCGTGGGGGAGCGCCCGGCGGGGCGGCCCGTAACCTGGGCGGGCAGGCCACCTGGCTCCCGATCAAGGTGAACCAGGCGGGCGTGATTCCGGTGATTTTCGCCTCGGCGATGCTGATCCTCCCCAACCTGATCGGCAGCGCCACCGCCGAGCGGGCGCCCGAGGTCAACGCGTTTATCCAGACGTACCTGACCTTCGGCAGCCCCTGGTACATCCTGCTGGAAGCGGCGCTGATCTTCGGGTTCACGTACCTGTACAACAGCGTGCAGTTCGACCCCAAGCGCATCAGCGAGCAATTGCGCGAGGCGGGCGGCTTCATTCCCGGCGTGCGGCCGGGCACGGCGACCGCCGAGTACCTGGGCGGCATCAGCAGCCGCCTGAGCCTGTGGGGCGCGATCTTCCTGGTCGTGCTGACGGTCTTTCCCCAGATCGTGCAGCGGGCGACGGGCATCACCACCTTCCAGTTCAGCGGCACCGGCCTGCTGATTATCGTGGGCGTGGCACTCGAGACCCTCAAGCAGCTCGAAGCGCAGCTCACCGTGCGGCGCTACGACGGCTTTATCAGCAAGGGCCGCATCCGTGGCCGCCTGAACTGAAGTCGCCTCTGCTCCAGCCGCTCACCTCCGGGTGGGCGGTTTTTTTGGGTTCCGCGTGCCCGTCACGTCCGGGGAGACAGGCCCGGGCTGCCGCGCGGCCTCTATGCTGTACTCCCTGAAGGAGGAACGATGACACAATCCGGAAACAAGGTCGTGATCTTTCTTGGCCCCCCCGGCGCCGGAAAGGGCACCCAGGCCGAGCGCCTGGCCCGGGAAGAGGGCCTGACCAAGATCAGCACAGGGGACATCCTGCGTGACCACGTCGCGCGCGGCACGGAGTTGGGCCAGCAGGTCAAGCCGATTCTCGATGCGGGCGCCTTGGTGCCCGACGACATCCTGATCGCCTTGATCCGGGACTACTTGAGGGGGATGAATGCGGTGCGGGTGATCTTCGACGGCTTTCCGCGCACCCGTGCCCAGGCCGAGGCCCTCGACCGGCTGCTGGAGGACCTCGGCGCCCCCGTCACCGCCGTTCCGCTGCTCGAAGTCCCCGACGAGTTGCTGATCGAACGCATCGTGGAGCGGGGACGGCAGGCCGCCGCACGGGGCGAACCCGTACGCAGCGACGACACCGAGGAGGTCGCCCGGAGGCGCCAGCAGGTTTACCGCGAGCAGACCCAGCCGCTGATCGACTACTACGAAACGCGCGGGCACCTGCGCTCCGTGGACGGCGTGGGGACCATGGACGAGGTTTACGGGCGGATCGCGGCCGTGCTCCACTAAGACAAGCCTGAACAGGGCTGATGTGGGCCAGAGCCGCGAGGCTCTCCGGGAAGCGGGGCGCTTGCCCCCGCCCCCCCCGGCGTGCTAACTTCCCCTTTGGCTTGTATCAGGCCTGGAGGTTACGTGGCAAGACGAAAGATGCCGGAACAGCGGGAAAAGCGCAAGAAGGAAGAATCCGATACCGTGCGGGCCGAGGGCGTAGTCGAAGAGGCGCTGCCCAACACCACCTTCCGGGTCAAGCTCGATACCGGGCACGACATTCTGGCGTACATCAGCGGCAAGATGCGGATTCACTACATCCGGATTCTGCCCGGTGACCGTGTGGTTCTGGAGATCAGCCCCTACGACACGTCGCGGGGCCGCATCGTCTACCGCAAGTAGCCCTTCCGGGCACGGATACCCATCAGATTCCCCGGCTCCGGGGGGTCGAGCGCTGCTGAGCGCGCCGCCAGGATGGGCGGTGACGTGAGGCGGCTGCGAGGAGGACGCATGAAAGTTCGCAGCAGTGTCAAGAAGATGTGCGACAACTGCAAGGTGATCCGCCGCCACGGGCGCGTGCTGGTCATCTGCTCCAATGTCAAGCACAAGCAGAGGCAGGGCTAAGCATGGCGCGTATTGCCGGTGTAGACCTTCCGCGCGAGAAGCGCGTTGAGATCGCCCTGACCTATATCTACGGGATCGGCCTGACCCGCTCCAAGGAAGTGCTGGCGCAGACGGGAATCAGCCCCGACACCCGCGTCAAGAACCTCTCCGAAGCGGACCAGAGCACCCTGCGGGATGTAATCGAGCGCACCTTCAAGGTGGAGGGTGACCTCCGCTCGGAAGTTGGCCAGAACATCAAGCGCCTGATGGACATCGGCGCGTACCGCGGCCTGCGCCACCGCCGCGGCCTGCCCGTGCGCGGCCAGCGCACCAAGACGAACGCCCGCACCCGCAAGGGACCGCGCAAGACCGTCGCGGGCAAGAAGAAGGCGACGAGGAAGTAAGCCATGGCGAAGACCACCAAGGGCAAGACCCCCCGCCGCGCCCGGCGCAACATCAGCGCGGGCCGCGCGTACGTGCACGCGAGCTACAACAACACCATCGTGACCATCACCGACCTCGACGGCAACTCCGTCGCGTGGTCCTCGGGCGGCACGATCGGCTACAAGGGCAGCAAGAAGGGCACGCCCTACGCGGCCCAGCTCGCCGCTGCTGACGCCGTGAAGAAGGCGCAGCAGACCTTCGGCATGAACATCGTGGACGTCATCGTGCGCGGCACCGGTTCGGGCCGCGAGCAGGCGATCCGCGCCATTCAGGCCTCCGGCATCGAAGTGAAGTCCATCATGGACGACAGCCCCGTGCCCCACAACGGCTGCCGCCCCAAGAAGAAGTTCCGCGCCTAACCCGCGCTGCGCGCGCCCACCTGTCCCGCTTCCGCCTTCCCCCTGGGAAGAGAGCCGCACCACCGGCGAGGAAGCGGGCACCAGAGGGCCGCAGACCCGGTTTGCAGGCCTGACGCCTGAAACCGCAAGGAGAGTCAAGACATGGGTCGTTTCCGTGGTTCCATTACCAAGCTCAGCCGCCGCGAGGGCATTAACCTCGCGGAGACCGAGAAAGTCCAGAAGTACCTCGACCGGCGTCCCTACGCGCCCGGTCAGCACGGGCAGCGCCGGGGTCGTGGCCGCCCCAGCGACTACAGCGTGCGCCTGCGTGAAAAGCAGAAGCTTGCCCGGCTGTACGGCATGAACGAAAAGCAGTTCCGCAACCTCTTCGAGGAGGCGGCGAACGTGCCCGGCGTGACCGGCACGGTGTTCCTGCAACTGCTCGAACGCCGCCTGGACAACGTCGTCTTCCGCATGGGCTTTGCCAGCACCCGCCGCCAGGCCCGGCAGTTTGTCGGCCACGGGCACGTGCTCGTCAACGGCAAGCGGGTGGATATTCCCAGCTACCGGGTCAAGATCGGCGACGAGATCACCGTTTCCGAGAAGAGCCGTTCCATGGGCTTTATTCAGGAGAACATGGAGGCGCAAAAGCGCCGCCGCGTCAGCCCCTGGATCGAACTGAACCCCGAGACCTTCAGCGGCACCTTCGTGCGCCTCCCCGCGCGTGAAGACCTCGCCCTGCCCATCAACGAGAACTTCATCATCGAGTACTACTCGCGCTAATCGGGAGGCCCCAGTGGATCAAAAGCGCCCTCAACTCAAGGCCCGCGTCGACGGCGATTACGGCGAGTTCGTGCTCGAACCGCTCGCGCGCGGCTACGGCGTCACCATCGGGAATCCCATCCGGCGCATCCTGATGTCCTCGATCCCCGGCACCGCCGTGACGAGCGTGTACATCGAGGATGTCCTCCATGAGTTTTCGACCATCCCCGGCGTCAAGGAAGACGTCATCCGGATCATTCTGAACCTCAAGGAACTCGTCGTGAAGTTCCACGCCCCCGGCCCCAAGACCCTGACCCTGCGGGCGCAGGGCGAGGGCGTGGTGCGGGCGAGCGCCTTCGAGGTGCCCAGTGACGCCGAGATCGTCAACCCCGACCTCCCCATCGCCACGCTCGCCGAAGACGGCAAGCTGGTAATGGAGGTGCGCGTCGAGGAAGGCGAGGGGTATGTCCCCGCCGACAAGCACTCCACCAAGGACCGCATCAACTCGATCCCGGTGGACGCCGTGTTCTCGCCGGTGCGCCGGGTGGCCTACCACGTGGAGAACACCCGCGTGGGCCAGCAGACCGACCTGGACCGCCTGATCCTGCGCGTCTGGACCGACGGCAGCGTCGGCCCCCAGGACACGCTGGACAAGGCCGTCGAGATTCTGCGCGACGAGCTGACGGTGTTCGGCAACGTGGAAACGCTGCCCGCCGCTCCCGAGCTGACCCCGGCCTACACGCCGGCGGCCCCGGTGGCGGTGGCGACGCCTGAACTGCCCCGGATGCCCGACCTCGACCCCGGCTCGTACCCGGCGGGCGACCTCGATACGCCCCGCGTGACCCTCGAAGGCCTGGGCCTGACCACCCGCGTGCTGCACTCCCTCAAGGAGGAAGGCATCGACAGCGTGGACGCCCTGTGTGCGCTGAGCGACCGCGACCTGAAGAAGGTGCCCGGCATCGGCGAGCGCAGCCTCGACGAGATCAAGCAGCAGCTCGCGCAGTTCGGCCTCGCCCTGCGTGACTAATTCAGGGGCGCGGACGTTGCTGCCGCGCCCGACCCCCAAGGAGATTCCCCATGCGTCACGGTAAAGCCGGTCGCAAGCTCAACCGCAACAGCAGCGCCCGCACCGCCCTGGCCCGCGCCCAGGCGACGGCGCTGCTGCGTGAGGGCCGCATCCAGACGACCCTCACCAAGGCCAAGGAGCTGCGCCCCTACGTCGAGAAGCTGATCACCACCGCCAAGGGTGGGGACCTGCACGCCCGCCGCCTCGTCGCCCGCGACATCCACGACACCGCTGTGGTCCGCAAGGTCATGGACGAGGTCGCCCCCAAGTACGCCGACCGTCCCGGTGGCTACACCCGCATCCTGCGCGTGGGCACCCGTCGCGGCGACGGCGTCACGATGGCCCTGATCGAACTCGTCTGATCCAGAGGAGTTCCCAGCCCCGCTTCGGCGGGGTTTTTTCGTTGCTGACCGCTGAAGACTGATAGCCTCGGTCATGACCCCCACCCTCGTAATCGTGCCCGGATTGGGCGACAGCGGGCCAGGGCACTGGCAGACCCTCTGGGAGCGGCAGTTCGGGGCGGCGCGGGTGCGGCAGGACGACCCGGAGCAGCCCACACCGGAAGCCTGGAGTGCCCGGCTGCAGGAGGTCGTGGAGGCGACGCCCGGCGAACTGGTGCTGGTGGGGCATTCCTGCGGCGTGCTGACCATCGTCCACTGGGCGCGGCTCTATGGCGGGCACGAGCGGGTGAGGGGAGCGCTGCTGGTCGCTCCAACTGATGCAGACCAGGGCACCACCTACGCGCAGTTCCCCGGCGTACGCGACCTGGCTCCGACTCCGCTGGAGCCGCTGCCCTTTCCGGCCCTCGTGGTCGCCAGCGAGAATGACCCGTTCGCCACGTTCGAGCGGGCGCAGAGCTTCGCGGAATCCTGGGGCGCCGAGTTTGTCACGGCGGGGCAGGCCGGGCACCTCAACGTGGCAAGCGGGCATGGGGCGTGGCCCGACGGCGAGGTGCTGCTCTCCGAGTGTCTACACGCCTGGACCCCGCCGCCGATCACCCGCTTCTGACCATGACGAAGGGCCGCCCCGAGAAGAGGCGGCCCGCGCAGTCGTGAGGAGGTCAGTTCGTGACGCTGGCCGCCGCGTACTTGTCGAGCAGCGCCTCGAAGGCCCGCTTAGGCTGGGCACCGACCATGCCCTCGACAGGCTGGCCGTCCTTGAACAGGATCATGGTGGGGATGCTCATCACGCGGTACTGGCCGGAGACGCTGGGGTTGTCGTCCACGTTGAGCTTGGCAACCTTGACCCGGCCCTCGTACTGCCCGGCGAGTTCCTCGATGACCGGGGCGATGATGCGGCAGGGACCGCACCAGGGCGCCCAGAAGTCCACCAGGGTCAGGCCCTGGGCGGTCTCGCTCTGGAAGTTGCTGTCCGTGAGTTCCACAGGCTTCATGGGCCGAGTATACCCCCCGGGGGCATGGGTGGATATGGGCCAGATGCAGGGCACCTAACGGTGGGTTCACGGGCGGGACGCGCTAGGCTGCGGCCATGACCGGGGAAGGGCAGGAGCATCTGCGCGAGGGCGCCCGGCTCTTCGACGCGGGCAAGTGGTGGGAGGCCCACGAGGCCTGGGAGGTGCCGTGGCGCACGGCGACGGGGGTGGAGCGCGACTTCCTGCAAGCGTTGATCCTGCTCGCCGCCGCCCTGCACAAGCGCTGGCACCACGGCAGCTTGACCCACCGCAACTTCCACAAAGCGGAGGGGTACCTGGGGCGCCTCCCCGACACCTACGGCGGGGTGGACCTGCGGCGGCTGCGCTCGGAGGTGTGGGCCGCGCTGCACGACCCGGCCGGGCGGCCACAGCTTGGGCTGGAGCAGGGTCCCGTATGCTGAGGGTGCCGGGGCCACGACGTGCCCCGGCAGGAGCCCCTATGACCGAACGCATTGCCCTCTTTATTGACGGGGCCAACGTCTACGCGGCGGCCCGCCGCCTGGGTTGGAACTTCGACCACCGCAAGATTCTGGAGCACTTCCGCGCGGGCGCCACCCTCCACAACGCCTTCTATTACACCGCCGTGCCCGCCCACCCCGACGACAAGCAAAAGCGCTTCGTGGACGCCCTGACCTACATGGGCTATACGGTCCGCACCCGCCCGCTGCGCGAGGTCACCGACGAGCACGGCGAGACGCAGCGCCGCGCCAGCCTCGACATCTTTCTGGTGACCGACTTGCTGACCACGGCCGACCGCTATGACACCGCCATCCTGCTGACCGGCGACGGCGACTTCGAGCGCCCGGTCGAGGTGCTGCGGGCGCGGGGCAAGCGGGTGGTCGTGGCGAGCATTCCCGAGATGACGAGCTACGAGTTGCGAAATGCCGCCGACGAGTACGTGGACCTCTCGGCCCTGCGCCCCGAGGTGGAGCGCCCCGGCTACCGTCTGCCCAGCGAGGGCCGCGCCGAAGCCGGAAGCCGCCCCTTTTACGTCACGGCTGCGCTGACGGAGCCGGATGAACGCTGAGCCGGGCACCCCGAAGACCACCCTGCCCATCGCCCTCGACGCGGTGGGCGGGGACCACGGGGCCGTGCCGAATGTGGAGGGCGCGGTGCAGGCCGCCCGCGCGGGGGTGCCCGTGCTGCTCGTCGGGCCGCGGGTAGCGCTGCATGCCGAACTCGGCAAGCACCCTGGCAGCGCCAGCCTGCCGCTGGACGTGGTCGACGCACCCGATGTGATCGGCATGGACGAGCACGCCTCCGACGTGCGGAGCCGCACGGGGGCGAGCATCAACGTCTGCACCCGGCTGGTGAAGGAGGGGAAGGCCGCCGCCGCCGTCAGCATGGGCCACAGCGGGGCGACGATGGCCTCGGCGCTGCTGACGCTGGGGCGCGTGAAGGGGGTGGACCGCCCGGCCATCCTGACGCACCTCCCCAGTCAGAAGGGCTTCGTGACCCTGCTGGACGTGGGTGCGAACGCGGACGTGAAGGCGGCGTACCTCGCGCAGTGGGCGCGGCTGGCGACCGTGTACCTGCGGGTGGTGGAAGACCGCGAGAACCCCACGGTGGGCCTGCTCTCCATCGGGGAGGAAGCCCACAAGGGCAGCCAGCTCGTGCTGGAGGCGCATGGTCTGCTGCGCGAGCTGCACGGCCACGGCATCACCTTCCACGGCAACGTGGAGGGCCGCGACCTCTTCCATGGGACCACCGACATCGTGGTGACCGACGGCTTTACCGGCAACGTGGTCCTCAAGCTCGCGGAGGGCGAGGCCAAGGTCCTCTTCGGGTGGGTGCGTGAGGCGCTGGGGGGCAGCCTGAAGACCAAGGTGGGCGGCCTGCTGGTGCGCCCAGCGCTGCGGGGGCTGGCCGAGCGGATGGACCCCAGCACCTACGGAGCAAGCATCCTAATCGGGGTGCGGGGGCTGGCCTTCATCGGCCACGGCAGCGCCGACGCCCGCGCGGTCAAGAATGCCCTGCTGCGGGCCGCCCGCGCCCACGAGGCCGACCTGATTGCCCGGCTGGAGGCGGCGCTGGCCCCGGCCTGACCCGGCGTTGCCCAGCCTCACCTCCCCATGCGAGGCTGGAGCGATGTCCGATGACCTGCTGAACGAACTCGCCTTTCAATTTCAGAAGCCCCAGGTCTGGCTCGGCCTGGGGCTGACCCTGGTGGTGGCATACGCGCTCTACCGCTTCGGACGGACCGTGCTGCGGGCGCTGGAGAGTCATGCCGCCCCCCGGTTGGTGTCGGGGCTGGGCTGGCTGTGGACCGCCGTGGTGGCGCTGGGGTGGCTGGCGGTCGCCACACGGGTGGCCTACCTCCCCAGCGTGCCCGTGCTGTTCGACCTCGGCGGGGACATCGTGGAGGGCTTCCGGCACACCGCCGGGCAGGTCCTCGTGATCGTGGCACTGTCCCTGATCGGCTGGAACCTGATCGGCACCCTGACCTCGCGCATCGTGGCGGAGGAAGAATTCAACCGCCGCACCGTGCGGGTGCAGACCCTGCGGGGGGTGGTGGACAGCACCCTCAAGGTCGCGCTGGTGATTCTCGCCCTGATCGCCGGATTGCAGGCGCTGGGGGTCAACGCGACCAGCCTGCTGGCGGGCGTGTCGGTGCTGGGCCTCGCGGTGGGCTTCGGCGCCCAGAGCCTGATCAAGGACGTGTTCACCGGCTTTTTCATCCTGCTCGAAGACCAGTACGGGGTGGGCGACGTGATCACCGTCAATACCGGGCAGCTCTCGGGCACGGTTGAGCGGCTCAACCTGCGGCTGACGGCCCTGCGGGCGCTCGACGGCACCGTGCACATCATTCCCAACGGACAGATTCAGACGGTCAGCGTGAGCAGCAAGGACTGGTCGCGGGTGGTCGCCACGGTGGACGTGACCTACGGCGCGGATATCGACGAGGCGCTGCGGGTGCTGGAGCGGGTCAGCCGCGAACTGTACGCGGACCCGGCGTGGGCGGCGTCCTTTCTGGAGGAACCCGAGATTCAGGGCGTGACCCGCCTCGCCCCCGACGGCGTGACCCTGCGGGCGCTGTACAAGGTGCAGCCCAAGGGCCAGTACGCCCTGGGCCGCGAGTTCAACCGCCGCATCAAGATCGCCATGGATGAGGCGGGCATCGAGATTCCGGCCCCGCAGCGCAGCCTGAGCTTCGGCTCGACCCCGCTGGAAATCAAGGTGGCGGGGGGTGCCCCTATCTCCGACCCCCGCCGCGAGCAGAACCGCACCCAGCCCCCGGTCCCGCCCTCCCGGATGCGCGACCCGGAGGACGAGGAGATCTGATCGCTGGGCCTAGAGAAGCCGCCGAACCGTGTGGGTCGGCGGCTCGCTCCATCTGTCCCTCAGGCGGGCAGCGGCGCGGGGGGGAGGGGGGCCGGGGGCAACTCGTCCAGCGTGCCGCCCGCGAGCAGGGTGGAGAACTCCTCCCCGCTGAGCGTCTCGCGGCGCATCAGCACCTCGACGACCTCGTGGACGCGGACCAGGTGCGTCTGCAGCAGGGCGACGGCGCGGGCGTAGGCCGCCTCGATGATGCCCCGGACCTCCTCGTCCACCGTGTGCGCGGTCGCCTCGCTCATGGGCACGAGCTGCGGGCCGCCCCCCAGGAAGCTTCCCTCGCCCTCGGCCAGCGCCACCTTGCCGATGCGCGGCGACATGCCCCACTCGGTGACCATTCGCCGGGCGAGGCCGGTCGCCTGCTGGAAGTCGTTCTGGGCACCTGTCGTGATCTCTCCGAACACGACCTCCTCGGCGGCGCGGCCCGCGAGCGCCACGGCGACCATGTCTTCCAGCGCGGGGCGGGTGACGTGCAGGCGGTCGTCGGCGTCGGGCATCATGTAGCCCGCCGCCCGGCCACGCGGCACCACGGTGAGCTTGGCGACCCGCTGGGCGTGGGGCAGCAGTTGAGCGGCGAGGGCGTGACCGACCTCGTGGTAGGCCGTCACCCGCCGGTCCGCTTCCCGCACCACCAGCGAGCGGCGCTCCGGTCCCATCAGCACCCGGTCCCGCGCTTCTTCCACATCCCGCATCACGATCTTCGACCGCCCTGCCCGCGCCGCCCCCAGCGCCGCCTCGTTCAGCAGGTTCTCCAGATCCGCCCCCACCATCCCCGCCGTCCTTCTGGCGATGACGCCGAGGTCCACGCTGGGATCCAGAGGCTTCTTGCGGGCATGAATGCGCAGGATCATCTCCCGCCCCCGCACATCGGGGGCGTCCACCACCACCTGACGGTCGAAGCGTCCTGGACGCAGCAGCGCGGCGTCCAGCACATCCGGGCGGTTGGTCGCCGCCAGGATGATGACCTCCTGCCCCGAGGCGAAGCCGTCCATCTCCACGAGCAGTTGATTCAACGTCTGTTCCCGCTCGTCGTTGCCGCCCTGGAGGTTGACCCCACGCTTGCGACCCACGGCATCGATCTCATCGATGAAGACGATGCAGGGGGCGGACTTGCGGGCCTGTTCGAAGAGGTCACGGACGCGGGCGGCGCCGACGCCAACGAACATCTCGACGAAGTCGGAGCCGGAGATGGAGAAGTAGGGGACGCGGGCTTCGCCCGCGACCGCCTTGGCGAGCAGGGTCTTGCCGGAGCCGGGAGGACCGACCAGCAACACCCCGTGGGGGATGCGGGCACCGAGCTGGTGGTAGCGCTCGGGGTGGCGCAGGAAGTCGACGACTTCCTGCAGGTCACTCTTGGCCTCGTCACAGCCCGCGACATCGGCAAAGGTCAGTTTGATCTGCCCCTCACTGATCACCGCCGCCTTTGACTTCCCGAAGTTCCCCGCCGCGTTCCCTCCGCCCGCCCCGCCGCGCAGCGAGCGCCACAGCACCAGCAGGATCAGCCCGGTCAGAATCAGCGGGAGCACCGACCCCACCCACGCGAAGGGCGAACCGCCCGTCACGACCCGCAGGGGCACGTCGGCCTGCCGCAGCCGGGTCAGGGTGGAGGCCTGGGTCGCGGCGTCGGTCGGCACCACCAGCGAGACGGGCCGCGTCTGATCATTCAGGTACACCGAGGCGTCCCCGGTGCCCGCCAGGGTCAGCAGCCGGATTCGCCCGGCTTCCGCGTCCTCGAACAGGCGATTGAGCGTGTAGCGGGCGGGGGGCAGGGACGGGCCAGGCCGCGTCTCCTGGGGGCCGGAGGCTGGAGCCGCCGCGCGGGTCGCCTGTGCGGGGGTCGCCAGGGGCGCGAGCAGCAGCAGCGGCAGCAGCAGCCGGGGCACGGCGGGGTGCGGGCGGGGGCGGCGCATACACCATGCTACGGCCCACCGGGGCGCGACATGGGGCGCTCTCTGACCTTCCGGGCACCCGGCTCTCAGGAGCGCGTCAGCTTGGGCGACTAGGCTGCTCCCATGCACAAGCTCGCCTTGTTCGGTGCCCTCGCCCTGGGCCTCAGCTCCTGCACCGTGACGGTCGGCAGCAACCTCGGCCTCGCCGGGAGCCGCGGCAACCTGATCGCAGACCTGCGCCCCGACCGCGGCCAGGGGGCCACCTACCGGGTGGGCGAGGAGGTCCGCTTCCAGCTCACCACCCGCACGCCCGGCTACGTCACGCTGGTCGCCCTGCAGCCCGGCGGCGTCGCCAGCACGCTCGTGCAGGGTGTCTACGTGCAGGCGGGCACCACCGTCTTTCCCCGCCCGCAGGACGGCGTGACCTACAACGTGGCGGCGCCGCGCGGCCTCCAGCGCGTCCGGGCGATCTTCACCCGGGTGCGCCCCACGACCGAACTCGTCTTCAGCGGGGTCTACACCGACGGCCGCTGGAACACGGCCACCACCACCTACGTGCAGCCTTACGCCGCCGCTGACCGCGACGTGCAGGAAACCTACCTCTACATCCGCTGAGCTGCCCCCCTCACCGCCCCAGCCGCCCCCACGCGGCTGGTTTTTGTTTACCCTGCCGAGCATGAGCCTGACCTTCGAGGACGCCCGGCAGCGCGTGGACGCCTACATCTCCCAGTTCGAGGAGGGGTATTTCCCGCCCCTGCTGATGCTGGCCCGCCTGACCGAGGAAACGGGTGAAATTGCCCGCGTAATCGCCCACGGGAACGGCAAGAAGCCCAAGCCCGGCGAGGAGGCGGGTGACCTGGAGATGGAGCTGGCCGACCTCCTGTTCGTGATGCTGTGCATGGCGAACGAACGCGGCCTGAGCCTGGAACGTGGCTTTACCCGGATGATGGCGAAGGTCGAGACCCGCGACGCCGACCGCTGGACGAGGAAGGCTGGAGCAGGGGGCGATGGGTGATGCAGCACGACGAGCGCACGCACGTTCCCGTCGAGCTGCACGCGGGCGGCGTGGTCATCCTGAATGAGTGCGGCGACATCCTGCTCGTGCGTGAGCTCGGCGTGCCGGGGCAGATGGAGAAGGCCGGGCTGTGGCACATCCCCTCGGGCACTGTGGAGGAGGGCGAGAACCCGCAGGACACCGCCGTGCGCGAAGCCTACGAGGAAACCGGGCTGCGCGTCCGGCTGGTGAAGTATCTGAACACCTACCTGGGTCAGTTTCCCGATGGCGCCTTCGTCCTGCGCCACATCTGGCTGGCCGAGCCGCTGCCGGGGCAGACCGTCGCCCCCACCTTCACCGACGAGGTGGCCGAGGCCCGTTACGTGAGCCGGGAGGAGTTCGCCGCGCTGTACAAGGTCGGGCAGATTCGGATGTACCAGACCAAACTCTTTTACGAGGATGCCCTGCGCGAACGCGAGCGCCTCAGCATCCAAAGCAAGGAGGCGAACGCCTGAGCGCCCGCCCCCTCAGCACTGAACGCTGACCGCGTTATTCGTATCCCAGCTCCCGCAAAGCCTCCTCGTCCTCGCGCCAGCCGGGAATCACGATGACCTCCAGCCCCAGGAACACCTTGCGGTTCAGGAACACCTCAAGCTGCTTGCGGGCCGCTTGCCCGATCTCGCGCAGTTGCTTGCCCCCGGCGCCGATCACCATGCCCTTGTGGGCGTTCTTCTCCACGACGATCTCGCCCTCGATGCGCTGGAGGCCGTCCTCGCGCTCGGTCCAGCGGTTGACGCGGGTGGCGACGGCGTAGGGCAGCTCGTCGCGCAGCTTCTTCATCGCTTCCTCGCGGATGATCTCGGCGGCCCACTGCTCGCGGCTCTGGTCGGACGCGCTGCCGCGCGGGAAGAAGAAGGGGTTTTCCGGGAGGGCGTCCAGAATCTGCTCGCGCAGGGTGCCCACCGCCTCGGGGCTGTTCTGGGCGCTGAGCATAACCTCGGCCGTCTCGCCCGTGCGCTCTTCGAGCAGCGCCCGGTAGAGCTTCATCGCCTCGTCGGGGTACTTGGCGGCGTCGGTCTTGTTGCCGATCAGGAAGAGCGGCTTGGGCAGGTCGCGCACCTGCCGGGCCACGAGCTGATCTTCGTCGGTGGGGGGGTGGCGCAGGTCCACGACCCACAGGATCACGTCCACGTCGCTGAGCGCACTGTGGACCTCCTGGTTCATGTACTTGCCCAGGGCGTCCTTGGGCTTGTGCAGGCCCGGCGTGTCCACGAAGACGATCTGGTGGGTGTCGGTGGAGTGGATGCCGCGCACGCCCCGGCGGGTGGTTTGCGGCCGGGGGCTGGTGGGGGCCACCTTGGTGTTGAGAAAGGCGTTGAGCAGCGTGCTCTTGCCGACGTTGGGCTTGCCCACGATGGCGACGAACCCGGAGTGGGTCGCGGCGCCGTCCGCGTCTGGGGAGGGGAATCCGGTCATGGGGTGATTGTCGCACGGGGGGCGACGGGAACGGTCCCGGCCCCCGCCGCGTACTGGGGGCATGAGCGCCCCGACCCGGATCCAGGCGACCTTTGCCGACATGTTCGCCCAGAGCGCGGCGGTGCTGGCTCGGCCCAGCCCCACGACCTTCGAGCACTTCGAGCGCCGGGGTGGGGTGCGGCAGGCCTTCCTGTACGTGGGCCTCGCCGCCCTCGCCTCGGCGATGATCGCGGCCCTCTTTGCGCCCTTTCACGGGGACGTGACGGTGCCCGGGCAGTTCTTCAGCCGCCTGCTGCTGATTCCGCTGCAATTCGGCATCTTCACCGGGGCCGTCTACCTGCTGGGCCGCCGCCTCTTCGGGGGCACCGGGCGCTACGAGGAGGTCGCCTATACCTTCTCGCTGTTCTACGTGCCGCTGAGCCTGCTGGGCACGCTGCTGGGGATCATTCCCATCCTGGGCTGGCTGGTCAGCCTGCTGGTGACGCTCGCGCTGGTCGTGTTCGGTTACCTCGCGGTGCAGTCCAGCATGAACCTGCGCGACCCCGTGCAGGCGGGCGCGACCCTGCTGCTCTCGGCCCTCCTCAACGGCCTGCTGGTCAGCCTGCTGCTCGCGCCGCTGCTGCTCGCGCCGTTCGTGGGGCGCTGACCCCGGTGCCCGGCGCCTCTAGACTGCCGGGCATGACGCAAGCTCCCGGTTCCTCCGACGTAACCCTCTCTGCCGACGACCGCGCCCGGCTCGATCAGGTCTTTATGCAGGTTGTGCTGGACGTGCAGGGGCAGGTGCAGCAGACCCAGCCCCAGCGGGACGGGGCACTCGCCGCCATGTTCCACAAGGAGCAGATGGCGGGCGCCCTGCAAGGCTGCGCGATGCTGATCGCGGGCTGGAACGAGAACCGGGTGGATGAGGCCGGGATCACCCGCGCCGCCAAGGCCCTGCGGGGCCTGGAACTGACCGAGCTGGCCGAGCGGGTCGAGCGCCTGCGCCAGATTGCGGACCCCGAGGCCTGATTTCTCCCCGGACCGTTGTCCCCGCCACACTCGGCGGGGGCCGCGCTCTGTCACACTGCGCTCACTCCAGGGGAGTACGCCGCCCGCGCCGAAGCTCGGCCGGGTGCGCGGGGACCGACAGTTCGGGAGGCAACGCCGCCCCGGTCCCCCGCAGCGAGGGCCAGACCTGGGCAGGACCCCCATCCGGGGACGCCTGCTCCGGTGCTGGCCCCTCCCCGTTGTGGAGCCCTCGCCGCCGAGCAGCGCCGGATGGCCCGGTCCGGAAGGACACGCTCGGAATGGACCTGTGGACGACGGAGTGGATGGGCAAGCCCGTGTGGATGTGGGTGGTCTTCTTCGGGCTGGTGCTGGGCCTGCTGGTCTTCGACCTCGGCGTGCTCGCGCGGCGCCGGGGGCAGCGGGGCGAGGAGCTGGGGGTCGCGGCCAGCCTGCGCCTGAGTGCCTTTTACATCGCCGTGGCCCTGCTGTACGGCGCGTGGGTGTGGTGGGCGCTGGGCGCCGAGAGCGGCATGGCCTACCTGACCGGCTTCGCGGTGGAAAAGGCGCTGGCCCTCGACAACGTGTTCGTGATCAGCGTGATTTTCGCGGCGCTGGCGATTCCCCGCGCCCTGCAGCACCGGGTGCTGTTCTGGGGCATTCTGGGCGTGATCGTGCTGCGCGGCATCATGATCGCGCTGGGCGCGGCGCTGGTGTCGGAGTTCGACTGGGTGATGTGGGTCTTCGGGGGCTTCCTGCTGCTCACCGGCATCAAGCTGCTGCGCGGGGGCGGCGGGCACGGCGAGGCCCCCGATCTGGAGCGGCATATCGTGGTGCGGGCGCTGCGGCGCCTTCTCCCCATCAGCCCGAAGCTCGACGGCCAGAAGTTCCTGACCCGGCTGCCCGACGCCGCCGGGCGGGTGCGGCTGCACGCCACGCCTCTGCTGCTGGCGCTGTTGCTCGTCGAGTTCGCCGATCTGGTGTTCGCGGTGGACTCCATCCCGGCGATCTTCGCGATCACGCAGGACCCCTTCATCGTGTACACCAGCAACATCTTCGCCATCCTGGGCCTGCGGGCGCTGTACTTCGCGCTCGGTGCGCTGGTGGACCGCTTCTGGGCCTTGAAGCCCGCCCTCGCGCTGGTGCTCGTCTTTATCGGCGGCAAGATCTTCTGGGGGCAGGCGTTCGGCAAGGTGGACCCGGCGATCAGCCTCACGGTGACCCTGGCGATTCTGGGCGGCGGCGTGCTCGTCAGCCTGTGGCGCCCGCGCGGGGGCGGGACCGGGGACGCGGCCAAGGCGTAACCCCCGCCTACCCCTCGTCCGCGAGGCCCTCCTCGGCCAGCACCCGCAGGGCCTCGCGGTCGGCCTGCGCGACCTCGTCGGCCCGTCCCAGGGCGCCCCATTCGTCGATCCCCTCGCCCCGCCCGTCCCCCAGGATGGGCGGCAAGCCCCGTAGGTAGGCCGCCTGCGCGATCAGGTACGCCGAGAGGGGCGTAGTCAGGAACTGAAACAGCAGCACCGCCGCCAGCCGGGTAAAGGCCGCCGCGTCGTTGAGCGCAAAGGCCACCCCCAGGAAGATGCCCGCCGACCCCAACGTGACGAGCTTGCTGCTCGCGTGCAGCCGCGAGTACAGGTCCGGAAAGCGCACCACCCCGATGGCCGCGGTGAGCACGAAAAAGGCCCCGAACAGGATCGGGAGGTCGCGGGCGGGCCGGAAGTCATCCACGGAGACGCCTCCCGGCGGGGAGGAGGAGGTCGGCGGGCCTCCTCACTTCATCACCCGGCCCAGCAGCAGGTAGCGGGTCAGGGCCACGGTGGAGAGAAACCCCAGCAGGCTCAGGACCAGCGCGGCGTCCAGCATCACGAGGTAGCCGGTGCGCACCGCGATCAGGGCAAACAGCACGACCAGATTCACGCTCAGGAAGTCGAAGGCCATGATGCGGTCGCCCCACGAGGGGCCGCGCAGCACGCGGTAGGTCACGAGCAGCACCGAGAGGGTCACGATGCCCAGGGCCAGGTTGATGATCATGCGGGGCCTCCGGTGGGGGAGAGGGGAAAGGGAGTGTCCAGCGGCAGCAGGTAACGCTCCACCCGCACGATGGACGCGCGGGCCGCCTCGGCGTCGGCGGTGCCGATGGCGTGGGCGTAGAGGGTGCGGCGGTCGCGGCTCAGGCCCATCGTGACGGTGCCCGGCATCAGCGTGATCGCGGCGGAGAGGACGGTCAGCAGCCCCTCGCCCCGCAGCCGCAGCGGGACCTCCACGATCAGGGGGTTGAGGGGAGGGCGGGGCCGCAGCGCGAGGAGCGCGACCTGCACGTTCGCCACCGCCAGCTCGCGCAGGAAAAAGCCAACGAAGGCCAGCCAGCCGACCCCGCGCCGCAGGGAGGCCCGCAGATCAGGTGGCCGCTGAGGGGCCGCGCGTGCCCCCACCGCCCGTGGAAACAGCCGCACGATCAGTACCCCCAGCGCCAGCCCGACCGCGAGGTTCCGCACGCCCGGCTCGCCCAGCAGCAGCGCCCAGACCACCGCCAGCAGGGAGACCAGGGTGGGGCGGTTCACGGCGCCTCCGGCACGGTGGGCGGGGGCGGAATCACGACCGGTTCGTCGCCCAGCACGCCCCGGATGTACTGCCCCGGCTCGCTCAGCTCGGCGGCGGTCGCGTCGGCCCAGCCCAGCAGCGGCCCCGCGAAGAGGGTCAGCCCAGCGACGAGCGCGGTCGCGGCGTAGGCGGCGGCCCGCAGCGGGAGGGGCACCCGGTACACCGGGAACATCACGAGGTGCTTGCCCCAGAAAAACCCGCGCCACACGCCCAGCATCGCGTACAGCAGGATCAGGCTGGCGAGCAGGGCGCTGAAGACGGCCGCCAGCGCCAGCGGCGACCCCTGGGCCAGCCCGGCCCGCACCAGCGCGTACTTGGCGACGAATCCGCCCGAGGGCGGCAGCCCCGCCACCGTCAGCGCACACAGCAGGAAGCACCCCGCCAGCAGCGGCAGAAAGTCGATCATGCCCCGCACCGTCACCAGCCGCGACCCCGCCGCCCGTTCCGCGACCGCCGCGATGGCGAACAGCGCCGCCGTGACCAGCACGCTCACCGCGAGGTACGCCACGCTGGCCCGCAGCGCCTCCGGGGTGCCCAGCCCCAGCCCGAAGGCGAGGTAGCCCACCGAACTGATCACCGTGAAGGAAAAGATGCGCCGCCACTCGCGCTGGCTCACCGCGCCGAAGGCCCCGAACAGCATCGTCACGGCGCCCAGCCCCAGCAGCAGCGTGTTGGGCAGGGCGGGGTCCTGGTTGAAGACGGTCGTGAACACCCGGATCAGCGCGTAGATGCCCACCTTGGTGAGCACCGCCGCGAAAAAGGCTCCCACGGCGGGCGGCAGCGCCGGGTAGGTGCCCGGCAGCCAGAAGCCCAGCGGAAAGAGCGCTCCCTTGGCCGCGAAGACGATCAGGAGCAGCACGCCCACCGCCGTCACCGTCGCATTCGGTCCCAGCTCGGCCGAGCGCTGCGCGAGGTGCGCGAAATTCAGCGTGCCCAGCACCCCGTAGGCCAGCCCGCAGGTCACCACCAGCAGCGCCGAGGCGACCAGATTCATCACGATGTAGCGGAACCCCTCGCGCAGTTGCTCGCGGGTAGACCCCAGCACCGCCAGCGCGTAGGAGGCGACCAGCATCACCTCGAACGCCACGAACAGGTTGAAGAGGTCCCCCGTCAGGAAGGAGAGCTGCACCCCCGCGAACAGGAAGAACAGCAGCCCGAAGAGGTGGTGCTTTTCGCGCACCGGGTCGGGGTCGGCAGCGGCCTGCCAGACCGCCAGCACGCCGCTGACCGCCGCGAGCAGGCTCATCCACGCGCTCAGGCGGTCGGCGGTCATCACGATGCCGAAGGGCGCGGGCCAGCCCCCCAGACTGCTCACCAGCACCGCCCCGCCCGAGGTGGCCGCGACGAGCCACGCCGCGAACACCAGCACCCCGAGCGCCCCGGCGAGCGCCAGCCCCACCCGCACCGGGCGGCGCCAGGGGTACAGCAGCAGCAGGCCGATGCCCAGCGGCGTCAGGATGGGCGCCAGCGGCAGCCACGCGAGGTCGGCCGGGGTCACGGGCGGCTCCCGGCGGCGACAGGCGCCGACTCTTCGTCCTCCACGTCGGGGCGGTCGGGGCTCTGGTGCTCGGGGTCGGCAAAGGAGCCGTCATGGGCGCCAGGGTCACGGGCGAGGTTGTCCCCGAAGGCCTCCACGTCGTCGTGCCCGGCGACCTGATAGGCCCGCAGCGCCACCGTGAGCAGCAGGGCGGTGGTGGCAAAGCCGATCACGATGGCGGTCAGGATCAGCGCCTGCGGGAGGGGGTCCATGTAGGGGCCGGGCAGTGTCAGCAGCGGCGGCGACACGTCGCGCAGCCCCGCGACCGTCAGGATGGCGAGGTTGGCCGCGTAGCCGATAAAGGTCAGCCCCAGCACCACCCGCACGATCACCCGCGAGAGCAGCAGAAAGACGCCCGCCGCCACCAGCAGGCCGATAATCACGGCAAAAAGGGTTTCCATTCAGCGGGCCTCCGGGAGGGAAACGGGGCAGGGGTGGGAGAGGGCGGCCCGGTTCATTCGTCGCCCTCCACCGTCTCCTGTGGGGCCACCTCGGTCAGCGCGTAGGCGATGGTGAGGCTGGCCCCCACGACGAGCAGAAAGACCCCGACATCGAACAGCAGCGCGGTCGCCCACTCGAACTCGCCCGTCACCGCCGTGGTGATGTAGCCGTAGTCGCTCTTGAGGTAGGGCCTCCCCAGCAGGTAGGGCACCAGTCCGGTCACGAAGGAAAGGGCCAGCCCCCAGGGAATCAGCCGCGCCGGGTCGAGACGCAGCGCGGAAAAGCCGTAGGCGATGCGGTGCAGCACCAGCGCACACGCGGTCATCAGCCCGGCGATAAAGCCGCCGCCCGGCGCGTTGTGCCCGCGCCACAGCAGCAGAAAGGCGAACAGCAGCACCAGCGCGAACACCGCCCGGCTGGTCGAGCGCAGGATGGGGTCATTGGTGAGGGGCGCGGGGGCGGGGGCCTCGCGGCCGGTGGAAGCGGGGGGCCGGGTCATGGCCGCCTCCGGGCCGGCAGCTCCGCCGTGTCATCCGGGGCGCGGCGGGGGCGGCCGGGTTTGCCCAGCCGCACCAGGCTCAGCACGGCGAGCGCGACCATCCCCACCACCGTGATCTCGCCCAGGGTGTCGAAGCCCCGGAAGTCCACCAGCAGCACGTTGACCACGTTCTTGCCGCCGCCCCCCTTGTAGCTGTATTCGAGGTAGTAAGGCGAGATGGGCGGCGCCAGAAAGCGCACGCTCGACAGCACCAGCAGCGTGATGCCCACCCCCGCGAGTCCGGCCACCGCCACGTCGAAGACATACCGCCAGCGCGTGCGTGGCAGGTCGCGCACCCCCGGCAGGTACCGGAAGGCCAGCAGAAAGAGGATCACCGTCACCGCCTCCACCAGCAGTTGCGTCAGGGCGAGGTCGGGCGCCCGGAAGGCCAGGAAGGCCGCCGCGCTGCCGAACCCCGTCAGGCCCGTCACGATCACGGCGGTCAGGCGCCCGCGCGAGAGCAGCACCCCCACCGCTCCGGCGACGAGCAGCGCGGCGATGGGGAGCACCCCCAGCGGCAGCTCCCCGAAGGGGTAGAAGACCTGCGGCGCCCGCCACACCGCGTACCCGCCCATCAGCGCGGCGGCGGCCAGCATGATGCGCAGCTGGTCCGGCAACGGCAGCCCCTGCGTCCGTGCGATCAGCCACGAGGAAAAGACGTTCACCGTCTGGGTCAGGCCGTAGTACACCGTGTTTGCATTCACGCGGGGAGTCAGGCGCCGCCCCAGCGTCTCCATTCCTCTCGCCTGCCACACCAGCACCGCCCCCAGCGCCCAGGTGAGCAGGGTCGCCAGCAGCGCGGGCGTGACCCCGTGCCACAGCGAGAGGTAGCCGTCGTAGTCCGCGAAATTCAGCGCCGATTGCGCGGTGCGGGTCAACGCCTCCGCCGTGCCGGGCAGCACCCCGAAGGCCAGCGCGGTCAGCGCGAGGCCCGCGGCAGGCAGGGTCAGGCCGGGCGGGGCCTCGTGCGGCTCGGCCCCGGCGGGCGCACGCGGCGTTCCCAGAAAGACCCGCAGCAGCCTCAGCGAGTACGCGAAGGTCAGGGCACTGCCCACCACCGCCACCGCGATAAAGAGCGGCCCCTGGTGCAGCATCGCTTCAAAAAACAGCTCCTTGGAGATGAAGCCCCCCAGCGGCGGGAGCCCCGCCATGCTGAGGGCCGCCAGCAGCGCCACTGCGAAGGTGACCGGCAGCGCCCGGCGCAGGCCCCCCAGCAGCGGCAGCTCACGGGTTCCCGTCTCGTGGTCGATGATGCCCACCACGAAAAAGAGGGCCGCCTTGAACGCCGCGTGGTTGAGCAGGTGCGCGGTCGCGGAGAAGCGGCCCTCGGCGTCGGCCAGCCCGTAAAGACTCATCAGCAGGCCGAGCTGCGACACGGTGGAGTAGGCCAGCAGCGCCTTGAGGTCGGTCTGCCGCAGGGCCAGCCACGACCCCCAAACCAGCGTCGCCAGTCCCACCGGCACGATGATGGCCGACCACAGCGCCGCCCCCCCGAACAGCAGCCCGAACTTGGCGACGAGGACCACGCCCGCCTTCACCATCGTCGCGGAGTGCAGGAAGGCCGACACCGGGGTCGGCGCCTCCATCGCGGTGGGGAGCCACAGGTGGAAGGGCAGTTGGGCGCTCTTGGTAAAGGCCGCCAGCAGCGTGAGCAGCAGCGCGGGGGTGAAATACGCCGACTCGCGCAGCGCCCCCACGTCCAGCGCCGAGAGCGACGTGCTGCCGCCCCCCAGCGCGATCAGGGCGACGGCGGCCAGCAGCGCGAGGCCGCCGAGGGCACTGACCAGAAAGGCCTTGACCGCCCCGTCCCGCGCTGCCGAGCGGGTGTGCCACAGCCCGATCAGGAGGAAGCTGGTCACGCTGGTCATCTCCCAGAACCCGAACAGCGCCACGAGGTTGTCGGTCAGCACCAGCCCCAGCATCGAGCCGCCGAACAGCAGCAGGTAACTGTAAAAGCGCCCGAACCGCTCGCGCTCCGAAAGGTAGGCGACCGAGTACAGGCTCGCCAGCGTGCCGATCACGCCGATCAGCACGGCGAACAGCAGCGAGAACCCGTCGCCCCGGAAGGCGAGGTCGAGGTCCAGGGTGGGCACCCAGCGGGTGACCTCCAGCGCGGGGGCCGCCCCCGGCATCCGCAGCAGGTCGGGGATCAGGAGCAGCGCGGGCAGAAAGGCCGCCGCGGCGACATATCCGGTGCGGCGGCCCAACCGTGGCCCCAGCCAGGCGGCGAGCGCGGCCATCAGGAACGGGAAGAAGACGGCGACGGTCATGGACCGCCTGCCTGGGGGGGAAGAGGACGTGTGGACATGGGCACCTCCGGGGAAGAGCGCCGCCGCCCCGCCTGGGGTACCGGGGGCAGACGGTCGCCACTCAGCGGCGAGAAAGAAGAGCCGTCCCCCTCCGGCTCCGCTGGTCCTCGGATCCGCGTGCCCCGGCGGGTGCCACCGGGAGACTGCGTCCGACCGGAGGCCAGTTTAGCGGACGGGGAAGGCCGAACCCGGCGGGGACATCCCGAGTCGGTCGCTCCTTGCCGACTTCCCCCAATCCCCTAGACCGCTCGGCGGCCCCCTCATTCCCCCAGCCTAGACTGCCCCCATGTCGCCCCGCGCCGCGCTGTCCTATTGGCCCCGGTTCCTCCGGGCCTGACACCGCGCTGCCTATCAGCCACCAGCCCCCGGAGGAATGCACCTCCGGGCCTTTTCGTTTGAGCCATAAAAGGACCCTCATGCCCCAGCCCGAGCCCCAGGCCCACCCCGCCCGCACCGAGAACCTCAACGTCACGGCCTTCACGCGGCTGGTCACCCCGCGCGACCTCAAGGCCGAGTTGCCCCTCACGCCCGCCGCCGAAGCGGCCGTCCTCGCCGGGCGGCAGGCCGCGCAGGACATCCTGGCGGGGCGCGACGGACGCCTGCTCGCGGTGGTGGGGCCGTGCTCGGTCCACGATTTCGGGGAGGCGGTGGCCTACGCGGGGCGCCTCGCCGGGCTGCGGGCGCGGGTGGGGGACCGGCTGGAAGTTCAGATGCGCGTCTACGTGGACAAGCCCCGCACGACGGTAGGCTGGCGTGGCTTTTTGATCGACCCCGACATGACGGGGGCCAACGACATGAACGCCGGGCTGCGCCGCACCCGCGAGCTGATGTTGCGCGTGTCCGAACTCGGCCTACCCGTCGCCACCGAGCTGCTCGATCCCTTCGCCCCGCAGTACCTCTTCGATGCCGTCGCATGGGCCTGCCTGGGCGCCCGCACCGCCGAGTCGCAGACCCACCGGGTGATGGCGAGCGCGGTCAGTGCTCCGATGGGCTTCAAGAACGGCACGGGCGGGGGCCTCAAGCTCGCCGTGGACGCCATTCTCGCCGCGCGGCATCCCCACGCTTTTTTCACCATCGACGACGACGGCCGCGCCTGCGTGGTCCACACGCGGGGTAACCCGCACGGGCACGTGATCCTGCGCGGGGGCCGGGCCGGGCCGAACCACGCCGTCCCCTTCGTCGCCGAGGCCGCCGCGCTGATGGAGGGGGCGGGCCTGACGCCCGCCGTCATGGTGGACTGTTCGCACGCCAACAGCGGCTCGGACCACACCCGGCAGGCTGGCGTCTGGCGCGACGTGCTGGGGCAGCGCCTCGCCGGGCAGACGGCGCTGAGGGGCCTGATGCTGGAATCCAACCTGCGCCCCGGCAAGCAGGCCATTCCCGCCGACCTGTCCCGGCTCCAGCCCGGCGTGAGCGTCACCGACGCCTGCGTGGGCTGGGACGAGACCGAAGCGCTGCTGCTCGAGGCGCACGCGGCGCTGGGGGGTTAGGGCCACTTCAGGGTAGGGCGGGGGAGGCCGGAGCCGTCCTTCTTCCAGTTGTTGGTTTCCAGATAGATACCGCTGGATGTGCCGGGCGGGATCTTTCGTCCAGTGTGCAGGGCGTGGTCGGCAGGCATCACCGCGAAGAGGACGGCATGCTGGCTGTTCCAGGGGTCTGAGTTGATGACGCCGCTCTTGGCGTTCCGCTGGCCGTAGCCCACACCGTAAGCAGCCAGCACCGTCCACCGGTTCAAGGTGAGGGACCCGTCTGTCTCGGGCTGCCAGCCCGCGCTCCACCCCGACAGTTGGCTGGTCGGTGGCAGCGTGACGCCTGTGCAGATGCTCCCCAGACTCCAGGGGCTGAGCGGCAGGGTCTTCACATACAGCCGAACCTGCGGTACTGAACGAGTGCAGTTCGTCGGCAGCGTTTCCCAGGCCGCGCCGCCCAGCAACAGGCGGGAGACAGTGCGCTCGTTGGCCGGGCGAGTGGTCGGCGCATTGTCGTCTTTCGGGTGAGGCCGCAGGGAGGAGATGTGAAGCACTGCCATCCCCTCGTTCTTCCGCGGGACGAGGGTGATATAGAGCCACTCGGCCCGCGTGGGCAGTGAAAGTTGCCCAGCGAGATAGTGACCGCGCGGCGCGTTCGCGTCCTCGAACAGCGCTGCCAGGTCCGCCGTCCCCAACTCGCTGTCCCACCGCCACGTCGCCTGCCCCCACCCTGGCAGCGGCACGTTCTGCCATACCCACCACCCTCCGCCTCCCAGCACCAGCACGGCCAGGACTGCCCAGGCGACCCGGTTGGTAAAGACGTGCCCCAGCAGTTGCCGGTTGGTGACGCCCACGTCGCCCATCCCCTTCACGGCGAGGTGTTCGGCCTCCTCGCGGCTGAACCCCTCGGCCTCCAGCCGGGCGGCGCGGTCCATCAGGTGGGTGCGGAGTTCGGCGGCGGCCTCCAGGCGCTCCTGCCGGGGCAGGCCCAGGGTGGCGCGGTGGACGTAGCGGCTGAACACCCGGCTCATGCCCGCACCCCCCGGCGCAGCAGCAGGGCATTCACGGCCACCTGAAGCCGTTCCCACTCGGCCCGCCGCCGCGCGAGTTCCTGCCCTCCCGCGTCGGTCAGGCGGTAGACCTTGCGCGGGCTGCCGCCCCCCGGCGTGGGCTGCCACTCGCCCTCGATCAGCCCGGCCTTGCTCAGCCGCAGCAGCGCGGGGTAGAGGCTCCCCTCCGAGAGTTCGAAGAGGCCGCCGCTGCGGGTGCCGATATGGTCGGCGAGTTCCAGCCCGTAGCGCGGCTGCTCGTGCAGGGCCGCCAGAATGACCAGATCGACGGTGCCGGACTTCAGGGGCGTCATGGGAGACCTCCGGGGATAAGTCTTATCTCGCAAGGCTTGTGTCACCTAGCTTGAGGGGTCATGGCTCCGGCGTCAACCCATTTCCTTCATGCCCACGGTTGCCGGGCGGGCCAACCCTCAGACTGTCTCCATGCGGTTGGTCGTGATGGGCGCAGCGGGCAGTGGCAAGACGACGGTGGGGCGCGATCTGAGCGCCCGCACGGGGTGGCCGTTTCTCGACGGCGACGACTTCCACACGCCGGAAGCCCGCCGCCGGATGGCGCGGGGCGAGGCCCTGACGGACGCGGACCGCTGGCCGTGGCTGGAGCGGTTGCGGGCGGAACTGGGAACGCGGCCCGCCGCGGTCCTGGCCTGCTCGGCGTTGCGGCGGGTCTACCGGGACCGGCTGCGGGGACCGGGAGTCCGCTTCCTGTTCCTGCGGGTGCCGGAGCTCCTGTTGCGGGAGCGGCTGGCCGCCCGCACCGGGCACTACGCGGGGCCGGACCTGCTGCCCTCGCAACTCGCCACGCTGGAACCGCCGGGCCGGGACGAGCCAGACGTGCTGACCCTCGGCGTGGCGGCTGCCGACACCCCCACCGCCCTCGCCGCCCGTGCCCTGACCGCGCTGGGGGCAGCCCATGCCTGACCGGGCCAGAACCTTCGGCGGGGGCCGCAAGCCCTCCGAGCGGCCGAGCAAGGTCTGCGCGGCGTGCGGCCTGCCCTTTACCTGGCGCAAGAAGTGGGAGCGCGACTGGGAGAACGTGCGCTACTGCTCGGACCGCTGCCGGGCGGCTGCGAAACGGGGGGCCTCGTGACCGCCCCCGCCTACGGTCTGGTGTGCATGACGGTCGGCCCGGAGGTGCGTTTCCGGACCATTACGCTGACCAACTACCAGAAGCTCTCGCCGGGGGAACGCGAAGCCAAGCTGCTCGACCTCTACAGTGACAACATCGTGCGGGTGCGCCGGGCGGCCGACTTCTGCGCGAAGCGGGGCATCCGGCTCTACCGCCTGAGCTCCAGCCTCTTTCCGATGTTCGACCTGGAGGGCGACGACACCGGGCGGGCGGTGCTGGGGCACCTCGCGCCGCAGATGCGGGAGGCGGGGTATGCCTTCGAGGACGCCGGGATTCGCGTGCTGATGCACCCCGAGCAGTTCATCGTGCTCAATTCCGATCGCCCCGAGGTCCGCGCCTCCAGCGCCCGCACCCTCGCCGCGCACGCCGATACGCTTGACCGCTTCGGCTTTCCGCGCTCGACCTGGAACCTGCTGCTGCTGCACGGCGGCAAGGGGGGGCGGGCGGCCGAACTCGCCGCCATTATTCCCGACCTGCCCGACAGCGCCCGGTTGCGACTGGGGCTGGAAAACGACGAACGCGCCTACGGCCCGCAGGACCTGCTGCCAGTCTGCGGGGCGACGGGGGTGCCCCTCGTCTTCGACGCCCACCACCACGTCGTTCGCGAGAAGCTGGAGGGTCAGGAGGACCCCAGCGTGCGCGAGTGGGTGCTGAAAGCCCGCGCGACGTGGCGGCCCCCGGAGTGGCAGGTCGTCCACCTCTCCAACGGCATCGACAGTCCGCAGGACCGCCGCCACAGCCACCTGATCACCGATCTACCCAGCGCGTACCGCGACGTGCCCTGGATCGAGGTGGAGGCCAAGGGCAAGGAGGAGGCGGTGGCCGGGCTGATGGGGCGGGGGGCTGTACCGCCGGAGCAGCCGTGACCCATCCGCAGGACCGGCACGACAAAGGACGCACCCGGTCCGCCGGGGTTTTGCGGGCGCGGCGGGCTGCTTCAGCGTTCAGGAAGACTTCACGGTTCGGAACAGAAAAAAGGCCCCCGGGGGAGCCCGCGCTACACTGACGGCCACGTTCAACGGAGTCTGGAGGGTCGCCTGAGCCGCGTTCTGGGCTGGTTCGGGCGACCTGCTCCGTTGACGCCCCGCCTCCGATTCTCTTGGAAGGAGAGTTCCATGACCGACCACCCGAACCGGCCGCCCGCGTCCCCCGAACCCCGTGGGGTCAGCGAGCAGAGCAAGCAGGAGCAACTGAGCGAAAGCCGCAAGGACTCGCGCGGCCAGTACCTCACCACCAACCAGGGCCTGCGGGTCAGCGACACCGACAACTCGCTGACGGCGGGTCTGCGCGGCCCCACGCTGCTCGAGGATTTCCACCTGCGCGAGAAGATGATGCACTTCGACCACGAGCGCATCCCCGAGCGGGTCGTGCACGCCCGGGGCTCGGGCGCCTACGGTTACTTTCAGGTGTACGAGCCGCTGACCGAGCTGACCCGCGCCCGCGTCTTTCAGGACCCGTCGGTGAAAACCCCCGTCTTTGTGCGCTTCTCCACCGTGGCGGGCTTTCGCGGCTCGGCCGATACGGTGCGCGACGTGCGCGGCTTCTCGGTGAAGTTCTATACGGAGGAGGGGAACTGGGACCTCGTGGGCAACAACATGCCCGTCTTCTTCATTCAGGACGCCGTGAAGTTCCCCGATCTCGTCCACGCCGTCAAGCCCGAGCCGCACCACCAGATGCCGCAGGCGTCGGCGGCGCACGACACGTTCTGGGATTTCATCTCCCTGATGCCCGAAACTGCCCACAACGTCATGTGGGTGCTGTCCGACCGCGCCCTTCCCCGCAGCTACCGCATGATGGAGGGCTTCGGGGTGCACACCTTCCGCTTCGTCAACGCCGAGGGCAAGGCCCGTTTCGTGAAGTTCCACTGGCGTCCGGTGCTGGGCACGGCCTCGCTGGTGTGGGACGAGGCGCAGAAGATCGCCGGGAAGGACCCCGACTTCAACCGCCGCGACCTGTGGGAGGCCATCGAGAAGGGCGACTTCCCCGAGTACGAGCTGGGCGTGCAGATCGTGGAGGAAGAGGACGAGCACCGCTTCGACTTCGACCTGCTCGACGCCACCAAGATCATCCCCGAGAACGAGGTGCCGGTGCGGATCGTCGGCAAGATGACCCTCAACCGCAACCCCGACAACTTCTTCGCGGAAACCGAGCAGGTGGCGTTCCACCCCGGTCACGTCGTGCCGGGCATCGACTTCACCAACGACCCGCTGCTGCAGGGGCGGCTCTTTTCCTACCTCGACACGCAGCTGATCCGGCTGGGCGGGCCCAACTTCGCGCAGCTTCCCATCAACCGCCCGGTCGCGCCGGTCCACAACAACCAGCGCGAGGGCTACGGGCAGCAGACCATCCACCGGGGCCGCGTGTCGTACTTCCCCAACTCGCTGGGCGACGGCACGCCCCGGCCCGCTCCCGAGGCCGAGGGCGGGTACGTGCACTACGCGGAGCGGGTGGCGGCCCACAAGATCCGTGGGCGCAGCCCCAGCTTTGCCGACCATTTCACCCAGCCCGCGATGTTCTGGCACTCGCTGACCCCGCCCGAGCAGGACCATCTGGTCGAGGCCGCGCAGTTCGAGCTGGGCAAGGTGGAGGTCTTCGCCATCCGCGAGCGCATGGTCCACGAGTACCTCAACCGGATCGACCACAGCCTCGCCGTGCGGGTGGCCGAGGGGATCGGCGTCGAGCCGCCCACCGAGGACGCCAGTCCGGCCGTGACGGGGCGGGTGCCCGAAGTCGGTGTGGAGGCCCGCAAGCGCACCGACTCCATCAGGACCCGCAAGGTCGCGGTGCTGGCCGCCGACGGTGTGGACGACGCGGGCCTGAGTGCCGTGCGGCAGGCGCTGACCGACGCGGGGGCCACCGTCGAGGTGATCTCCAGGTTCCAGAAACCCTTGCAGGGAGAAGGCGGCGAGGTCAAGGTGGACAAGAGCTTCATGACCACTGCCTCGGTGATGTACGACGCCGTGTTCGTTCCGGGCGGGCCGGCCAGCATCGACGCCCTGAAGGGGCAGGGGGACGCCCTGCACTTCCTCAACGAGAGCTTCAAGCACGGCAAGGCCATCGGCGCGGCGGGTGAGGGTGTGGCGTTGCTGCGGGCGGCCGACCTCGCCGGGGTGGACCTTTCCGGGCCGCAGGGCCAGCCCGACCTCGGCGTGGTCACGTCGGACGGCGCGGAACTCGTGAATCTCACCCAGGGCTTTATCGCCGCCGTGGCCCAGCACCGCTTCTGGAACCGCCCGAAGGGTCAGGTGCCTGCCTAACCGCCCTCGCCGACGCGCCGATGGGTAGCCCTGAGCTTTCCCCCTGCCGAGTTCGCCCCCTGCCGGGTTCGGTTCGGCAGGGGGATTCCTGTGGTGACGCCGCCCGGCTCCCGGCACGCTACCCTGGGAGGCGTGAACGTCGTCGTCTTCGACCTGGAAACCACTGGCCTCTCGCCCGAGCGCGACGCCATCGTGGAGATCGGGGCCATGCGGGTGCGGGACGGGCGGGTCGTGGAGGACGAGCGCTTCGAGACGCTGGTGCGCCCGGTGAGCAGCTCAGGCGATTCCCTGCGGATTCCCTGGCGGGCGCAGCAGGTTCACGGCATCAGCGACGCGATGGTGCGCGGGGCGCCGGAGTTGCGCGACGTGCTGCCCGAGTTCCTCGACTTCGTGGGCGACTCGGCGGTGGTCGCCCACAACATCGGTTTCGACGGGGGCTTTCTGCGGGCGGCCACCGGGCGCTGCGGCCTGCGCTGGGCGCCCCCGGCCGAGCACTGCACCATGCAGCTCTCGCGCCGTGCCTTTCCCGGCGAGCGCTCGCACCGCCTCGACCTCCTTGCCGAGCGGCTGGGGCTGGAGTTCGCCCCCGGCGGGCGGCACCGTTCCCTCGGGGACGTGCGCGTGACTGCCGAGGCGTATGTGCGCCTGCTGGAGCGGCTGCGAGTGGGGGTCTAGCCGGACCCTATTTCTGCGCCCCGGTCACCTTCGGCACGAAGACGATCGCGTTGGGCACCGGCCGACTCCAGACGGTGTTGAGGTAGCCGCCCAGCCCCGCATACCCGCCCGTCAGGTAGGCCGTCGCGCTCGACCCGCTGTCCAGCCGCACCGCGTCGCGCACGCCCGCTCCCGCGAGGGCCGCCGCGAACGCTTCCGGCGTGCCGTGCTCCAGGTAGGCGACGGTGGGCTGGCCCTCCAGCACCCCGAAGGCGACCTGCCGGGTGGCCCGCCAGATGCTCGCGCCCGTGTCGAAAGCCTCGCGCTTCGGGTCGAGGACCACCCGGCCCTCCCGCACCAGCAGCGGCCCGGCGGCCAGCGCGTCCTGCGCCCGCTCCCAGGGGGCGTCGGTGGCCTGCCAGTTCACCGACACCGTGAGCCGGGCGCCCGGCGTGCGCGGCAGCGCGGGGAAGCGGGCGGGATCGAAGGTCAGCGCCAGCAACCCGCGCGGCGGCACGGCCGGACCGGAAACGACCCGGCTGACCCGGCCCCCCTCGCTCCAGAGGGTGGTCAGCCCCTCGGCCCCCACCCGCGTCGCGCCGTCCCCCACAAAGGCCGTCAGCAGCGTGGGCCGCACCTTCGCGCCCACCCCGTTCACGGTGAGGGTGCCGAGGTCACCGCCCACCACGTAGCGGGGGCGGGGGTAGCCGAAAAGGGGCGTGCCCTGGGGGGTAAAGCCCACCGCCGCCCGCTTTTCCAGGCTGCCCGCCGTGAGGAAGCCCCCCACCGCCACGAGGTCCACCGGCAGGCTGCTCGCGGGGTCGAAATACCCGCCGTTCACGCCCGCCACGGCGCCTGCCGCCCCCACCAGCGCGGCCACGTCCCTGGCTGCCCCCACCGGGGCCGTCACCACGCGGGGCTGGAAGCGCGCCGGGTCAAAACTCAGCAGGTGCAGCCCGCCGCGCGTGCGGTAGGTCACTCCCTCCGGCAGCGCCTCCGGGTTGACGGGGGGCGGCACGCGGGGGTCGAGGTGGGTGGTCGTGTCGATCACGACCCGGTAGGGGTTGTTCAGGGTGAAGATCTCGCTGGTGCCCCCACCCGTGCGCAGGTGAACGCGCACGCCGTTCCCGGCAGGCTCCACCCGCAGCAGGTCGCCGCTGCGCAGGGCCGTCTGGGAGGGGGTGCCCGTCACGCGCGGCAGCACCACGCTCAGGCCACCCGACTCGCGCACCACGCTGTGGGGGGCGGCGGCGCTGAATTCCAGCACGACCCGCTGCACCTCCACCGTGCGGTAGACCGAGCGCCCCACCCGCACCGTGTCGAGATTCGCCAGCGGGGGCAGGGCAGGCGGGACGGGCGCCGCGTCGGGGGCGGGCAGGTCGGGCGAGGGCGGCAGCGTCTCCTCCGGCACGGTGGCGGGGGCGGCGAACCCGAGGAGGCTGGGCGTGTCCGCTGTAACCGGCACCCCCAGCAGCCGCAGGGCCGCGAGCGGCACATACAGGCTGGGACCGATGGCCTGCGGCGCGGCCAGCCCCGTCCCGCCCGGCAACGTGAAGCCCACCGCCCGCCAGCCGGTCCCCGGCGCATGGCGCAACTCACGCTCGCCGTAGCGCAGGCGCACGTCCTGCGGGTCGTTGCGGACGGCCACGCCCAGCCGGGGCAGGGTCCAGACCGCCAGGGCCTCGCCCCCCCCGGCAGGGTCCGCGTCTCCACCGCCGCCGCCTGCACCGCGCCGCCCACCGCCACCGGGCGGGCGGCGGCCCACGTCCCGGCCAGCCCCAGCAGGGCCAGGGCCACTGCTCCTCTCGTCCTGCGCCGCCTCGTCACGGGCGCGAGTGTACCGTGCCTGCCCCGCCCCCCGTCCATACGAAACCGCCCGCACGGGGCGGGCGGCTGGGGGGAAGGCGGGTGGGCTTACTGCCCGGCGGGAATCAGCACGGTGTTGATGATGTACACGGTGCCGTTGGAGGTGGCGATGCCCTCGCCCTGGATGGTCGCGCCTCCGATCCGGGCACCCGTGGTGCCGCTGGGGCGGGTCAACGGGACCTGCACATTGGCGGCGGTCGTGAGGTTGGGGCTCTCGGCCAGCGCCGTCGCGGTCACGCGGCCGGGGACCACGTGGTACAGCAGGATCTGCCGCAGGCGGGCGGGGTCCGCACGCAGCGCCGTCAGCGTGGCGGCGGGCACGGCGTTAAAGGCGTCGTTCGTGGGCGCGAAGAGGGTGAACTCGCCGCCGCCCAGCGTCTCGGTCAGGCCCGCCGCGCGAATCAGCTCCGCGAGGATGCTGAAGCGGGGGTCGGTGGTGACAAAGGCCGCGAGGCTGCCCGCCGCCGGGGTGACGGTCGCGGTGGTCGTCGCAGTCGCGGTGCCCGAGGTAGTGCCCGTCGTCGTCGTGGTGGCGGTCGTCGCCTCGGCCGTGGCGGGCGCTTCTTCCACGACCTCGGCCGCCGGGATGGTCAGGCCGGGGGGCAGCAGCACCTGGTTGATCACGAAGATGGTGCCGTTGCTCGCGGTGGCGAAGGTCTCGGCGATCGGGGACGCGTTGACCGTCCGCGAGGTGCCGCTCTGGCTCAGGGACAGCACGCCGCCCTGCACCGAGGTCAGGCTGGTGCTGCTGGCAAGCTGCTCGGCCGTCAGGCGGCCCTGCACCACGTGGTAGGAGAGTACCTGCCGCAGCACGTCGGGGTTGGCGGCGAGGTTGGCGAGGGTCGCGTCGTCAAGGGCCGCAAAGGCCTCGTTGGTGGGCGCGAAGATGGTGTATTCGCCCGTCGTCAGCGTCTCGGTCAGCCCCGCGTCGCTGAGCAGGTCGAGCAGCGTGCTGAAGCGCTCGTCGGCCACGATCACGTCGTAGAGGGTGTTGGTCGCGACGGTGGCTTCCGTCTCGGTGCTCGTCTCCGCCGCCGCGTCCGTCGACTCGGTCGTGGCCGTTTCCGTGGTCGTCGTCTCGGTGGTGGTCGTCGTGGTCGTGGTGGTGGAAGTCGTCGAACCCGTCAGCGGTACGGCGGGAATGCTCCGCAGGTCGAAGGCGGCGGGCGCCGTGACCGCCGGAGCCGTCGTCACGGGCGCGGCGGGGGCGGGCGTGCTCACGACCGGGGCAGCGGGAGCGGGGGTTGCCGCGGCGGGGGCAGCGGGCGGCACCAGCACAGTATCGATCACGTGAATCACGCCGTTGCAGGCGGCCACATCGGCGCGGGTCACGGCGGCGTTGTTGATCATCACGCGGTTATTCATCACGCGGACATTCACCGTGGCCCCCTGCGCGGTGCGGGCGCTCGTCAGGCTGCGGACCTGCGCCGCGCTGACCTTGCCGGGCACGACGTGGTACAGCAGCACGCTGCGCAGCATTTCCTCGTCGTTGAGGATCATGGCGAGCTGATCGCTGGGCAGCTTGGCAAAGGCCGCGTTGGTGGGCGCGAAGACCGTGAACTGGCCGCTCGCGAGCGTCTCGGTCAGCCCGGCCGCCTCGACCGCCGTCAGCAAGGTGCTGAACTGCGGGTCGGTGGAGACGATCTGCGCGATGCTGCGGCAGGTCGCGGGGTTCTGGGCGGCGGGAGCGCCCGCCCCACCCGCGAGCGCGGGGGTGGCGAGCATCAGGCTGAGCGTGAGCAGGTTGGTCTGCTTCTTCATGACATCACCTCGGGAATAGGGTTTGGAAAGGCTGGTCCGCTCCCCAATGTTCTACACCCCGCGCTGAAACGCAACTTCGGTAACCTTTCCCCCACAACTCATAAAAGAAAAAACGACCGAGCTTGGCCGCTTTCTCATGTAACTCCCAGATTGGTTGGGGCGGTTAGCGCCCGAAATACTCCGGCAGATCCGCCTCCGTGATCAGCACGTCGCGCGGCTTGCTGCCCTGGTGCTTGGAGACGATGCCCATCGCCTCGAGCATGTCCATCAGCTTGCCCGCGCGGGCGTGGCCCACCGACAATCGGCGCTGAAGCCGCGAGACACTGCCCTGGCCCTCCTCGATGCAGATCAATGCCGCTTGCCGCAGCAGGGGGTCGGAAAAGTCCATGTTGGCCTTGTCCGGGCCTGGGCCGCTCGCCTCCGGAGCCCCCTCAAAGTCCGAGCCGTAGGCTTCCACGAAGGCGTCGTCGAAGACCTGCCGCCGCAGCTCGTCCGCGACGCGGGCCGACTCGACCTCCGAGATGTACGGCCCTTGCAGGCGCACGGGCTTGATCAGGCCGGGCTGGTAGAACAGCATGTCGCCCATCCCGGTGAGGCGTTCGGCGCCCACCGAGTCGAGAATCGTGCGCGAGTCGTGGCTGCTGCTCACGGCGAAGGCGATGCGGGCGGGCACGTTGACCTTGATCAGCGAGGTCAGGATATCCACCGAGGGCCGCTGGGTCGCGAGGACGAGGTGCATGCCCGTGGCGCGGGCCATCTGCGCAAGGCGCATGATCGCCGACTCGACCTCCTTGGGCGAGGTGATCATCAGGTCGGCCAGCTCGTCGATGATGATGACGAGGTGCGGCAACTCGGTCTCGCCGACCTGCCGCATCTTGGCGTTGTACTGCTCGAGGTTCTTGGCTCCGACCTGACTCATCATCTTGTAGCGCCGCTCCATGTGGGCGACCGCGCCCAGCAGCACACCCGCCGCGTCCATCGGGTTGGTCACCACCGGCCGCACGAGGTGGGGAATCCCGTCGTAGGGCGTGAGTTCCACCATCTTGGGGTCCACCATCAGGAAGCGCAGTTCGGTGGGCAGGTAGCGGTACAGCAGCGACGTGATCAGCGTGTTGACGCACACCGACTTGCCCGAGCCGGTCGACCCCGCGATCAGGAGGTGCGGCATCTTGGCGAGGTCGCCGACCATCAGCTCGCCGTCAATGCTCTTGCCCAGGATGATGGGCAGCTTGGCCCGCGTGCCCCGGAAGGTCGGGGCCGCCGCCGCCTGATGAAAGGTGACCGGCTCGCGTTCGAGGTTGGGCACCTCCAGGCCGATCACGCTCTTGCCCGGCACCGGGGCCTCCACGCGCACGCCCCCCACGGCGAGGGCGCGGGCGAGGTCGTTCGAGAGGCTGGCGATGCGGCTGATCTTCTCACCGGGTGCGGGCTCGATCTCGTAGCGGGTGACGGTCGGCCCCCGCGCGAAGTCCACCACACGGGCCTGGAGGCCGAAATGCCGCAGCGTCTGGTCGATCACGGCGGCCCGCTGCTGCGCGGCGACCTGAAGGGCAGCCGGGTTGACCGTCCCCACCGGAATGGGGTCGAGCAGGTCGTAGCCCGGCAGCGCGATGTCGGTCGCGCCCTGGGCCGGGCGGCGGCGCTCGGGTTCGGCGCTCTCCCAGGGGGCGGCGGGTTTGACCTCGGGCTGGGGCTGCGGGGCCGGGCGGGGAGGCGCGGCCCGCACCCCGTCGGTCCCGGTCCCCAGCAGCACGCCGGGCTCGGGCGGGACGGCAGAGAGGACCGTCGTGCTGGGGCCAGCCGCCGGGGAGGAGGAAAGGGGAGAGGCGGGCTCGTCCGCCGTCTCCTCCCCGGTTTCCGGGCGGGTGAAGTCGAAGTCCAGCGTGGGAGCGACTGCCGCATCTTCGGTGTCCGGCCGGGTGGGAGCGGTCTGGCTCAGCGGCGCCGCGCCCACGGCCATCGCCGCCGCGCGTTCGAGGGCGTCCTGCTGTGCCCGCTCCAGCCGTGCCCGCCACTCCGGCTGGTCGGCCAGGGTGCCGCCCGGATCGCTGGCGAGCGCCTCCGCGAGGGCAGCGGCGAGTTCGGTGGGGGCCCGGTCGAAGGCCGCCGCGAGGTCGGGCCAGCCGGGATAATGGCGCTCGCGTGCTCGCCAGGTGGTGAAGTCTTCCGCCAACTCGCGCCAGGCTTTGGCCCGCTCGCGGTGCGCGGCCTGCTCGCGGGCCAGCACCCCCGCGTCGGGCTTGGCGAGGGCCTTCTCGGCGGCCTGCCGCTCGCGCTCCAACTTTCCGGCGCGGGCGGCGAGGCGTTGCAGGTCGGTCACGAGCCCCCGCCGCTGCCGCTCCAGCGCCCCGCTCGCCAGGGTGCCGGGCAACTCCACGCACAGCTCGTGGCGCCCGGCCCGGACCTCGTTCGCGGCGGCCTCGGCCTGGGCACCCGCATCGGGGGCCTCGGCGGTCACCTCGGCCCGCAGGTCGCGGGCGGCGTTCCCCACGAAGGTTCCGGTGACCTCGCGCCAGGCTTTCAGGTCGCCTTCCAGCCCCTTGAGGCCCGACTCGTCCTGGCGGCGCAGGTCGCGGGTGGCGGCGCGAATCTCCTCCTGCTGGTCGCGCAGGGCCTGGGCACTGGGGTAGAGGCGACGCAGGGCTTCGAGTTCGCGCGTCTGCGCCGCCAGCGCCTGCCGCACCCCACCCCGTGCCCGCGCCGCCTCGCGCCCGTCTTGCCGCGCTTCAATGGCCCCCTGCACCGCGGTCGCCCCGCCGCCCAGCAGCACGCTGACGCCCCGGAAAAAGCCCTTGAGCAGCGTGAAGGGCGGCATCCGCAGCATGATCTCGACGCCCAGGGTCAGCACCACCAGCGGCAGCAGGGCGGCGGCGTAGCTCAGCGCTCCCGTGAGCGGGGCCATCACCCGCGCGGCCCCTTCCCCGGCGGCCCCCGGCACGAAAACCTCGTGCAGGGCAAGCAGGGCCGCCACCACCACCGCGCCGCCCAGCACCCGCCGGGTCAGGCCGGAGAGGTCGCGGCCCAGAAACACCAGCACCCCGTAGCACACCGGCACCAGCGGCAGCAGGCCGGCGCCCCAGCCCAGCCAGCCGGTGAGGGCTCCATTCGCCTGCGCCATGATGCCGCCGCCCGTGAAGAACTGTGGCAGCAGCAGGGTCACTGCCAGAAAGATGCCCAGTGCGAACAGCACCAGGCCCAGCGCCTCCCCGTCGAACCGACTGGGGGGAGGAGCCGTTTTTGCACGAGCCTTCGCCATAGCCCGCAGTGTAGCCCACCCCATGCCCGCGCCGCCCGCGCCCAGCGCCGCTTTTCGGGCTGCCCACCTGTGACGGGGACGTGATGGGCCGCGCCCTGGGTGCGGCATGGATAATGCCGGGGTGACCCTGATCCTGCCCCCCGCCCTCGCGGACGCGCTGTGGGCGCACGCCCGCCGCGACGCCCCGCGCGAGTGTGTGGGGGCGCTCGGCGGGCACGCACGCGGCGAGGCCACGCACGCCGCCGCCCTCTATCCCCTGCCGAACATCGCGCCTGACCCCGAGCGGACCTACCTCGCCGACCCCGGCCACCTCCTCAGGGCGCTGCGGGCGATGCAGCTCGGCGGGCAGACGCTGGTGGCCCTGTACCACAGCCACCCGCGCGGCCCGGCCTGGCCCAGCGATGCGGATACCCGGCTGGCCGCCTACCCGGTGCCCTACGTGATCGCGGACCTGCCTGCCCGGCTCCTCACCGCCTACCGCCTGCCGGGGGGCGAGCGGGTGGCGCTGCGGGTGGGGGAGGCGGATGGCTGAGCCGCGTATCCACGCCCTGCACGGCTTTATCGGCAGCGGCAAGACCACCTTCGCCCGGCGGCTGGAGCAGGAACTGCCGGGAATGCGCTTTACCAGCGACGAGTGGATGGTCGCCCTGTACGGTCAGGACCCGCCCGCTGACCTCTTCCCGGTCTATCACTCGCGGGTGCTGGAGCTGATGGAAACGCAGTGGGTGCGGGCGTTGGAGTTGGGGGTGCCCGTCATTCTGGACCACGGCTTCTGGACGCGGGCGAGTCGGGACGCGCTGCGGGCGAGGGCCGCCGGGTTGGGCGTGCCGCTGACCTTCCACGTGCTCGCCGTGCCGGATGAGGAGGCGTTGCGGCGGGTGCGGGCGCGGAATGAGGGGGCAGGAGCGCTGCACGTCGCGGAGGAAACGTACTGGTTGTTTCGCGGGCGGTTCGAGGCGATGGGGGCGGATGAGGAGGGCGTCATGGTGGGCAAGCTGTCTTGATTCGGCTTACCCCCACCCCTAGCCCCTCCCTCCAGGGGGGGCTGGGGAGCGGCGCTGCGCTGGGCGAAGGTCGTGCCCCCTTGTTTCGGCGTCGCTTGCTCCATCCCGGTTTCCCCTTCCACGCCATCCTCTGCTTCGCAGCTTTGCAAGTCCCGCCCAACCAAATGCCTCGGCGCAGACGAGCCGTTCGGCTCGTCTGACTGGAAAGTCAGGTTGCAAGGTGGGGACGCTTCGGGCGGCTGACACAGGGAAAAGAAAGCAAAAGCTGGAGCGTCAGTTGACTCCTCTTCCCCAGCGGGACTCGTAGCGCTGCTGGCAGAGATGGGCGTTGCGAAGCAACGGGGTGACTTGTAAAGCTGCGAAGCAGAGGGGGCATGTGACCGTCGCCCCGCCACAACTCCCCCTACCCCAGCCTTCCCACCCGCTCCAGCAGCAGCTCAAAAAAGGCCCCGTCGTCCACCTCTACCGCTACCTCGACATTGGCGGTTTTCTCCGTCACCCCGTAGCGGTCGCAGACAGTGCGCCCGAAGTTCAGCCCCTCGTGCGTTTCCACCTGCACATGCATGGGCTGCATCCGGCACAGCTCCGGGCGGAGGGTGGCGGCCACGGCGAGGGGGTCGTGGAGCGCTCCGCCCGTCATGCCGTAGCGTTCGTGGTAGATGCCCGCGTAGAAGGTCAGCAGCTCGGCGCTGACCCGGCCCGCCCGGTTGCCCAGCTCACGCAGCCGCTCCACGCGCCCCGGCGTGGCAACCGCCTGCATGGTCGCGTTCAGGCCGAACATCCGCACCCGCGCCCCCGCAGCCAGCACGATCTGTGCCGCGTGCGGGTCGGCCAGCGCGTTGAACTCGGCGGAGGGCGTGCGGTTCCCCTCGCCGGTGCTGCCCCCCATCCACACGACCTCGCGCACCTTCCCCGGCAGGTCGGGGGCCAGTCGGAAGGCGAGGGCCACGTTCGTCAGCGGCCCGGTCGCCACCAGCGTGATCTCGCCGGGCCGTTCGCGCACCGTTCGCACGATGAAGTTGACCGCGTGCTCCGCCTCTGGCCCCCGCGACGGCTCCGGCAGATCGGCGGCGGGCAGGCCCGTCTCGCCGTGGACGTTGGCCGCCGTGACCGGGTCGCGCAGCAGTGGGCGGTCGGCCCCCGCGTACACGGGCACGTCGGCCCCGGCCAGCGCCAGCGTCACCCCGGCGTTGCGGGTGGTCCGGTCCAGCCCCACGTTGCCGTGCACGGTCGTGAGGGCGAGGATGTCCAGTTCCTCCGGGCTGGCGAAGGCGAGCAGCCACGCGATGGCGTCGTCGAGGCCGGGGTCACCGTCGAGAATCACGGGGATGGGAGTAGGCATGGGGCGAGTTTAGGCCCAAAGGGAGGCGGCCCGTCCCCAACCGGAGACAGGCCGCCACGGGGCTGGGGGTTACTTCCCGACGAACACCGCCGTCGTCAGCGCGGGGACGTTCAGCGTGCCTCCCTGCGCTTTCGCGCCGCGCACCACCGGGTCGCTGGACTTCGCCAGGACCGGGTGCAGATCGAGCCGCAGGTTCCGCAGGCTGGCGTGGGCGAAGTTCACGGCCTGACCGCTCCCGTTGAACACCACCACGATGTCCCGGTACGGCTGGCCCTGGCCGGGCTGCCCGCTGAGCTTCATCACGATCACGCCGGGCGTCTGGTTCGGCCCGGTGTTCAGGAAGGTCAGCGCCTGGGACACCTGCGCTCCCGTCTCCAGCCGGAAGAGCTTGGAGCTGGCGCGAATCTGGAGCGTTTCGCGGAAGTGGTCGGTGGCACGGGTGGCGTCGGCAGGCGTGACCCTGAGCTTCGGGTCGGCCAGCAGGGTGCGGTAGAGCGGCCAGTTGCCCTCGTTCTTCTCGGCGGGCGGGAGGCCCCGGCCGAAGCCGTTGTCCGCGCCCGTCCAACTGATCGCGTTGAACCAGTCGCCGCTGTTGTACGAGTCGCCATCGAAGCTCTTGGAGCGCAGCCGTTCCTCGCCCGCGTGGAAGAAGGGAATGCCCTGTCCCAGCCCAACCACGCTCACGGCGAGGTTGTTCATGCGGACGCGCTGCGCGGTCGTCGCCGTGCGCGGCGCCTTGAGCAGCACGGCGTCCCAGAGGGTCTGGTTGTCGTGCGCCGAGGCGTAGTTGATCGTCTCGCGCGGAGTGGCCGCGTACCCGGCGGGCGCCCCGTTGTAGGAGAGGTCCTTGCCTGCGACCGTCTGGCCCGCCGCATTGGTCAGGCGGTAGTCGCGCAGGTTCCCGGTCAGGCCGATCCGCACGAGGTCGGCCAGCGCGAGCGCCCGCGCCCGGTCGGTGTTCTGCGGCAGACCGTTGGGCAGGGTGAAGAGGCCGGTGGCGAAGCCCTGGTCCTGAAGCCCGCCGAAGGGGTTGCCGCCCCGCACCGCGTCCCGGATGCGGTCGTTGAAGGTGCCGATGCCCTGCCCGTGGAGGTTGAGCTGGGTCGCGTTCACGCCCCGCTTGTTCTTCTCGACCTCCCCGAAGTCCCAGCCCTCGCCGTAGACGTAGATCTTCCGGCCGTCCACGCCGTCCTTCTGCAGGGTCAGGCCGTCGAGCGCCCGGCGCACGTTCCCCATGTTGACGAGCATGTGGTGGCCCATCAGGTCGAAGCGGAAGCCGTCGACCTTGTACTGCCGCGCCCAGGTCAGCAGCGAGTCGATCATCAGCTTTTCCATCATCCGGTGCTCGGAGGCGGTGTTCGCGCAGCAGGTGCTCGTCTCCACCGCACCGTCCAGATTGAGGCGGTGGTAGTACCCCGGCACAATCCTGTCCAGCACGCTGCGCTCGGCCTGCCCCGAGGCGTTCGTGTGGTTGTACACCACGTCCTGCACGACCCGCAGCCCGGCCCCGTTCAGCGCCGCGACCATCTGGCGGTATTCCAGGGTCCGCTGCGCCGGGTTCACCGCGTAGCTGCCTTCCGGCACGGTGTAGTGGTAGGGGTCGTAGCCCCAGTTGAATCCGTCCTGGTCCTTGACGTTGGTGACGAGTTGCTGTTGCTGCTCGCTGTTCGGAGGCAGAGTGGAAATATCGGGCGGCGTGGTACGCCACGTCCGTTTGTCCTCATTGATCGTCGCAATGTCGAATGTGGGTAGGAGGTGAACCGCCTTCAGGCCCGCGTCTGCCAGCGACCCCAGGTGCTTCATGCCCGCGCTGCTGCCCTGGGTAAAGGCGAGGTATGTCCCACGCTGCGCGGCCGGGACCGTCTGGTCCAGCACGCTGAAATCCCGCACATGCAGTTCATACAGGCTGAGGTCGGAGACGCTCGCCAGCTCGGGCTTTTTCAGGGTGTCCCAACCCTTGGGCTTCATGGCCGCGTCGTTCAGGTCCGCGATGATCCCGCGCGTGGAGTTCAGGCTCAGCGCCACCGCGTAGGGATCGGTGACGAGGTTGGTCTCGACCTTCCCGGTACTGGGCGCGAAGACGCGCACCTCGTAGCGGTAGCCCAGGCCCTTCCAGCCCGGCTCGCCCGTCGCACTCCAGACGCCCTTCGCGTCGCGGGTGAGGGCGACGGTGCGCTCGCCGCTGCCGTCCGCATTGGAAAGGCGCAGCTTCACGTCCTGCGCGGTGGGTGCCCACAGGCGCAGGGTGGGGCGCCCCCCCGCCCAGGTCACGCCGAGGGGACCGTCATAGGCGTACAGGGCGTCCAGCGCACGGGCGGGTTGCACCCCGGTCGCGCCCAGCAGGGTGCCGTCGGGCAGGGCGCTGCTCACGGCAAGCTGGCCGCGCAGGGCGGCGCCGATTTGGGCGCGGTCCTCCTCGCGCACCCGCAGCAGGGCGTAGGTCGCCAGGTGGGGCACCTGGGCACGCAGCGCCGGGGTCATCCCGCCCTCTACCGGCAGCAGGGTCAGCGTGTCGCCGCCCTCCACGCCCGCCGGGGTGAGCTTCAGCGCGGCGGTGGGCGAGGTGTGCAGGGTCAGGAGGGCACCGGGCTGCACCAACTCGGGCCGCACCGCCACGAGGTCCGCGCCCACCATGATCGCCTGCTGCTTGGTCAGGTCACCCACCGTGCGGACGCTGGTGTCGGGGCGGGTGGTGTAGACCTCGGGCTTGCCGCTCACGACCCAGGCCTGGTTCCCGGCGGTCTGCGCGAGGCTCTGGTCGGGGCCGGGGTCCTTCTCGTCGCCCTTGTGCACGATGAAGTTCAGTTTCTGCCAGCCGTCTTTCATGGGCACGTCCCAGTACACGCCGAAGGAGTTCGTCCCGGTCTGCGGGAGAGGCTTGGCCCACTCGGTCGGCGTCTTCGCACCCTCCCAGACGTGGAGGCCCCAGCCCGCATAGTTGCCGTCGGGGCGGTAGTAGTTCACGCGGGCGCTTCCGGCGGGGACGGGCGGCTCCGGGGAGACGTAGGCCAGTTCCGCCTTGCCGCTCTGAATCAGCACCTCGCGTCCCTTGGTGAGGTCCGCGAACTGGTCGGCGCCGGGGTCCTTGGTGTCGCCCTTGTGGACAATCAATCCGACCTTCCGGGCGCCCGGCTTGAGCGGCAGGTCCCAGTACACGCCGCCCGCGTCCTGCCCGGTGGGGGGAAGGGGCTTACTCCATTCCACCTGGGCGGTGGTGTCTTCCCAGGCATGCAGGCCCCAGCCCGCGTACTGGCCGTCGGGCCGCACGTAGCGCACGCGCAGCACGTTCGCGGGGATGGGCTGGATCGCGGCAGGCTTGGCCGCCTGAGCCAGAAGGGGTAGGGGCGTGGGGGCGGGCGTCTGGGCCAGGGCCGGAGCGGCGGACAGCGCGGCCGTCAACAGAATGAGCAATCTGGACATGGGTGAGGCGATTGTAGCCCCGTGAACCCCGCTTCACGCCCGGCACACGCACCCGCCCGTGCCCCGGCCTAGCGTGCCCCCATGACCGGACGCCGCAGCGACGAGCAGAACGACGCCCCCCAGGAGCAGCGCAGCACCGATTCGGAGAGCGCCACCAAATTCCCCACCCCGCAGTCGGGCGTGGTGCAGGACAGCCCCGGCACCACCGACCTCGGCTACGAGGGCACGGGCGGGATCGACGAGCAGGGCAACATGAAAATTCCGGACGGTGACCCCATCCCCCGGATGGGCGACACGCTGGACGAGAACGAGGAATAGACCTCTGGCGAGGGGTGCAGAAGGCGGAAGGCAGAAGGCCAGGGGGAAGTCCCTTGAGCCTTCTGCCTCTCTACTCCCCACCTTCACCGAAGATCCTGCACGTCGGATGGGAAAGTTGCCTTCACCTGCCAAAACAACGCCCCACGTGCGAGATGCGGGGCGCCCGTCTTTCTGGCCGCCGGAGGCTGGCGACTGGCCGCTTCCCTTACCGCACGTCTACCAGTTCCACGTCGAAAATCAGCGTCGCGCCCGGCGGAATCACGCCGGGAACGCCCGCCGCCCCGTAGGCGAGGTGACCGGGAATGGTCAGCCGCGCCTTGTCGCCCACCCGCAATTGCGCGATGCCCTGATCCCAGCCGGGGATGACGTAACCCACGCCCAGCGGGAACTCGATGGGCTCGCCCCGGTCGCGGCTGGAGTCGAACTTCTGGCCGTTCTCCAGCGTGCCGGTGTAGTGGACCCGGACCATCTTGCCCACCTGCGCCGGGGTGCCCTGTCCCTCGTGGTACTTCTCGACGATGAGTTCCTGAGCGGTCATGCGCCCCAGCCTAGCCCCCGCCCCGGCCCCACGCCCAGACTCTGAAGTGGCGGTGAAGGCGGCGGCCCCCTGGCGGCAAATGCTCTAGCATGCCCCGCGTGACGCCGCCCGCCCCTTCTCCGCGAGTCTCCGGCGGCTGGCGCGAGGTCTGGCGGGTCTGGATTCTGGGAGCCCTGTTCCCGGTGTGGCTGGCGACCACCTTCGGGGCGACCCTGGCGCGGGTGGACGGCGACTCGATGGAGCCGACCCTCCATAACCGCGACCTCTTGCTGCTGCTCAAGTACCCGCGCTGGCTGCGGGCCTGGGGCCTGCCCACCCCTTACCCGCAGCGCGGCGACCTGCTGATCTTCAAGGCCCCCGCCGACAGCCCCTACAGCTACGACACCCGGCTGGGGCTGCGCTACCGTCCCTACAACGTCAAGCGCCTGATCGCCCTCCCCGGCGAGACGGTCGAAATCCGCGACAGTCAGGTCGTCGTGAATGGCCGCGTGCTGGCCGAAAGCTACGTCAACGACGGCGTGCTGAGCGACCAGCCGCCCCTGCGGGTGCCTCCCGGCAAGGTCTGGGTGCTGGGCGACAACCGCCTGATCGGGGAGAGTCTGGATTCCCGCGCCTATGGCCCGGTGGACCTGCGCGACGTGGCGGGACCGGCCAATCTGCGGCTGTGGCCTGATCCGGGACTGGTGGGGGGTCCAGAGGTCGGAGGCGACGGGTCCTGAGTTAAGGCTGCTCCGCTTCCGGCAGCCGCTCCCCCGCCCGCACCGGGACCGGCAGCCAGTGCTCGCGCGGCGGCAGCGGGCACGTCCACCCGTCCCCATACGCGCAGTACGGGTGGTAGGCGAGGTTGAAGTCGAGGCTCACCCGCAATCCCTCCGGGGTGCGGGCCAGCGGCGCGTCGAGGTAGCGCCCGGCCCCGTAGGTGTCCTGCCCGCTGGTGCCGTCGCGGAAAGGCACAAAGACCCGTGCGGGGGCCTCATCGCTGGGAGGGGCGAAGAGGGTGAGGCGGTGGGGGCCGTCCGGCAGCGGCAGCGTGACCTCCCCGAAGCGGGCCATCGGGCGCGGCTCGCCCGTGTTCGTCGCTAGGGTGACCTCGGCGCCGTCGCCCGGTTCGACGGGCAGCACGAAGGTCCACTCCGGGTCGGGGGCGAAGTAGCTCAGGCCGTGGAAGTCGGCCAGCGCGTCCGCAGGAATAGGCCCCTTGCCCGATGCGAAGTGCGCGTCCTTGCGGCGGCGAAAGTCGAGCAGGGCTTCTGCCCAGGCCGCGTCCCCGGTCACCAGTCCACCCGCAGGCGCTCGCCCGCATACTCCACCACGTCACCCCGGCGCAGTTTTTTGCGCCGACGCGTCTCGATCTCCCCGTTGACCCGCACTTCGCCGCCCTGCACCCGGAACTTGGCCTCGCCGCCGGTCTCGACCATGCCGCGCAGCTTCAGGAAGTCCTGAAGGTCGATGGTGTCGCGCTCGTCGCCTGTCATGGGGGCAGGGTAGCAGGGGAAAAGCTCTCAGCCGTCAGCCATCAGCTTTTTTTGCTGACCGCTGACGGCTGAGAGCTGATGGCTAGAACTTGTACTGCGCCGAGAACAGCCGCACGTCCGCGTCGTCCACCTTGCGGTCCGCGTTGAGGTCGCCCGCCAAAGCGCCCGTCTTGCCGTAGTTGTTCATCAGCAGGGCGAGGTCGGTCAGGTCGATGGTACCGTCCCCATTAAGGTCCGCTCCGCTGAGGCGCACGCGGGCGGCGGCGGGCGTCCATTCCCTCAGGCCCAGTTCGCGGGTGAGTTCGGTTCGCAGCACCTCGGCCAGCGGGAGGGGTCCCTGCGGGTTGAACTCGATGCGGCGCTCACCACCCACCGTCAGGGTTCGGGCGGCCACGTCGGGGTTGAAGGGCACCGTGCCCCCCAGCGCCAGCACCGGGCCGCCGCTGGTGTCCAGGGTGACCGGATTCTCGGGCGTGCTGAGGGCCGCCAGCGCCGCCTCCACCGCGCGGGTGAGGTCCGCGCCCTGGGGACGCAGCTTCACGCTCGCCGCGCCCGCCGTGCCCGCCAACAGCGCGAGGGCCAGCAGAGAAACCCGCCGCATCACTGGCCCCCCCGCGCCGCCCGCAGCGCGTCCCGGAAGGCGGCCGGGTCAGTGGGAAAGGCGTTTGGGTCAGCAGGGGCGGTGGGTGGGGTCGCTGCGGCTGAGGTTGTTGTCGGAGGTGTGCCGCTGGTGACTGGAGGGGTTGTCGGAGTCGTCGCGGTGGGGGAGGCCGTGCCCGTTGCGCCCGTGGTCCCGGTCGTTCCCGTCGCCGCTGGAGAGGCGGGCGCCGTTGTCCCAGGCGCACTCGGCGTCGTTGTGGTGGGAGGGGTTCCGGCTGCCCCAGCCGTTGCCGGAGTGGTGGCTGCTCCCGCCGCCGTAGAGGGCGCGGTGGCCGTCGCCGTGCCTGTACCCGTGGAAGTGGTGTCGCTAGCCGTCGCACCCGGCCGCGTCACCTTGCCGTTCACGATGGGATAGAAGCCCTGCGAGAAGCCCACCAGCGGACTGTCCATGCGTCCACCGTAGAGCAGGAAGAACCCCTCCTGCCCGGCGCGGAGTTCCGGCACGCCTTCCAGCCCCGCGAGCACGTACAGCGCGGGCTTGCCCTCCCGCTGCGGCAGGGTCGCGGGGTCGCCCACCACGGCCTCAGCCACGGTGAGGGGGTAAACCACCCAGGTCACGTCGCCCTCGGTGACGCGGGTGGACGTGCCCAGCGTGGCCCGCACGATGATCGCCGCCTTTCGCGCCTGCTGGGTCAGCGTGAGGGTGGGGGCCGTCGTCGCCTGCACCATGAGCGGCGCGGCCCCCAGCGCCAGCGCGGCCAGCAGCGTCAGTGCCCGCCTCACTGCCCGCCCCCACTGCCGGGTGTGGCCGGGGGAGTGGAGGGTACGGCAGGCGTCGTGGGGTTCGGCGTGGTCGTCGCCGGGTTCGCGGCGGGCGCGGGTGGCGTGGCCGTGGACGACGCCGGGGCCGCCGTGCCTGTGCCGCCCGTCGTTGGGGCCGCTGCTGGGGCCGGAGCCGCCGTCGGTGCGGGAGCAGGCGGGGCGGGAAGCTTCTGTTCGGCGAGCAGCTTGCCCGCCCCGTCCCGTGCCTCGAACGCGAAGCGGGTCGCGTCCAGCTTGACCACCTTCTGCGGCTTCAGAGCGACCAGAGCGACGCGGGTGCCGTTTGCGGGCACACTCTTGAAGCCCAGGTCCACGGTCAGGGTGCGGCCCGCGACCTTCCAGAACAGCACCCCGGCAGCGTCGGCAGGCTGCACGCGCGTCACCGTCACGCCCTCCGGCAGTTCCCAGGTCACGCGGGCCGCGCGGACGGTGCGCGGGGCGGTGATGTTCAGCGGGATGCGCGTCTCGCCGCGCAGCTCGCCGCTCGGAAGCTGGGGCTTGACGGCCAGCGGCGGCAGGTCGTTCACGTTGAGCGTGTACTCGCGCACCTTGGAGCTGAGGTTGGCATCGGCCGTTTCCAGGGTGAAGGTGTACGCGCCCGTCTTGGTGGGCGTGCCCGTCAGCCGCATCCCGCTCAGGGTGACGCCGTCGGGCAGCTTCCCCGACGCGAGGCGCACCGTGTACGGCCCCGCGCCACCCGCCACCGTGACGGGCGCTTCGTAACGCTCGCCCGCGTAGGCCACGGGCAGGCTGGTCGTCGTGAAGTTCAGGGCGTCGCGCAGACCCGTCGCGCCCGATCCGGTGGGCAGCGTGTCGCCGCACGCCCCGAGTACCAGGGTGCCGAGCAGCAGCACACACGCGGAGGTGAGTTGTCGCATGGCGGAAGTGTAGCGGCCCCGCATGAGGACGGTCGGGGTGGAGGGTCAGCTTTCGCGGCCCCGTCTGGCCTGCGCGGCGCCCTCCTCCAACTTCAGCCCCTCGGCCCCCCGCTCCACGGCCCCGAAGAACAGCGCTCCGGTCAGCGGGTCCACCCTTCCGGAGCCGCGCTCCAGCCCAGGGCGCAGCTTCCAGAACCCCAGCGTCAGCGCGGCGGGAACGCCGATCAGCCCCAGCCCAATCAGGAGGTCGGTCATGGCTCAGCGTACCCCGCGGGCATGCGGCGTGTGCCTCCCGGCCCCGGCGCTAGACTTTCTCCCATGACCGTCACCACCCGCCCTGCCCTGCCCGCCCCCGGCGACCGCCTCGGCCGCTACACCGTCGAGCGCGTGGAGGCCCTGCCGGAGATGCAGGGCACGCTGGTGCTGCTGCGCCATGAGCTCGGCGCCCGGCACGCCCACGTCGCCCGCGAGGACGACAACCTCGCTTTCGGGGTGACCTTCCCGACGGTGCCCAAGGATTCGACGGGGGTGGCGCACATCCTCGAACACGTCGTGCTGATGGGCAGCCAGCAGTACCCGGTGGCCGACCCCTTCTTCGCCATGCTGCCCCGGTCGCTGAACACCTTCATGAACGCGATGACCGCGAGCGACTGGACGACCTACCCCTTCTCCACCCGCAACGAGCAGGACTATTTCAACCTGCTGGGCGTGTACCTCGACGCGACCTTCTTTCCCCTGATGCGCTACGAGAGCTTCCGGCAGGACGGGCACCGCTTCGAGTTCGAGACGCCGGACGACCCCACGAGCACCCTCAAGCTTCAGGGCGTCGTCTACAACGAGATGAAGGGCGCGATGGCCTCGCCGGGCGCGGTGATGTACCGCTCGCTGGGCGCGGCGCTCTACCCCGACCTCACCTACGCGAACAACTCCGGCGGGGCGCCCGAACACATCCCCGGCCTCACCTACGAGGACCTGCGGGCCTTCCACGCCGCGCACTACCATCCCAGCAACGCCTTTTTCTACACCTACGGCACCCTCGACCTGACCCGCGTGCTGGACGAGATCGAGGCGCACGTGATGTCCAAGTTCAGCCCCCAGACGCTGGACGTGAGCATTCCCGACCAGCCGAACTTCTCCCAGCCGCGCCGCATGGAGGTGGGCTACCCCGGCACCGACGTGGAGCGCGGCGGGCAGGTCCTCGTCGCCTGGAAGCTGGGGCACACCACCGACCCCGACCACAACCTGCGCTGGAGCGTTCTCTCGGACGTGCTGCTGGGGAACCCCGCCGCGCCGCTGACCCGTCCCCTGATCGAGTCGGGGCTGGGGAGTGCGCTGGCCGACCTGACGGGCTACCGCGACTCCTTCCGCGAGGGGGCTTTTGCCGCCGGACTCAAGGGCCTGAGCGCGGGCCAGGCCGACGAGGTGGAAGCGCTGGTGCTGGGCACCCTGCGCCAGATCGCGGACGAGGGCATTGACCCCACCCTGATCGAGAGCAGCCTGCACCAGTTCGAGATCAGTCAGCGCGAGGTGTCCAACAGCGGCTTCCCCTACGCCCTGCAAGTCATGTTCCGCCTGCTGGGGCCGTGGCTCTACGGCGGCGACCCGGTGACTGGGCTGCGGCTGGAGGCCGAGCTGGAGCGGCTGCGGGCCGACCTCGCTGCCGGGCGCGTCTTTGAGCCGATGATCGAGCGGGAGTTGCTGGACAACCCCCACCGCGTGACCCTGGTCCTGCGCCCCGACCCCGAGCTGATGGCCCGCACCGAGCAGAGCGAGCGCGAACTCGTGGAGCGTCTCAGCGCCAATTTCACCGAGGAGGACCACGCCCGCATCGTCGCGGAGAGCCTGCGCCTGAAGGAACTTCAGGAGCAGCCCAGCGACCCCAGTGTGCTCCCCACCCTGACCCTGAACGATGTGCCCGCGACCGTGCTGCGCGTCCCCTACGACACCGAGACGGTGCGCCGGGCGCTGGTGGGCCGGGTGCCGCAGCCCACGGGCGGGCTGGTGTACCTCGACGTGCAGGTGCGCCTGCCCGAGGTGCCGGAAGACCTCCTGGGCACCCTCCCCCTCTACGCCTACGCGGTCACCCGCAGCGGGGCCGCCGGGCAGGATTACCTCGCGCTGGCCCGCCGCATCGAGGCCGTGACGGGTGGCGTGAGCGCCAGCGTGGGCGTGGGCGGTCAGCCGGGCGATCTCGACGCCTTGCGCCTCTCGCTGACCTTCGGCGGCAAGGCCCTCTCGCGCAACGCGGCGGCGCTGGTCGACGTGCTGCGCGACCTGATTGCGGCGCCGGAGTTCACCCGCGAACGCCTCGATCAGCTCCTCAAGCAGCGGCTGGCGGGCCTGAAGGCCAGCGTGGTGAACGCGGGCAGCGCCTACGCCGAGCGCCTCGCCGGGGCACAGGTCAGTCCCGCCGCCCGCATCGAGGAGGAGTTCAGCGGCCTGACCGCCTTGACCGCCCTGACCCGCATCGTGGAGGGGGGCGAGGCCGAGGTGGACGCGCTGCTCTCGCGCTTCGCCCGCATCCGCGACCTGATTCTCCAGGGCGAACCCTTGCTGTGCCTGACCGCCACCCCGGAGGACGCCGCGCTCGACCTCGCCCCCATCACGGCCACCTTCGGGGAGGGGGAGGCCGTGGGGCGGCCCCAGCCCGGCACCCTCGCGGGCGGTCCGCAGGCGCGGCTCACCGACTCGCCCGTCGCCTTCAACGCGGTCGCGTGGCAGACGGTCCCCTACACCCACCCCGACAGCCCCGCGCTGCTGGTGCTCTCGCGCCTCCTCAGAAGCGAGTACCTGCTCCCCGAACTGCGCGAGAAGGGCGGCGCGTACGGCGGCAGCGCGGCCTTCGACGCGCGGGCCGGGGTCTTCACCATGAGCAGCTACCGCGACCCCCACGTCGCCCGCACCTACGAGGTCTTCCGGGACGTGCCCACCTTCCTGGCGGGCGACCTCGGCGCGCGCGAACTCACCGAGGCCATCCTGGGGGCCAGCAAGACCCTCGATCCCCTCACCAGCCCCGACACCGCCGGGCGCCTGCGCTTCTTCGGGGATCAGGCGGGCTACACCCCCGAGGTGCAGGAGGCGTACAAGGCCCGCCTGCTGGCCGTCACCCTGGACGACCTGCGACGGGTCACCGCCGAGTGGTTGACCCCCGAGCGGGCCGGGTACGCCCTCGTCGCGGGCAAGGACCCCAACGCGGAGACGGAGGCGCTGGGGCTGCACTTCGAGGTGCAGAGCGTCTAAGCCGCACTGGCCGAAGAGGGGGAGACGTTCTGCGCGTCTCCCCTCTCGTTTGGGTGTTACCCCCGGTGGTACGGTTCCCCCGCCGTGATCGTGGAGGCCCGGTAGAGCGCTTCCACCAGCACGATCATGGCGAGGTCGTGGGGCAGCGTCAGGTCGCCCAGGCTCCACAGCCGCCGTGCCCCGGCCCGCAGCGCGTCGGTATGCCCGTCCGGCCCGCCCACCGCGAAGGCGAGTTCGCCCGTGCCGCTCACGGCCTCGGCCTCCAGAAAGGCGGCCAGCCCCTCGCTGCTGAATTGCCGCCCGCGCGGGTCGAGCAGCACCAGCGGGGCCTTGCCCGCCGCCCGCGCGATCGCCCCACTCTCGGCGGCCTGGGTCTTGCCCGTCACCCGTGTCACGCGCAGCTTGTGGTAGCGCCCCAGCCGCCCCGCGTACTCGTCCCAGCCCGCCTTCGCGTAGGCGAGCTTGGGGTCCCCGACGGTGATGAGGTGCAGGCGCATGGGGGAGAGGATAGGGCGGCGGGGGGGCTCACGGTGTTCCAGGCGGGCGGCGACAGGCTAGACTGCCGCCCATGAACTACGCCGCGACCCTGGCTGTCCTGGTCGTGCTGGCGTTTTCCTTTCCGCTGATGGTGCGGCTGGGGACCCAGGTGGGGGTGCCGGAGGCGTACAGCGCGGCCACCCTGGGGGCGCTCGTCACGCTGGCGCTGGCGACCTACCTGGTGCGCTGGCAGGTGGGGCGGCACCGGGTCACGCTGGAGCGGCTGGCGTCGGCGCGGGCACAGGTGCTGGCCGACCCGGAAAATCCCCGCGCCTACTTCGTGGGGGGCGAGCACCTGGGGGTGATCCTGCTGCGCCTGGGCCGCCGCCGCGAAGCCGCCGAGGTCATCGACCGCTACGCCCGGCTGGGAGGCGCCCGCGAGGGCGAGATCGTGGCGCTGCGCGAGGCCCTGTCCAACGCCGAGCGCCGCCAGCGCCGGGCACAGGGCCGGGAAGCGTGAGCCTTCCTGCCCTGCCCGGCGGTGTCAGGCTCTAGAGTGGAGGCCATGAGGGCGTACAAGGGCATCGTGGAGGGCGGCGTCGTCGTGCTGGTCGGGGCGCGGCTGCCCGAGGGCACGGTCGTGACGGTCACGGTGGGCGAGGCCGAGTTGCTGCGTGCCCGCATCACCAGTGCCCTGACCCGCCGCCGGGTGCGCGTGCGGATCAAGCCACTGCCGGGCCTCGCCGCCGAGTCCGCCCTGCCGGGCAGCGTGCCCCAGGGCAGGGGCGAGGATTGACTCCGGCCGACGAGACGGGGGCCGCTGCCTCCACCTCCCCCCACGTGTGGCTGGTCCCCACCCCGGTCGGCAACCTCGGGGACCTGACCTTCCGGGCGGTGGAGGTGCTGCGTGGTGCCGACGCCGTGGCCTGCGAGGACACCCGCCGCACGGGGGCGCTGCTGACCCACTTGGGCATCAGCCGTCCCCTCGTGCGCCTGGACGCCCACACCATGCACCGCGCCCCCGCCGTGCTGGAGGCACACCCCCGGCTCGCCTACGTCAGCGACGCGGGCACGCCAGGCATCAGCGATCCAGGCTCGGAACTCGTGCGGGCGGCGGTGGAGGCCGGGATTCCGGTGGAGGTGTTGCCCGGCCCGACCGCCTTCGTCCCCGCGCTGGTCCTCTCGGGCCTGCCCACCGCCCGCTTTACCTACGAGGGCTTCCTGCCCCGCTCGGGCCGCGAACGCAAGGAGAGGTTGGCCGCCATCGCCGCCCGCCCCGAAACGACCGTGCTGTACGAGAGTCCGCACCGCCTGGGGGACACCCTCGCTGCCCTCGCCGCCGCCTGCGGCCCCGAGCGGGGGGCCAGCGTGACCCGCGAACTCTCCAAGCGCTTCGAGGAGACAGCGCGGGGCACCCTCGCGGACCTCACCGCCCACTTCGGGGAAGGGGTGCGCGGCGAGATCGTGGTGGTGGTGGCCGGGCGGCCCCAGGGCACCCTCCTGCCCGGCGAGGAAGCTCCCGACCCCGAGGCGCAGGCCCGCGCGTGGGCCGCCGAGGGCCGCCCGGCCCGTGAAATCCGGGAATTGCTCGTCGCGGCGGGTTTGCGTAAGAATGACGCTTATGCGCTGGCCCTGCGGGTCACGTCGCCTTGAATCCCTCCCCACCTCCGAGGTCTGCCATGTCTGAATTGCCGCCTGCCGATCTGCCCCAGCCCGCTGACCTCCCGCACGCCGAGCCACATCCCAACTCCGCCGGAATCAAGCGGCTGGCCGTCCTGACGAGCGGCGGCGACGCTCCCGGCATGAACGCCGCCATCCGCGCCGTGGTCCGCACCGCCACCCACCACGGCATCGAGGTCGTGGGCGTGCGCCGGGGCTTTTCCGGCCTGCACCGGGGCGACCTGCGGATGATCGGTCCCCGCGACGTGGCGAACACCATTCAGCGGGGCGGCACCGTCCTGCTCACCGCCCGCAGCAAGACCTGGCGCACCCCCGAGGGCCGCGCGAGCGGGGCGGCTCACCTGCGCGAGTGGGGGGTGGACGGCCTGATCGTGATCGGCGGGGACGGCTCCTTTCACGGCGGGTACTACTTGCAGCAGGAGCACGGCATTCCCATCGTCGGCATTCCCGGCACCATCGACAACGACCTGTACGGCACCGACCACACCATCGGGTACTTCACGGCGGTGGAGACGGCGCTGGGCGCGGTGGACAAGCTGCGCGACACCGGGGCCTCGCACGAGCGCATCTTCGTGATCGAGGTGATGGGCCGCCACGCCGGGCACATCGCGCTGGAGGTGGCGGTCGCGGGAGGCGCCGAGGAGGTCTTCATCCCCGAAGACCCCAAGCCCGTGGACGGAGTGGTCCAGATTGTCAAGGACAGCGTGGCGAAGGGCAAGGCCAGCTCCATCATCATCGTCGCGGAAGGGTATCCGGGCGGGGCGCAGGGGGTGGCGAGCGCGATCGAGGCCGGGACTGGCCTGGAGACGCGCGTGAGCATCCTGGGCCACATCCAGCGCGGCGGTTCGCCCGTGAGCAGCGACCGGGTGCTCGCCAGCCGTCTGGGAGAAGCCGCCGTCTACGCCCTGATGGACGGCGTGGGGGGCGTGATGGTGGGCCGCGTCAACGGCGAGGTTGTCCACACGCCCCTGCACGAGACCTGGGAGCGGCGCAAGGACGTGAGCCGTGACCTGTACCGCTGCGCCATGACGCTGAGCATCTAGCCCGGTGGAGAGAAGAAGGGGGCCACGGCATCTGCGCGTGGCCCCCTCCCGGTTTGAGCTCAGTCCCGCCCGACGTTCCGCAGGAAAGCGGGGATGTCGTAGTCCTTGGGATCGTAGGAACCGCCGCCCTGACCGCGCACCGGGCGCACGAAGGTCTCCAGGCTGGAGCTGCGGCCCCCAGGCTTGCCCATGCCCATCCCGGCCGAGAGCGTGCCGGGGAAGGTGCCCTCGCCGAAGCCGGTGGCGATCACGGTGACGCGCACCTCGTCGCCCGCCGCCTCGTCGGGGGTGATGCCGAAGAGGATGTCGGGGTCCTCGAAGCCGGTGGCCTCGCGGATCTTTTCCACGATCTCGTTGGCGTCGGTCATGGAGAGGTCGTAGCCGCCCGTCACGTTGATCAGGATGCGGCGGGCACCCTCGATGCCGCGCTCGAGCAGCGGCGAGTGGATCGCGCTCATGGCGGCTTCCTCAGCCACCTTCTCGCCCCGGCCCGCGCCGATGCCCATCAGGACCGTGCCCGAGTTGGAGAGCATGTTGCGCACGTCCGCGAAGTCGAGGTTGATCATGCCCTCGACGTTGATCACGTCGCTGATGCCCTTGACCCCGTAGTACAGCACCCGGTCGGCGATCAAAAAGGCCTCGCGGAAGCTCACCTTCTTGTCCACCGCCGTGAGCAGCTTCTCGTTGTTCACGACGATCATGCCGTCGACGCGCTCGGTGAGCTTGGCGATCCCCTCTTCGGCGACGCGCTGGCGCTTCGGCCCCTCGAACTTGAAGGGCCGGGTCACGATGGCGACCGTCAGGATGCCCATCTCGCGGGCGATCTCGGCCACCACGGGCGCCGAGCCGGTGCCGGTGCCGCCGCCCATCCCGGCGGTGATAAACAGCATGTCGGTGCCGTCGAGGTATTCCTTGATGCGCTCGCGGTCCTCGAGGGCCGCCTTCTCGCCCACCTCGGGGTCGGCACCCGCGCCCAGGCCGCGCGTCAGGCGGTCGCCAAGCTGGATACGCACCTCGGCGTGGCTCTTGGCCAGCACCTGCGCGTCGGTGTTGCCTGCCACGAACTCCACACCCTCAAGTCCCGATTCGATCATGCGGTTGACGGCGTTGTTTCCCGCCCCGCCCAAGCCAATCACGCGAATTCTCGCCGCTTGCATCATGTCTCCTTCGGAGGGAAGGCGTCGCCTCCCTCTGCTTTGCTCTGGGTAGCTTACCGTACCTTTACGGTCGGCACGGCAAAGGTGAGCTGCCTGCCGTTGGGCGGCCTACATCCAGTCCTTGAAAAAGCCGCGCACCCGGTCCTTGAGGCTGACCCCGTCCTTGGACCGTTCCTTTTTGGGAGCAGGCTGGCTCGGCGCGGGGGCTGCTACCGTGACGGTACCGGGGTCCTTTTTGGGTTCGGGGTTGCCCTTGGCGGCGGGCTGCGGCGTGGGGGGCGGGGTCGCCGGTTCCTCCGGGCGAAAGACCGACACGGGCACTTTGCCGTCCTGCCCGATGCCGTACAGCACCAGCCCGACGCCCCCGGCGTGCGCGGGGCCGTTCACGATGTCGGTCAGGCCGCCGATGCCGCGCGGACGCCCCACCCGCACGGGCAGGCGGAAGCGGTCGCGGGCGAGTTCCGGAATCCCGCGCAGCAGGCTGGCCCCACCCGTCAGCACGACCCCCTGCGCCACGAGTTCCACCGGGCCGAGCGCCTGATCGATCTCGTCGCGGACCATCCCGAAAATCTCGGTGAGGCGCGGCTTGATGATGCGCGACAGCTCAAAGGCGCTGATCGCGTGCGTCGAGCCGTTCGCGGTGGTGATCTCCAGCGTGAGGTCGGGGTCGGCGAGTTCGGGCACGGCCGCCCCGTAACGGCGCTTGACGTTCTCGGCTTCCTCGTGCGGCAGCTTGAGAATCTGCGCGAGGTCGGCCGTCACGTGGTCCCCGCCGATGGGAATGCACGCCGAGTGCGCGAGGTTGCCGCGCTTGAAGACGCCCACGTCGGTGGTGCCGCCCCCCATGTCGATCACCACGACCGTCTGCGACTGCTCGGCGGCCTCCAGCGTGGCGAGGCCCGAGGCGAGGGCCTGGAGGACGAAGCCTTCCACCTTCAGCCCCGCCTCCTGCACGCAGCGGCGCAGGTTCAGCAGCGGCCCGGCGGTTCCGGCGACGATGTGCACGTCGACTTCCAGCCGCACGCCGTGCATGCCCACCGCGCTCTTGATGCCTTCCTGCCCGTCCACCACGTACTCCTGCGGCAGGGTGTGGATGATCTCCAGATTGGGGTCGAGGGGCACCGCGCGGGCGTTCTCGATGGCGCGGTCCACGTCGGACTGGCTGATTTCCTGATGACGGCGAATCGCCGCGAGGCCGTGGCTGGTGATCGCCTTGACGTGGTTGCCCGCGACCGACACGAACACGGAGGCCACCCGCACGCCGCTGACGCGCTCGGCGGCCTGCACCGACTGGCGGATCGCCCCGGTGGCCCGCTCCAGATTCACGACGGCGCCGCGTTTCATGCCCTCGCTGGGCACGCTGCCTTCGCCGATAATGTCGACCGAACCGTCATCGCCGACTTCCCCGATGACGGTCGTGATTTTGGTGGTGCCGATGTCCAGCCCCACGATGATCGGGTTGTCCTTCATTACTGGACGCTCACCCCCCAGGGGTAGATATGAATCTCTTGATCGGGAAATTGCACGATGGCCCCAGCATACTTCAGCAGCGTGGAGAGGTCCCCGCTCCAGGCCGTCGTGGTTGGCGTCGCCGCCGTGAACCCGCTGGGGGTATAGGCGACCGACTGCACATTGTAACGCCGTAAGGCACGCGTCAGGGCCAGGGCCTCGGCGCGGCGGTCCGGTCCCCACCCGCTGATCAGGGGCAGACCGCCCACATTCCGTGCCCCCGGCAGCAGGGTGCCGTCCTCGGCCAGCGTCACGATCTCGCCGCCCGGCCTCTTCCAGCGGGCAAAGGGCTCACGCTCACGCACCCGCACGACCACCGCGTCGGGAAAGCGCCGGGTCACGGTCGCTGCCTCGATCCAGGGGCTCCGCGCCAGCCCCCCGGCCCGCCAGCGGCCGTAGTACAGCCACCCGAACTCCGGCGTCAGGCCCGCCAGCCGCCGCACCTGCGCCTCCGAGAGCCGCTCGTGGCCCTGCACGGTGACTGTGCGGATGGGCAGGGCGAACCAGCTCGCCGCGATCAATCCCAAGGCGGCCGCGACCCCCAGGGTCCACCACAGCGGACGCAGGTTCCGGGGAGGCCGGGGGGGAGGCGGCGGGGGAGCGACTTCCTCCACAGGTTCGGGGACGGGCGGCTCGGTGGGGGTGGGTTCAGGCGCAGGCCCCGGCGGGGGCACCCGGCGGTTTTTGGGCCGGGGGTCGGGATCGGTCATGGGGGCTAGTGTAGCGGCCAGCCACCAGCTTCCAGCGGTCAGCGTGAGCATCTGGTCACGCTTCGGCCGTCCCCTTCTCTGTCTTTGGCTTGGTCCTCTGTGGCTGAGGCTGGAAGCTGGCCGCTTACCCCGGCAGCGTCTCCGGCCATAGCTCGTATTCCAGCTCCAGCGGCACGCCCACCCGCTCGCGGATGAGATCCAGCAGGGCGTGGACATCGGCGGCGGTCGCTCCCCCCAGGTTCACGATGAAGTTGGCGTGCTCCGGGGCAATCATGGCCGCGCCCAAGCGGGTGCCCTTGAGGCCCGCCTCGTCAATCAGTTGACCCGCCCCCTTCCCGCCGCCGGGGTTCTTGAAGGCGCAGCCGGGCGTCTTCATCTTGGGCTGCCTCTTGCGGGCCTGATCCGCGAAGTCCATCTTCGCCAGCACCTCCTCCGGGGTGGAGGGCCGCAGTTTCAGCCGCACGCGGGTCACGATGTGATTTCGGGGAATCCCGCTGTTGCGGTATCCCCAGGCGAGGTCGTCGGGCGTGACCTGCCGCATTCCGTCCGGCGTCACGATCTCCAGCGTATGTAGGCCGTCGAACATCTCGCCGTAGCGGGTGCCCGCGTTCATCCACACCGCGCCGCCGACCTGCGCGGGAATGCCCACCGTGCCTTCAAGGTTGCTCAGGCCGAGTTTCTGGAGCTTGCGAATCAGACCGGGGAGGGGCACGCCGCCGCCCACCCAGCCCGTGACGATCTGCTCGGGCGTGCTGAGTTCGGGATCAGGGGTGAGGTCCGCCTGCGCGAGCGGCCCGGTCAGGCGGATGACCCGCTCGGGCACCCCCTCGTCTGCGACGACGAGGTTGCTGCCCCCGCCCAGGATGCGGTATGGAGCCTCCATCGCCTCCGCGAGCTGGGCGTGGTCCGAAACGAACCAGACCTCCGACTCCCCGCCCACGCCCAGGGTGGTGTAGCGGGCGAGGGGCTGGCGCTCGACCCGCGCCCCCGTGCGGCTGGGACTCAGGGTGGTCATGCCTGCCCTCCTACGGCCAGCTCACGGGACAGCTTCCACACGTCGCCCGCCCCCATCGTCACAATCAGGTCGCCCGCGTCCGCCGTCTCGCGCAGGTAACGCACCACCTCGCTGCGGTCGGGGAGGTAACGCACGCCCGCGTGCCCGCCCTCGCGCATCCGGTCACTGACCAGCGTCGCGTGAATGCCGGGGATGGGCGTTTCAGAAGCCGCCGCAATGTCGAGGATGAGCACCTCGTCGGCGGGCATCAGCGCGTCGGCCAGCCGGGGCCAGGACTGCTGGGTGCGCAGGTAGCGGTGGGGCTGAAACACCACCCGCACCCGCCGCCCGGTCTGCCGCGCGGCCTGCACCGCCGCCGCCACCTTGGTGGGGTTGTGCGCATAGTCGTCTACCACGAGCGCCCCGTTCAGCTCGCCCACCCGCTGCCAGCGCCGCCCCGGTCCCCGGAAGGCGGCGAGCGCGTCGGCGGCGGCCCGGAAGTCCCCCCCGTAAAGGTCGGTCACGGCCAGCGCCGCGAGCGCGTTCAGCACGTTGTGGGTGCCCGGCAGCCCCACGCGGGCCTCGCCCAGCACCTCGCCCCGGCGGGTCACCGTGAAGGAGGTGCCCTCGGCGTCGGGACGCAGGTTCAGGGCGCGGTAGTCGGCCCCTTCCGCCTGGCCGTAGCTCAGGCGTTCCGTTGCCGTGCTGCACAGCTCCTTCAAGCCCGGCCAGTCCGCGCAGTACAGCACCCGGCCCGATTGCCCCACGAAGCGGGCGAAGGCGGCGTGCTGTTCCTCCACCGTCTCCCAGTAGGTCGCCTGGTTGCCGCCCACGTGGTCGTCTTCCGCGTTGGTGAACACGGCCGTCTCGCAGCTCAGGGCCGCGAACCCCCGGTCGGACTCGTCCACCTCCGCGACGAAGGGACCCGCCCCCAGCCGCGCGTTGGAGCCGAACTCGGGCACGATGCCGCCGACAAAGGCAGAGGGGTCCAGCCCTGCGCCCGCCATCGCCACCGCGATCATGGAGGTCGTGGTGGTCTTGCCGTGGGTGCCGATCACGCCCACCGAGGGCGAGGCGGTCAGCAGCTCGCCCAGCAGCGCCATGCGGGGCCGCACCTCCACCCCGGCGGCGCGGGCGGCGACGAGTTCGGGGTGGTCCTTGGGCACCGCTTCCGACGCGACGAGCACGTCCACGCCCGCCACATGCGCGGCGTCGTGGGTGTGGGCCACCGCGATCCCCTCGCGCACGAGCCCCTCGGTGAGTTCGGACGCCTGCTCGTCGCAGCCGCTGACGCGCACCCCCCGCGCCGCAAGGAGCCGCGCGAAGGCGCTCACGCCGATGCCGCCGATGCCCATCAGGTGGTAGTGAGGCTGACCATGCGGGGAGGACGGGGTGCCGGGGGCGTTCGGGGTGGGGGAGGAGGGATCAGTCATGGTGGGAAGGAGGGGAGGCACGCGAGCAGAGTCAGCGGACGTGCCGCAGCACGAGGTCCGCGAGCCGCGCGGCGGCCCCGGCGGGCGAGCGCCCCAGGGCCGCTTCCCGCATCGCCGCCCGCGTGCCGGGCTGCGCACACTCTAGCACCGCCCCACCCAGCGCCTCGGCGAGGTCCGCCTGCTCCACCAGCCGCCCCGCCCCCGCGCCCTGCACACTCTGCGCGTTGTGGAACTGGTGGTTCTCCGCCGACTCGGGCAGGGGCACCATCACCAGCGGCACCCCGTGAAAGGCGGCTTCTGCCAGCGTGCCCGTCCCTGCCCGCGTGATCCCGAAGTCGGCCGCCGACCACGCGGCGACCGCGTCCACATAGGGGGCGGGGTGGTACCAGGGCAGGTCGGCCACGCGCGGGGCCACCTCGTCGATCCAGCGCGGGCCGGTGGAGTGCAGCACCTGCACGGGTTGGCCGTCCGGGGTGCGGCCTTCTGGCCCAAACACGGCCCGCAGCACGTCGGGTACCCCGGTGTTGAGGGCCAGTGATCCCTGCGAGCCGCCCATGATCAGCACGGTCAGCGCTCCCTCGCGCAGGCCCAGCCGCGCCAGCGCCTCCGGGCGGGGCAGACGCTCCTCGCGGACGGGCATGCCGACCTGGGTGGCCTTATCGGGGTTCAGGCCCACGACCTGCGGGTACGCCGTGCCCACTGCCCGTGCCCGCCCCACGGCGAGGCGCTGGGTCAGGCCCAGGCGGGCGTTCTGCTCGTGCAGGACGGTGGGCAGGCCCAGGCTCTGCGCGGCGAGCACTCCGGGCAGGCTGGCAAAGCCCCCGTACCCGACGACCGCCCCCGGCTGCGCCTCCCGCAGGAAGGCCCGCGCTTCGGCCACCCCCCGCGCCGCCCGCAGCAGTTCGCGGGGGTCGGGGCGGCCCTGCCCGCTGCGGGCGAGCTTGCCCGCGTCCACCCCGTGAAACTCCAGGCCTGAATCCGCCGCGAAGCGTTCCTCCATGCCGCCACGCTGTCCCAGCAGCAGCGCCCGGTGTCCCCGGCCCATCAGTTCCCGCGCGGTGGCGACCGCCGGGTAGATGTGCCCCCCGGTGCCGCCCGTCGCCATCACGATCAAGGTCATCCGGGGGAGTGTAGCGGGTGGCCTGGAGGGTGTGGAGAACAGAGGAAGGGTGGGAGGCACCCACGAGCGCCCCTCACCCTTCCTGGCACCGCCGCAGGCCTCAGTCGAACAGGTCGCCCAGCGTCTTGCCCACGCCCCCGCCGCCTTCGCCGAACATCCCGGCCTCGAACTCCTCGTAGGGCTGCACCACCACGAAGCCGTCGCCCTGGAAGACCATCTGGTAGGTCTCGCCGCCGCCGCGCCCGAACATGGAGCGCAGGTCGGTCGCCATGCGGAGCTGCGGCTGGAGGTTGCCGCTCCAGGCAATCGTCGCGTTGGGGTCGGTGAAGATCGGTTCGTTCGGCGTGACCCGCAGCGTGAGCGGCTTGCCGTGGCTGAGGATGGCGACCAGCCCCTGCCCCTGCACCCGCACGCTGAACAGTCCGCCCGCCGCCATGCCCGCCGCGCGGCGCTGCATGGTGATGTCGTACTGCACGCTGTCTTCGAAGGCGAGCAGGTCGTTGCCGTTCACGTTCAGGCTCTCGCCGGACAGCCGCAGAATCTGAATCTCCTTGCCCTGATCCGCGAGGTAGGCCACGCCCCGGCCCTCGATCTTGGCGAGCGGACTCATCTCCTGGCTGACCGCCCGCTTGAGGGCCTTCATCAGCCCGCCTTCCAGGGTGCCCTCCCGCTTGAAGGAGAGGTTGCCCTTGTAGGCGATCATCGCGCCGAGCTTGCTCCACACGCGGCCATTGACCTTGACCTCCAGCATCTTGCTGGATTCGAGTTCGAAGACCTCGCCGGGATTGTCGCGCTCGGCGGTCTGGGCCAGGAAATCGCGGAGACTGTAACTGCCATCAGCATTCGTCATACGGCTAGGGTACGGGGTGGGGGGCGGAAGGGTTCCGGGCAGAGCTGTCAGTCCTCAGCCGTCAGCACAGCTTCTATGCGCCGCAGCGCTTCCCCCAGCGTGTCCAGCCCCGCCGCATAGCTCAGGCGCACCCGTCCCGGCGCCCCGAAGTCGGTGCCGGGCACGACCGCCAGGCCGCCGCGCTCCAGCAGCAGGCGACTCGCCTCCAGTTCGTCGGGATGTAGGTGGGTGGAGTCGGGCAGGACGTAGAAGGCGCCCTGCGGGGTCGGAGTGGGTAACCCCAACTCGTTCAGCCCTGCGACGAGGAAGTTCCGCCGCTCGCGGTAGGCCGACCGTGCCTCTGCCACGAAGCGGGCCGTCGCCTCGTGCTCGGTCAGCGCGGCGAGGGCCGCGTGCTGGGATAGGGTGCAGGCCCCCGTCGTGCTCTGGGATTGCAAGGCGTTCATCGCCGCGATCCACTCCGGCGGCCCCCCCGCGTAGCCGATGCGCCAGCCGGTCATCGCATAGGCCTTGCTCGCGCCGTTTACCGTCAGCGTGCGCTCGGGGGCGTAGCGGGCGGGGCTAACGTGCTCGGCGTCATAGACCAGATGCTCGTAAATCTCGTCCGAGAGCAGGCAGAGGTCGCGGCGCCGGGCAAGGTCGACTACCGCCTCCAGTACCTCTACCGGGTACACGGCTCCCGTGGGGTTGCCGGGGCTGTTGAGCACGATCAGGCGTGTTTTCGGGGTGACCCGCGCCGCCAGTTCCTCCGGGTCGAGGACGAAGCCCGCCTCCGCCCGCGTGGGCACCGCCACCGGCACCGCGCCCGTCAGGGCCACCATCTCCGGGTAGCTCACCCAGTACGGGGCGGGGATGAGCACCTCGTCGCCGGGGTTCAGCAGCGCGAGCAGGGCGTTGAAGATCGCCTGCTTGCCCCCGCTCGTGACCGTCACGGCGTCCGGCGCGTACTCCAGCCCGTTCTCGCGGGCGAACTTGGCGCTCACGGCCTCGCGCAACTCGGGGAGACCGTTCACGGGCGTGTAGCGGGTGTGCCCAGCCTCAATCGCGGCGATGCCAGCGGCCTTCACATGCGGCGGCGTCTCGAAATCCGGCTCGCCCACGCTGAGGCTCAGCACGTCCGCCCCCGCCCGCCGCAACTCCAGCGCCCGAGAGGTGACCGCGACCGTGGCCGAGGGCTTGAGGCCGCGCACCCGCGCCGAGAGGGGAAAAGGGGTGCCCATGCCCCAGGCTAGGGGCCGCAGCGGAGCCAAGGGCACGGGCGGGCTAGAGAAGCAGGGAAGCGGAGGCAGTCCCCACTTCCCTGCTTCTCCGGCGCCCGCCCTACTGAAGCAGCCCGATGCTCCGCGCCCGGCTGACCGCCTCGGTGCGGTCCCCGGCTTCGAGCTTCACGTACAGGCGGGCGAGGTGGTCCTTGACGGTGTCGGGGCTGACGCCGAGGTTCTTGGCGATCTCCTTGTTGGAAAAGCCCTGGGCGAGGAGCGGCAGCACCTCCGACTCGCGGGGGGTCAGGCGCGGCACCTCGACCTGCGGCAGGCGGTCCACGTCGGGGTGCGCCACGATGTCGCGCAGTTGCCGGGCGAGCGATTCGGGGTCGGTTTCCTTGCTCACGTAGCCGCGTGCCCCCGCCGCCCGCGCCGCTTGCACGATGGCAGGCTCAGCGAAGGTGGTGATCAGGACGCTGACGACGCCGGGGTGGGTCTGGCGCAGGCGCTCGCAGACCTCGATGCCGGTCAGGCCGGGCATCTTCACGTCGAGGAGGGCGGCGTCGGGTTCCAGGGTCCGGCAGGCGCCCAGGGCCTGGAGGCCGTCGGCGGCTTCGGCGACCACGTCAAAGCCCTGGTGCAGCAGCGCGTATTTCAGGCCCATGCGGAAGAGGGGGTGGTCGTCGGCAATCACGATTCTCAAGGGGTCACCTCCGGTAACAGCAGGCAGAACGTGGTGGGCAGGGGCGAGGCCGCGTCGCGGCGGTACTCCAGCGAGCCGCCGTGCGCCTCCGCGACCCGGCGGGCGATAAAGAGGCCCAGGCCCGTCATCCCGGCGGCGTACTGCTGCCCGGCGATGGTGGCGGGTTGCGCGTTGAAGGGTTGGGCGAGTTCGGAGAGGGGCGCACACAGGCCGGGACCGTCGTCGCGGACCTCCAGCCCCTGCGGGGTCACGCGCAGTTCGACACGGGTGCGGGCGTAGCGCAGCGCGTTGGCCGCGAGGTTGGTCACCGCCCGCTCCAGCACGGCAGCGTCGGCGGGGACCTGGCCCGTCCCGGTTGCGGTGAGGCTCACGCCCCGCGCCTCCGCCTGGGGCGAGAGCCGCCGGGCCACCTCCGCGAGCAGGGTGCCGAGGTCGGTGCACGAGGGCGAGAGCTGCACCTCCTCGCGCTCGAAACGGTGGGCGTCGGCCATCTGGGCGACCAGGGCGAGCAGTCGGGCATTCTCCCGCTCGACCTCGCCCGCGACCTCGCGGCGCTGCTCGGCGCTCAGGGCGCCCTGACCCAGCAGCCGTGCGAGGTGCCCGGCGGCGATCAGCGGCGTCCGCAGGTCGTGCACCAGCGTCGCCATAAAGGCACCCCGCCGCTCCTGCTCGGTGGCGAGCCGTCCCAGCAGCCCGGTGAAGGCCCCCCGCAGCGCCCGGATTTCCGCCGGGTCGTCCGGGTGCGGCTGGGCGAAGCTGCCCGCCCCGACCTCGCCCTCCAGCCGCCGCAGCGGGCGCAGCAGCACGCCGCCCAGCAGGTAGCCGACCCCGCCACACAGCGCCGCGACCAGGGTGAGCCACAGCGCCAGCGTGGACGAGGCCGCCTCGCCCGCCAGCGTGAAGGTGAGGCCGAGGTTCGGCAGGAAGGTCAGCAGGAAGATCACCAGCGTGAACTGTGCCCGCAAGGTCCCCGCCCGCGTGCCCACGCGGAGGCGGCGCGGCAGGTGCGGGAGCCGGGACACGGTTCCCAGAACTCCCGGCCGAGCGACCTGCGCGTCTCCTGTGCTCACGGAGGGGAGTGTAAAAACCCCGCTCTGACAGAATCCCCACACCTGTGACGCGCCCGTGATGGCCCGCCCGGTGTAGGGAGGTAAGAGGGAAGCTCTAGCGGCGCCGGGTCAACACCAGTGCCAGCGCCCCCAGCGCGAGGGCCGCCAGCACCCGCTGCTTGAGGGGGTCGGGGCCGACCGGGGGCACGCCCACGGGCACCGGATGATCCACGTACCAGCCCCGGCGGGGGCGCCCCAGTTCGTCGAAGTTGCGGGCCAGCCGCGCGAGGTCGGCTTCCATCTCCGGCCCCGACATGGGGTGCCCGTGCCCGGTAACAGCCAGCCAGGGATGCAGCGCCGAGAGCCGCCGCACCGAGTCCCGCGCCTCATCCCAGTTGGGCGTGTAGTAGGCGGGCGGGCGGTGAATGATGGTGGGCCGCAGAGCAAAAGCCCCGACCGCCGACTCCTGCTTGGTGGTTACGAAAGCGTCCCCGGCGATCAGGGTGCGGTCCTCTTCGCGCCACAGCGAGACGTGCCCGGAGGTATGCCCCGGCGTATGCAGCCAGCGCCAGCCGGGCAGGTGCGGCACGCTGCCGTCTTCCGGAAGTGCCTGCACGTGGGGCCGGAAGTCGAAGGGGCCGGGCACGAAGGCGGGCGAGAGCAGGCTAGTCGTGCCGCCCACGGTGGGGTCGGGGAAGGGGTAGGGAGTCTGCCCGGTGACGTGCGGCAACTCCAGCGGGTGCGCGTACACCGGCACCTGCCAGGTTTTCAGCAGGTCGTGCAGCGCCCCGATGTGGTCGAAGTGTCCGTGCGTCAGCACGATGGCGACCGGCGGACGGCCCGCGTGGTACTCGTCGGCGGCCTTGCGGATCAGCCCGGCGGTGCCCGGCAGCCCCGCGTCGAGCAGGACCCAGTCCCCACCGGGCAGGCCCATCAGGAAGACGTTGACCAGTGGCAGCCGCACCCGCACCACATCCGGGCGCAGGACCTGGGTGCCCCCGAAGGTCGAGACGGGCGGTGCGGGCGGGCGAATGCGGTTCAGGTCGGGCGAAGGCTCATGCGCGTGGGTCATGGTCGGGCGTCCTTTCGGCGTGAGATGAGAAGCTGACGGGCTTTTCTCACACAGTAGGCAGCCCAGATGAGGGCACTCCTCGGCTGGGGAGGGCGTGATCTTGAGGGAAGGTGGAGCGGGGCACGGAAGCGGCCTGCTGCGCCGGGGGGAGGCGAGCAGGCCGGGCGGGGGTGACGGTTACTCCTCGGTACTCAGCACCGCCAGGAACGCCTCTTGCGGGACCTCCACCGTGCCGATCTGCTTCATGCGGGCGCGGCCCTTCTTCTGCTTTTCGAGCAGCTTCTTCTTGCGGGAGATGTCGCCGCCGTAGCACTTGGCAAGCACGTCCTTGCGGTAGGCCTTCACGGTCGCGCGGGCGATGATCTTGCCGCCGATGGTGGCCTGCACGGGGACCGGGAACATCTGCCGGGGGATCACCTCGGCCATCTTGTCCACGATCTTGCGGCCCAGCGAGTAGGCCTTGTCCTCGTGGACGATCACGGCGAGGGCGTCCACGACCTCGTTGTTCACCATGATGTCGACCTTACGCAGCTCGCCCTCGCGGTAGCCGATCTGCTCGTAGTCCATCGAGGCGTACCCGCGCGAGATGGACTTCAGGCGGTCGTGGAAGTCGTAGAGGATTTCCGCGAAGGGCACCTCGTACAGCAGCTCGACCCGCTTGCCCACGTAGTTCATCGTGATCATGGAGCCCCGGCGTTCTTGCAGGAGCTGCATCACCGGCCCCACGTAGTCCTCGGGCAGCATGATCGAGAGCTTGATATACGGCTCCTCGACCTGCTTGATGCGGTCGCGGGTGGGGAACTCGGCGGGGTTCTGGGTCTCAAAAACTTCGCCGTTGGTCAGCGTGACCCGGTACACCACGGCGGGCGCGGTGGCGATCAGGTCGAGGTCGAATTCGCGCTCCAGCCGCTCCTGCACGATCTCGGCGTGCAGCAGGCCCAGGAAGCCGCAGCGGAAGCCGAAGCCCAGCGCCTCCGACGTTTCGGGCTCGAAGGTAAAGGCCGCGTCGTTGAGCTTGAGCTTTTCGAGCGCGTCGCGCAGCTTGCGGTACTCCTCGGTGGAGGTGGGGTAGAGGCCCGAGAACACCACCGGCTGCGCGGGCTTGAAGCCGGGGAACGGTTCGGGGGTGGGGCGGTCCTTTTGCGTCAGGGTGTCGCCCACCTGTGCGTCGTGGATGTCCTTGATCCCCGCCGCGACCCAGCCCACCGTGCCCGCCGGAAGCGAGTCGCCCACCACGAGGCCCGGCGAGAAGGTGCCCACCTTGTCCACCTCGAAGGTCTTGCCCGTCGAGAACAGCATGATGGGCTGCTTCGGCGTCAGCGTCCCCTCCAGCACCCGCACGAACAGGATCACGCCCTGGTAGGCGTCGTAGAAGGAGTCGAAGATCAGGGCCTTGAGCGGTGCCGCCGGGTCGCCGGGCGGCGGCGGAATGCGCTCGACGATGGCTTCCAGAATCTCCGGAATGCCGATGCCCGCCTTGCCGGAGGCGAACACGGCGTCGTCGGCGGGAATGCCGATGACCTCCTCCAGCTCGCGGGCGGCCCCCTCCGGATCGGCGGCGGGCAGGTCGATCTTGTTGACCACCGGGACGATCTCGAGGTTGTTGTCGATGGCGAGGTAGGCGTTGACGATGGTCTGCGCCTCCACCCCCTGCGAGGCGTCCACGAGCAGCAGCACGCCCTCGCAGGCGGCGAGCGAGCGCGACACCTCGTAGTTGAAGTCCACGTGCCCCGGCGTGTCGATCAGGTTGAAGACGTACTCCTCACCGCTCTCGCGGCGGTAGGTCAGGCGGATCGGCGTCGACTTGATGGTGATGCCGCGTTCGCGCTCCAGCTCCAGCGTATCGAGGGTCTGGTCGCGCTTGTCGCGCTCGCCCATCGCGCCGAGCCGTTCCAGAATGCGGTCGGCCAGCGTGGACTTGCCGTGGTCCACGTGGGCGATGATGGAAAAATTACGGATATTGGCGGTCGGCCCTTCGGTCACGCAGGCAGTGTAGACCACCGCCCCCGGCGACTTCTGTCTGCTGAGGCTGGAGGCCCGCACCTTCGCGCCTGTCCCTACCCCCCACCCGCTACCCTGACCCCATGCCCCGCCGTGCCCTCCCCACCCGCCCGGCCCGCCCGCCGCGACAGTGGGCGCTGCCCCTGCTGGCCGCCCTGGGTCTGGCGGGCGGCGTGTACCTGGGCACCCGTCCGCAGAATCCGCCCCTGCAGGAGGGGGCGCAGGCCCGCACCGTGGCGGCGGACTGGGCCGAGGTGCGGGCGTTCGGCCCCCGTCCGGTGGGCGAGCCGGGGCACGCGCGGGCGCTGGACTGGCTGGAGGAACAGTTGGAGGCGCTGGGCTACCGGGTCACCCGCCAGCCCGTCACGCTGGAGCGGCCCTTCGACCGGGGGGGCACGCTGACGGTGGGGGGCCTGCGCGTGCCCGCCCACGCCCTCTACGGCGCCGGGGGCGGCGAGCAGTCGGGGCGGCTGGTGCCCCTGCCGGGCGGCCTCTCCCACGAGCAGATGGAGGCGCGGGGCCTGCGCGGCCAGATCGCGCTGCTGCGCTGCCAGGACTGGGAGGACACCGGGCTGTCCCGCGGCGAGATCGTGGGCCGGGCGACCCAGGCGGGGGCGCTGGGGCTGGTCCTCGTGCAGGACTGCGAGGTCACGCGGCTGGAGCGCATCTCGGGCACCCCGCTGCCGCTGGTGTGGGTCAGCGCGGCGGACGGCCGCAAAGTCTGGGCGCGGGCAGGCGATGAGGCGGAGCTGGTCTCGAAGGTGGAACGGCGCGAGGTCACGGGGGCCAACCTGATCGCGGCGCGGGTGGAGGCGAAGCCCGAGATCGTGCTCGGGGCGCACCTCGACAGCGTGAACGCCTCGCCGGGCGCCAACGACAACGCGAGCGGCGTGCTGGCCGTGCTGGAGGCGGCGCGGCGGGCAGCAGGCACCCCGCTGGCCGGGCAGGTCTGGCTCGTCCTCTTCGACGGGGAGGAGGACGGCCTGCACGGCAGCCGCACCTTTGTGGACGCGCACCGCTTCCCACTGCGGCAGACCCGCGCGATGATCAACCTCGACATGGTGGGCGTGGGAGCCGAGCCGCTGGGATTGGCCGCGCACGCCGAGCTGCGGCCCATCGCGCAGCTGGTGCGCCCCGGCGTGCGGCTGTTCGAGGACAGCCCGCCCGAGCGCGAGTCCTTCGGCCGGTCCTCTGGCGTGACGGGAAGCAGCGACCACGTGCCGTTTATCGGCTGGGGCGTGCGGACCGCCTTCATTCACCGGGGGCTGGACGGGGGCTACCACGCGCCCGCCGACCGGACCCTCTCGCCCGCGCTGGTGACGGACGCGGCGGCCTTCGCGCTGGCCCTGGCCCGCAAGACGCTGGACACGCCCTGGACCCCGCGGGAACCATGCGAGGGCTTCAGCAGCGACGGCTGTTAGCCTCCGCTCTTCGGCGGATGCCCGGCGGGGGTGCCCGCCCTTAGTCTGCCCGGTATGACGCCTCCCTTCCGCACGCCCCACGCACTGGGCTACCGCACCGACCTCGCCCTGAGGCGGCTGGCCGGAGCCCAGGTCGAGGACCGGGGCGACTTCACCGTGGTTCGTACGCCGGACAATCCCACCTTCTGGTGGGGCAATTTTCTGCTGCTGCACGCGCCGCCCGCGCCCGGCAGCCTGGAGCGGTGGCTGGCCCGCTTCCGCGAGGCGCACCCCACGGCCCGGCACGTCACCTTCGGGCTGGACACCGTCGGCGGGGAGGCGGGCGCGGCCGAGGAGTTCGGGGCCGCCGGGTTCCGCCTCACGCGCGACACGGTGCTCACGGCCCCGGCGACCACCGCGCCGGATCGTCCCCTGCCCAGCGGCGTGACCCTACGCCTTTTGGAAAACGACGCCGACTGGGACGCGGCGCTGGAGTTGCGCGTCGCCGTGAACGCCGCCGACCCGCACCCGCTGGAGGCGGAGGGCTACCGCACCTTTGCCGCCGGGCGCCTCGCGGGGCTGCGCCGGGCACAGGAGGCGGGGCACGGAGCCTGCCTGGGGGCCTTCGTGGACGGACAGATGGTGTCGGGCCTGGGCGTGTACGACGCGGGCGGAGGAGTCACCCGCTACCAGAATGTGGAAACCCACCCGGCGCAGCGGTCGCGCGGCCTGGCGGGTCACCTCGTTCACTTCGCGGGCGAGTGGGCGCGGCACCACCTCGGGGCGCGGACCCTGGTGATCGTCGCCGACCCCGAGTACCACGCCCAGCGGCTCTACGAACGCGTGGGGTTCCGCCCCAGCGAGTTGCAGACCGGGTTGGAACGGCCTCCCGCGGAGGGCTAGGGCGGCCCTACTCCTCGCGCAGGGCGTGGGCGTTGTAGCGGTTCGCCAGAATGAAGAAGGTGGGCGCCCACAGTCCCACGAAGATGCCGAAGCGCTCGCCGTGGGCGCGTTCCTCGGGCGTGGTGCCCGTGCCGCCGCGCGTGGCCCAGATCGCGATGGACCCCAGGATAGAGGCGGCGCCCGCCAGCGTCAGGAGTTGGGCAAGGTTGCGGCTCGACATGGTGGCCCTCCCTCGGGGGACTTTGGCCCGCGCCCCCGCTGCGGTCCCGGCGTGACCCCCGCCCCCGGCCCGCTGCCGGGTGACCGTGCCCCGCCCGTGTGTGCCCGTCACTGTGCCCTGCCCAGCCGCCCGACTCTGCATGCTGGGCGACAACTCGGCTTGCCCCAGTCCCCCTCGCGTGCTGAGATAGGGCCATGAGCCTCGCCCCCGACAGCCCCCCTCAAACCCGCTGGGACGTGCTGCGCGGGCTGCTGGGGCGGGGCCTCCTGACTGGAGTGGGCGTCGCCCTCGCGGCGGCCCTCGTCGGTCACTTCCTGATTCGGCCCGGCTGGGAAGGGGTGCGGCTGGGCCTGAATGGGGCGGGCACACTGTTGTGCGTGCTGGCGGGGTCGTTGGCGATGGGGGCCTTCGACTCCCAGGAGGCGACGGCCTACTCGCGGGGCCGACTGGGGGAGGGGACCGAGCGCATCCACTGGCCCCTCGCCGCTCTGACGGTCAGCCTGCTGGCCGCCGGGCTGTGCTTCGGGCTGGCGTGGCTCGTCAGTCGGTGAACAGGCCCGCCTGAAGCAGCCGGGCGACCGGCGCGTACCCCCGCCGATGGACCGGGCTGACCCCCAGCCGCTCCAGCGCTGCGCGGTGGGCGGGAGCGCCGTAGCCCTTGTGGCCTGCGAAGCCGTAGCCGGGATGCTGGGCGTCAAGTTCGACCATTACCCGGTCGCGCTCGGTCTTGGCGAGCAGGCTGGCGGCGGCGACTGAGTAGCTCAGGGCGTCGGCCTTCGGGGGCGCCAGCAGCGGGAGGGGGGTGCGGAGGCGGAGGTAATCGGTCACCAGGGCCTGCGGCGCCGGGTCCAGCCGCGCGAGCGCCCGCGCCGCCGCCGCGTGGGTGGCCCCCAGAATGTTCAGCCGCTCAATCTCCTCGGGCCAGGCGTGCTCGACCGCCCAGGCTGCGGCCAACCGCCGGACCTCCGCCGCGAACCTCTCCCGTTGGGCCGCGGAAAGCTGCTTGGAGTCCCGAAAGGGGTAGTCCTGTGCCAGTCCCGGCAGGATGACGGCCGCCACCGTCACCGGTCCAGCCCACGCGCCCCGGCCCGCCTCGTCCACCCCCGCGACCCGGAAATAGCCGCGCCGCCAGTGCTCGCGCTCGAAAGACCAGTCGGGGGTGACGGAGGGCATGGGGAAGAAGCTATCAGGGGTCCGCTCTCCGCTTTCGGCAGGACGCCCCGGTTTCCGGGAGCGGACGGCTGATAGCTTCTAGCCGTGACCCGCAAGCCCAAGTCCAAAGTCCGCCTCTCCCGCCCGGCCCGGCCTCCCGCCGAGGTGTCCCCGCAAGCCGAGGCCGGGAGCTATTTCGACGTGCGGCCCGCCGCGCTGCCCCCCCGGCTCGACGGCCTGCGCGCCCTGACCAAACCCGGCGTGCGCGGGTTTCCGGGGGTGGACGACGCGCAGGCACTCCTCGCGCAGACGATGCGCAGGGACCGGGTGCGCGGCGACGTGCTGGACCTCGCGGCTGGGGGCGGGCTGCTGGGGTCGTTGCCCGGCGTGACCCTGCGGGCGGTGGAGGGGGCGGCCCCGGCCTTGGCGGCGCTGCGGGAGGCCGGAATAGACGCCCATCCCGCCGTCCCCGGTGACAACCTGCGGGAGCAGTGGCCCGAGCGCCCGCGCACGGTGGCCCTGGTGCTGGCCGGGGACCGGGGCAACGCCTACGCGCTCGCGCAGGTCGCGTGGGCGCACGCCTGCACGCCGCCCGGCGGGACCCTCTACCTCGCTGGGGACCGTGACAAGGGCTATGACCGCTATGTCCGCGCGGCCGGAAACGCCTTCGGCAGCGGTGAGACGATCGCCCGCGACGGCGGCATGCGGGTGGCCCGGATGGTGCGCCGCCCCGGTCCCACGCCCGCCTTCCCCGACCCGGAAGGTTACGAGCTGGAGGGCCTGCGCGTCGTCGGCCTGCCGGGTGTCTTCAGCGCCGCGAGGCCCGACAAGGCGACCGTCCTGCTGCTCGAGGCGCTGGGGGACGTGCAGTTCACCGGCCAGCGCGTGCTGGACCTGGGCTGCGGGACCGGCCTGATCGGCGCGTGGGCGGCGCGGCGCGGGGGGGCCGTCACGCTGGTGGACGGCGACCTCCAGAGCGTGCGGAGTGCTCAGGCCACCCTCGCCGCGAACGGGCTGCCCGGCGAGGTGCTGCACAGCGACGTGGACGCGGCGCTGGGGGAGCGTACCTTCGACGTGGTCCTCACCAACCCGCCCTTCCATGTGGGACGCGGGGTCGTGCTGGACGTGGCCCGCGAGTTCATTGCGGCGGCGGGGCGGCGGCTCGTCCCCGGCGGCACCCTCTACCTCGTCGCCAACGAGCCGCTGCCCTATGAGGCCGCGATGGGCACCCTCGGCCCGGTGCGCGAGCTGCGGCGCGAGGGAGGCTTCAAGGTGCTGGCGGTGACGCGGGCGGGGTGAGCGGCTAGCGCCCCGCTTCCAGCACCGTCCGCACCCGCTCGGGCAACGTGGCGCGGTCCACGCGGGTCAGGGGGCGGCGGGGGGCGCGGCGCGTCAGGGCGACGAACAGTTCCGCCTGTTCCGCCAGAAAGTCGCGGTACCCGGCCTCCCCGCCGCCGCGCACGCATTCCAGCGCCAGCAGCTCCAGCGCCTCCCGCAGCGAGGCCAGCGCCAGGAACCGGGCCGCGTCCGCTCCACTGTTCCCCAGCACGGCGGGCAGGGCAGCCAGCCGCTCGGGGTGCCGGGTCAGGGTACGGGCCGCTCGGCGCACGTTGGGGTCTTCCAGGGTCAGTTCGCACGCCCGGCAAGGCTGCTCACGGCTGGCCTCGCCGCACACCGGGCAGGGCCGCCAGCCCTGTTCCTCGCGCCACTTCCGCGCCCGCGTGATCGCCTCGGCAGCCTTCAGGGCCACGCCCCTGAGGTCCCCCTGCACGTCCTGCACGAGCGCCCGCGCCCGCTCGCGGTCCGGGGCGGGGAGGGGGGCCTGCCGGGGCACGTCTGGGGGCGGCGGCACCGTTCCGACGCTGAACCGAATCTCGGTGACCCGCTCCTCGCCCAGCACCTCGTTGAGCCGCCGCAGGAAGTGGTGGCGCTGCAACGTGAGGTGATGCGCGGTCGTGGAGTCGCGCACCTCCACGAACAGGGTGCCCCCCTGCTGCGAGCGGGGTCGGGTGAGCCGCGCGATCTCCGGCCCCACCGCCTGCGGCCAGGCCAGGATCGCCCGCGCCTTTTGCACCCCCTTGGCGATCCGGGCGCTGCCCAGCGTCGCCCCCATCAGGTCGGAGAGGCCACGCGGACCCCCCAGGCGGCGGGGGCCACGGGAGTGGCTCACGCCGTCACCTCCAGCGCTCCCGTCCCCACCGCTTCCCCCTCGGCCGTGAAGCGCCCCGCCTGCGCCCGCAGGGTCAGCGCCGAGCCGGGCACCCGCTCGGTCCCCGTCACGATGGCCTGCGGCACGCTGGCGGCAAGGTCGAGCAAAAAGGTGCGGCGGCCGGGGTCCAGTTCGGCCGAAAAGTCGTCAATCAGCAGGACCGGCTTTTCCCCGAAGCGCTCGGCCAGCAGCTCGAGTTCGGCGCGGCGCAGCGCGAGCGCGACGGTGCGCCCTTCGCCCCGGCTGGCGTACTCGCTCGCCGGAAAGTCGCCCAGCCGCAGCACGAGGTCGTCGCGGTGCGGCCCGGTCACGGTGGCCCCCCGCGCGAGTTCCTCGGCCCGCTTTCCGGTGAGGTCGGCCGCGTAGGTTTCGGGCGCGGTGGACTCCTGCAGGCTGAGGGTCAGCGCCTTGCGGCTGCCCAGTGCGGCGTTCGCCTCGGCGGCGAGTTCGGCCAGCCGGGTCAGCGCCCGGCGGCGAAAGAGCATGATGTCGGTCCCCAGCTTGACCAGAGCCTCGTCCCAGACGTGCATCGCCCAGTCCTCGCCTGCGCGGAGGGCCGCGTTGCGCTGCGAGACGGTGCGCTCGTAGCGGGCGAGCTGCTGGCCGTAGCGGGCGCTGAGGCGCGAGAGCAGCGCGTCCAGATACGCCCGTCGCCCCGCCGGGGGACCGAAGACGAGTTCGGAGTCCTCCGGGCGAATCCACACCGCACTCCCGCGCGGCAGGTCGCCCGTCCTGACCCGCACCCCGTCCACCTTGAGCTGCCGCCGCCCGCGCCCCAGCCCGACCTCCTGAATGCTGAGGCTGCCGCCCTGCTGCACGTCGGCCCGCACGTAGGCCTCGCGCTCGCCCGACTGCACGAGCTGCTCCAGCCGCGTCACGTCCGTCAGCCCGGTCAGGGCGAGGTAGGCGGCCTCCAGCAGGTTGGTCTTGCCCGCCCCGTTCTCCCCGAACACGCCCGTGACCCCGGCCGGAAAGGTCAGCGTGTCCGGCGCGAGGTTCCGGTAATTCAGGGTGGAGAGGGCCGAAAGCTGCATCCCCTCAGTCTAGCGGCGGGGGTGAGGGCGGGCGGTGCGGCAGGCCGCAGTTGGGCAGGCGCGGGCGTACCATCCTCCCCATGACGCCCACCCGTGACGACCTCCTGATCCTGACCCCCCACCCATCCGGGGCGCTGCCCGCCGACGTGCTGCGCGAGATGCTGGGGGAAGGTGTGTTCGACACCGGGCAGCGCGAGGCCCTGCTGCGCCGCGTCTTTCTGGAGGGGGATCCCTACACCGATCTGATCTTCGCCCTGCCCGGTGCCCGCTTCCTGCAAGCGCCGTGGAGCCGCTTCGCCGCCGACCTCAATCGCCACCGCGACGACGAGGCGGACAACGGAGTCATCAAGGAGACCGACTTCGCCCGCCAGCCCCTCTACCCGGCGGGCTTCGAACTGTCCCCGGAGGCGCGGGAGGCCCGGCTGCGGCGCGTCTGGGACGCTTTCGACCGGCAGGTGGAGGCCGAGATCGCGGGGGCGCGGCTGATGATCGTGGGGCACGCGATGGCCTCGCGCGGCCCGGCGCTGGGGCCGGACACCGGAGCGCCCCGCCCGGCGCTGACGATCATGCCGGGCACGGCGGCCAGCCCCACCTTCCCCCCCGAGTTGTGGGAGGAGCTGCGGAAAGCGTGCGAGGCGGCCTTCGCCCCGGTCCTGATGGGCACCCATACGCGGGTGGCGGTGGGCGACCCCTGGACCACCGACACGCTGAGCGCCCGCTGGAACGCGCGGACGGGGGTGCCCGCCTTCGGGCTGGAGGTCAACGTGGGGCTGTACTTTCCCGAATGGGGGGTGCCGGACGGGGCGGCGCTGCGGGAACTGAACGCGGGCTTCGGGCGGTTCGCGGACGCGGCGCTGGAGTTGGTGGGGGGGTAGGCCGCCCAAGCCCTTCCCTCACGCCTCGCGCGTCGCCAGCCCCCGCACCGTGTCCACCAGCTCGCGGGCAGCCTGCGGGTCGGGGGCACCCGCCAGCGCCTCCTCCAGCAGGGCCAGCCCCTCCCGCGCCTCGGCGTCGGCGTGGGCCTGGGCGTGGGCCACGCTGGCGCTCTCCAGCAGCCAGCGGTGAATCCGGGCGATGGCGCCCGCGTCCTTGTCGGCGCGGGGGCGGGCCATCTGGTTCAGAAAGAGGGCCTTTTGCTCGGCCGGAGCCGTCTCCAGCCAGTGCAGGACGATCAGGGTGCGCTTGCCTTCCAGCAGATCGCCGCCGATCTCCTTGCCGTACTGCGCGGCGTCGCCCAGCAGGTTGAGCACGTCGTCCCGGATCTGGAAGGCGGCGCCGAGTTTCAGCCCCGCCGGGGTCAAGCGTTCGTCGGGGGTGTGCCCGGCGGCCAGCGCCCCCAGCCGCAGCGGGACCACCACGGTGTAGTGGGCGGTCTTCAGGCGCACCATCTCCAGGTAGTCGGCCCCGGTGAGCGCCCACTCGCCGCTCTCCACCCAGCTCAGGTCGAGGTGCTGGCCCTCGGCGGTGCGGTGAATCATCGCCAGGAACTCCTCCATGCCGCCCGGCACCCCGGCGCGGTGGACGGCGGCCCACATGTAGGCGTGCAGGGCGTCGCCCGCGTTGATCGCCAGGGGGACCCCGTGCAGGCGGTGCAGCGCAGGTTGGCCCCGCCGCTCCTCCGAGTCGTCCTCGATGTCGTCGTGAATCAGCACCCAGTTCTGGAAGAGTTCCAGCCCCGCCGCGAGCCACAGCGCCCCCTCCCACGCGGGGGTGCCGGGCCGCGCCCCGTGCGCCCGTGCGGAGGCCAGCAGCAGCGCCGAACGGATGCCCTTGCCGCCGCGCTGCGGGTAGTCGCGCAGCATGGCGTGGAAGTGGGCCAGTTCCGGGCGGCCCGCCTCCTGGGGCAGCAGCGACAGCACGCGGGTCAGCAGATCGGGGTGCATCGGGGGGCAGCATAGCGGGGCGAAAGGACTGGTCGCCTCCTCACCCGGCCCCTCTACACTGCCGCCATGACCTCCGCGCCCCTCCCTCCCCGCCGAGTGGTCGCGGCGCTGCGGTGGATTCTCCCCGCCGCACTGGTGCTGGGGCTGACCGCGCTGGCCCTCACGCCGGACGCGCGGGCCTTTCTGGGCGAGGGGTGGGAGGCCCTGACCTCCAGCGACCCGGCGGTCACCCGCGCCTTTGTGGAGGACCTGGGCTGGGCCGGGCCGCTCGCGCTGCTGGCGGGGTTCGTGCTCCAGGCGGCGGTGCCTGTGCTGCCCGCCCTGGTGATGACGGCGGTGACGGCGCGGGCCTACGGTCCGGTCGAGGGCTTCCTGCTGGTCTACCTGGGCACCCTGCTGGGCGCCGCCGCCGGGTACGGCCTGGGCCGGGCGCTGGGGGACACGCTGGTGCGTGCGCTGGCGGGCGAGCGGGCGCGGCAGACGGCCCATACCTTCGCCGAGCGCTACGGGTTGCAAGGGGTACTGCTGGTGCGGCTGATGCCGGTCCTCTCCGCCGACGTGCTCAATCTGGTCGCGGGGGCGGCGGGCATGGGCTTCCGGCCGTTCATGGTGGCGACCGCAGTGGGGGCGCTGCCCGTCACCGCGCTGGTGGTGTGGCTCAGCGGCTCGGCCACCCGCATGGCCTGGGGGCTGGGGCTGCTCTCGGCGGTGGTGGGGCTGGGCGTGCTGGGGCGCTGGTGGATGGTGCGGCGGGGTGGGGCGAGGGGCTGACGGCGAAAGGTTCCGCCTTCTTCTCCGCTATGCTGCCTCCCGAGCGGCCCCGGCCTGGGGCAACACCTGGGAGGAGCATGACGCAAGCCAACACGGACGCGGCCCCCGCCTACGAGCGGGCAGGCGTGAACATCGACGCGGGGCACCGGGCGGTCGCCCTGATGAAAGGCGCGGTCGCCCGCACCCACACCCCCAACGTGCTGGGCGGGTTGGGGGGCTTCGGGGGCCTCTTCCGGGCGGCCTTCGGGGACATGGAAGACCCCATCCTCGTCGCCTCGACTGACGGGGTGGGCACCAAGACGCGGGTGGCTGTCCGCACCGGGCGGGTGGGTGGGCTGGGCACCGATATCGTCCACCACTGCGTGAACGACATTCTGGTGCAGGGCGCACGGCCCCTCTTTTTCCTCGACTACGTGGCGACCTCGCGCCTGATTCCCGAGCAGGTGGCGTCCATCGTGACGGGCGCGGCGGAGGCGTGCGAGGCCCTCGGCGTGGCGCTGCTGGGCGGCGAGACGGCCGAGATGCCCGGCGTGTACACCGAGGGCGAACTCGACCTCGTGGGCACCATCGTGGGCGTCGTGGACCGCCCCCGGCTGATCGACGGCTCGCGGATTCAGGCGGGCGACACCGTGATCGCCCTGCCCAGCAGCGGGCTGCACACCAACGGTTACAGCCTCGCGCGGATGGCGCTGGATGAGCTGGACTGGGGAGAGGCGCGGGCCGACCTCGGCGGCGAGCGGTTGGAGGACCTGCTGACGGTGCCGCACCGGGCCTACCTGGGAGCCTTCGACGCGCTGACCGGGGCCGGGGTGGACGTGCGCGGCATGGCGCACATCACCGGGGGCGGGCTGGTGGACAATCCGCCGCGCGTCTTCCCCGCAGGGCTGGGGATGCGGGTGGATACCGGCTCGTGGACGGTGCCCCCGGTCTTCGAGCTGATCGTGCGCCGGGCCGGGATGGAGCGGGCCGAGGCGTTCCGGGCGCTGAACATGGGCGTGGGCTTCCTGTTCATCGTTCCGGCCGGGGAGCAGGAGGCGGCGCTGGCGGCCCTGCGTGGGGCGGGGGAGTCGCCCTGGGTGATCGGGGAGATGGTGCCCGGCGCGGGCGTGACGCTGGCCGGGCTGGACGGGGCCTCCTCCCGATGAGGTACCGTCCCCCCACCGGCTTCCGGCTGCCCGACCGCCGCACCGCGACCGAGTTCTGGGTGGTGCGGCACGGCGAGAGCACCTGGAACGCGGACGGGCGCTACCAGGGCCAGACCGACGTGCCCCTCAGCCACATCGGGGTGTTGCAGGCGGCGGCGCTGGCCGAGCGGCTGACCGGGCAGCATTTCGACGCGGTATACACCAGCGACCTCACCCGCGCCTCGCAAACCGCCGACGCGGTGGCCGAGCGGCTGGCGGGGCAGCCCACCGTGCAGCCGGAGCCGGGCCTGCGCGAGATTGACGTGGGCGAACTCGGCGGGCTGGTGGTGGCCGATATCGAACGGCGGCACCCGGAGTACCTGCGCGACCTCCAGACCGACCCCTGGGGCACCCGGCGGCCCGGCGGAGAGAGCATGGCCGACCTGTTCGCCCGCTGCGGCGAGACCTTCGGGCGCCTGCGGGGGCGGCACGCAGGGGGGCGGGTCCTCGTCTTCACCCACGGCGGCGTGGTGCGGGTGGCGGTGGGGCTGGCGCTCGGCGGGGTGCCGGGCCACGCCTGGGCACGCCTGAGCGTGACGAACACCTCCATCACCCGCGTTCTGCTGGGCGAGGACAGCGGCACCCTGCTGGGCTTCAACGACGACGCGCATCTCGAGGACCTGATCGAGGCGACCGAGGCCGACGACGTGCTGGGGCAGGCCCCGTGAGGGCCGAGCGGGGCGCTAGCCTGGGGACACCATGCGACGGCTTTCTGTCCACCCCTCCCAGAAGGCGGAGGTGACCCCTTGACCCCGCCTGACCTCGTGACCCGCTTCCGCGCCGGGGACCCCCGCGCCCTGGCCCGCGCGATCACCCTGGCCGAAAGTGGCCTGGACACCGCCCGACCCGTGCTGCGGGCCGCCCGCGAGCGCCCCGACCGCGCTGTCGTGCTGGGCGTGACGGGCAGCCCCGGCAGCGGCAAGAGCACCCTTACCGACGCCCTGATCGCCGTGCTGCGGGCACGGGGCGAGCGGGTGGCGGTGCTGGCAGTGGACCCCAGCAGCCCGTACTCCGGCGGCGCGATCCTGGGCGACCGCATCCGGATGCTGCGGCATCACGGCGACTCCGGCGTGTTCGTGCGCTCGCTCGCCAGCCGCGGCGCACTGGGTGGCCTCTCGCCGCGCACCCTGCCCGTGCTCGCGCTGCTGGAGGGGGCGGGCTTCGACTGGGTGATTCTGGAGACGGTGGGCGTCGGCCAGTCGGAGGTGGACGTGGCGGCCGTGTGCGACCACACCCTGCTCGTCGTGACCCCGGCGGGCGGGGACGGGGTGCAGGCGTTCAAGGCCGGGATCATGGAAATCGCCGACGTGATCGCGGTGAACAAGGCCGACCTGCCCGGCGCGGACCGCACCGTGCGCGAGTTGCTCGCCGCGCAGGGCCTCGGCGCCCACGACGAGTACACCTGGTTCGCCCCGGTGCGCCGCACGGTCGCGCAGAAGGGCGAGGGGGTGGAGGCCGTGCTGGAGGCCGTCCTGGCCCACCGCGCCCATCTGGGTGAAGAGGGCCTGCACACCCGCCGCGCCCACCGCGCCGAGTTCGAGGTGCGGACGCTGGTGCAAGAGCGCGTGCTCAAGCGGGCACGGGAGGCCAGCGGCGACCTCTATGCGCGGGTGGCACGTGGTGAACTGGACGCGGACGCGGCGGCGGACGCGCTGCTGGCGGGCGAGGCTGTGCGGTGAAAGCCCGGACCCTCGCCCCCCTCCTTTTCGGCTTCCTGCTGGTGCAGCGCCTGCTGGAGTTGCGGGTGGCCCGCGCCAATGAGCGCTGGGCGCGGGAGAACGGCGCGGTCGAGTACGGCCGCGAGCATTACCCCCTCTTCTTCCTGCTGCACCCGGCCTGGATGCTGGGCCTGCTGTGGGAGGGCCGTCGCGCCCGTGGTGGGGTGAACTGGGCGGCGCTGCTGCTGTTCGTGCTCGCGCAGCCGCTGCGGTACTGGGTGATTCGCACCCTGGGCCGCTACTGGAACACCCGCATCCTGATCGTGCCGGGGGGCGAGCGGGTAACCGGGGGGCCGTTTCAGTACGTGCGGCACCCCAATTACGTGGTCGTGGCGCTGGAACTCGCCTCCGGGCCGCTGGCGGTGGGGGCGTGGCGCACGGCGCTGGCAGGGACATTGCTCAACGCCGCCCTGCTTCTCCTGATTCGCATCCCCGCCGAGGAGCGGGCGCTGCGGGCCTACCGCGAGGCGACCTCGGAGGGCTGAGCGCCTTTACGACACGCGGCGCAGCCGGGGCGGCACCCGCTGCTCAAATTTCAGGCCCTCCGGGGTGTCCGCGAGGGCCACGGCGCTCAGCACCCGCAGGCCCTGAAGCTCCAGCCGGGTGCGGCCGCTTCCGTTCGTGCGCTCGACGCCCACCGCAACTGCCCGCACCCGCAGGGCGGCGGCCTCGGCCCGCAGCAGCACCTCCAGTTCGGCCAGCCCGTCGGTAAGCTGGCGGGTCACGATCACGGCGTCGCCCAGCACGGGTCTGCCGGGCCGTTCGGGCAGGCGGCCCCCCCGCACTTCCAGCACCGTCAGGCCCCGCAGCCGCCCCAGCGCGTGCGCCAGCGGCTCCGCGCCCGGCAGCGCCACCGCAACTTCCAGTTCGGGCAGGTCACGGGCAAAGAGCGCCGCGACTTCGGCCCAGTCCCGTTCGGGCAGGGCCGCAAGCTGGAGGCCGAGTTGCTCCTCCGAGGGCAGGGTGGCAGCCACGGCGGTGCGCAGAGCGAGGGTCATACCTCAGCCTAAGCTGTGAAGAAGCCCACATCCGCTTCACATCGCTCTATTCGCTGAGTTAGCGCCTTCATGCTTCCTTGAGCGTCGGCGATTGGTGGCCCCTCAGGCGGGACAGCCGTGTGTGCCTGCTCGTGTTGGGGTGGCGGGGAGGCGTAGCGTAGCGCCCATGCAGGCCGCCCCCGCCCGAATCGCCGCCCGTCACGCCACCGCCGTCGCCGTGGCGGTGACGGCAGGCCACTTCATCAACGACGCTTACGGGGCCATGCTCACGCCGCTGACCCCTGCGTTGCAGGGCAAGTTCGGCGTGTCCATCGCTGCCGTCACGCTGCTCTCCAGCGTCTACAGCCTGACCTCCAGCGTGCTGCAACCGCTCCTGGGGATTCTGGGCGAGCGGGTGGACCGCCGCTACGCCGCTGCGCTGGGGCCACTGATGACGGGCCTGGGCCTCACCGCGATGGGCTTTGTCCCGTGGTTCGGGGCGCTGGTGCTGCTGGTGGCGGTCGCGGGCTTCGGGAGCGGCTTTTTCCACCCGGCCGGGGCCGCTTACGTCGCCCTGAGCAGTCCGTCCGAGAAGCGGGGGCTGTGGGCGAGCCTGTTCAGCGCCGGGGGCACGGCGGGCATGGCGCTGGGGCCGGTGTTCGCGGGCGTGGGGCTGGAGAACCTGCCCTGGTTCGCCTTGATCGGGGCCGTGATCGCGGTGATCACCTTCGCGGTCACGCCGCCCGGCCGGGCCGAGGGGCGGCGGGTCTCGCTGGCCGAGTACGCGGGCATCTTCCGGGGGCCGCTGGTGGGCCTGTGGGCGATGGCGGTGCTGCGGTCGCTCGCCAGCATGGGCTACAACGCGATGCTGCCGTTCATCCTGCTGGGGCGGGGCTTCGGGGCGCGGGAGGTGGGGGTCACGCTGGCCGTGTACGCCGTCGCCAGCGCTATCGGGGGCATCGTGGGGGGGCGGGCCAGCGACCGTTACGGGCGGGTTCCCGTGCTGCGGGCGGCCATCCTGACCACCATTCCCTTCTTCGTGCTGCTGATTCTGTCCAGCCCGGCGAACTGGTGGTTCTATCCGCTCACCTTCCTGGTGGGGGCGGCCGTGAATGCGAGCGTGCCGGTCGGCGTGGTTGCCGCGCAGGAGTACGCGCCAGGGCATGTGGCGGTGGCGAGCAGCATCATGATGGGCTTTTCGTGGGGCTTCGCGGGGCTGCTGATTTTCCTGGTGGGGGCGCTGGCGGACGTGACGACGCCGACGACGGCGGCGCTGGTCAGTCTGACGCTGCTGCTTCCCAGTGCGCTGATCGCGTACCGGTTGCCGGAGCCGAAGCGGGCGGCGTTTGAGGGCTGAGGCTTGAGCTGAATGGGGAAGAGGTGGGCTGGGTGTCTTGATTGCAGCTTGCCCCACCCCCCAGCCCCCTACCCCAGAGGGGCAGGGGGAGCAGCGCTGCGCTAGGCAAAGGTTGTCCCCCCATGTTCCGGCCCTGCCTACCCCGCTCCCGTTTCCCCCTCCACGCCATCCTTCACCCAATTGGGAGGCCTCGGCGCTGACGCGCCGAACGGCTTGGCTGCCTGGAAAGTGGGCTGGAGGGGTGGGGACATTGGGACCGGCTGACACAGGGAAAAGACGGCTTTGGCAGGAGCAGGGGAGGATCTAAGGTCTACTCCCTGCCTCCCCCTCACCGAGCATCCGTTCCCCGCCCCCCATACGCCACCGCCAGTGCCACGCCAGCCGCCAGCAGCGGCGCGAGGCTCCAGGCCTGCCCACGGGCCAGCGCATACGCCCCCACGCTCAGGCCCCCCTGAAACAGCAGGGTCAGCAGGGTCTGCCCCAGGGTGTTGCCCGGCCGGGTCTTGAAGGCGTCCGCCCGGCGCACGGGCAGGGGCCGCCACAGCACCAGCAGGGCGCTTCCCGCGACCCCCAGCGCCACCAAACATAGGAGAGCGAGGGCCAGGCCAGGGGCCAGCAGATCCCGCGCGGCAAATAGCCCGACGCCGAGCACTCCCAGCCCCAGGGGTGGCAGCGCGGCGGCCAGCCACTTGTCGCGCCGCAGGGCCGCCGGGCTGCGCGGGGCGGTGACGAGGAGGTCGGGGGCGTCCTCCGCGTTGAGGGTGAGGTGCGCCAGGGCCGAGGCGAGGCTGGCTCCCAGCAGCACAATGCCCGCGCTGGCCGCCCCCTCCACCGAGCCGCGCCACGCCGAGGCCATCAGCGGCAGCATGTACACGAGTTGCAGCAGCGTGCGCGAGAGCAGTTCGGGGTCGCGGCCCACCATGCGCCATTCCTTGAGCAGCGTGGCCTGCCGTGCCGGGCGAAAGCGCAGCGGCCCGGTCCGCCCGCGCTCCGCCCGCCGGACCCCGCTCCCCTCGGCGGTGGCCGCCACCCCGCTCACGAACAGCCGGGTCAGCAGCGGCACGCTCAGCGCGAACACCAGCGCCGACCCCAGCCCCAGCGCCAGCAGCGGCCCCGGCTCGCTCCACACGGCGCGGGCGGGCCACCACACGGCCGACTCCCGCTCCGGCCAGCCGCCCCGTCCCGGCCCGAAGCCCTCCAGCACCCGCAGGACGAGGTCCCCGCGCCCGCTTAGCCCCAGGATGTTGGGCAACTGGAACGCCAGAAAGAGGCTCGCCCCCAGCAGCGCCCCCACCACCGACGCCGTGACCCGTGCCCGGCGCACTCCCAGCACCCGCACCAGCCCCAGGGTGAGCCACAGCCCCAGCGTCGCCGCGAGCAGGGCCGCCCCCAGCCACCACCCCAGCAGCCCCAGCCCGCGCCACGCGCCCAGCACCCCCAGCAGGAAGGTCAGCGGCACGATCAGCAGTGCCGACCCCAGCGCCCCCGAAAAGGCTACCCCCAGCGCCCGCGCCGCCAGCACTGTGTGCGGCGAGACGGGCGAGTGCAGCGAGAGGTCCAGGTCCCCCCGCGTGTACAGCGCCTCCAGTGCCGCCGTCACGCACGCCGAGATCATCAGCGTGAAGACGAAGACCAGCCCCAGCGTCAGCGGTCCCAGCGCCGCGTCGGGGAGGGGGCGGTCCAGTGGGACCCCGGCGAGCAGGGATTGCAAGAAGAAGAAGAGGACTGCCCCCAGCCCCACGGCGAACACCGCCCCCACGATCAGCCCCCGCCTCGTTCCCCCGCTGAGGTTCTGCCACGCCCAGCGCGTCTGCCAGCGCAGCAGCCACGGCAGCGTGCCGGGCCTCACGCGGGGGTCCCCGCCGGATCCTCGTTACTCACGCGCAGCCCGGTCAGGCTGAGAAAGGCGTCCTCCAGCGTGCCTGTCCCCGTGCGGGCCAGCAGCTCGCCCGGCGTGCCCTCCGCGACCAGCGTCCCCGCCGCGATGATGCCGAGGCGGTCGGCCAACCGCTCTGCCACTTCCAGGATGTGGGTGGTCAGCACGACCGCGCCGCCCCCGTCCACGAACTCACGCAGCGCGTCCTTGACCTGCCGCGAGGCCGCCGCGTCCAGCCCGGTCAGCGGCTCGTCGAGCAGCATCAGGCGCGGGCGGTGGATCAGCGCCCCGGCGAGGGCGAGTTTCTGTTTCATGCCGCGCGAGAAGCCCTCGGTGCGCTCGCGGCGGTGCTCCCACAGGTTCAGCCAGCGCAGCAGCCGCTCGGCTTCGGGCGCGGCTTCGCGGGCGTCCATCTCCCACAGCCCCGCCACGAATTCCAGGTACTCGGGCGGGGTCAGCTTGCCGTACAGCAGCGGGTCGTCGGGGAGGTAGGCGAGCTGCCGCTTGGCGGCGCGGGCGTCACGGGTCACGTCATGCCCGTAGATGCGGGCCGTACCTCCGTCGGGCCGGGTCAGCCCCGCGATCATGCGGATGGTGGTCGTCTTGCCCGCGCCGTTGGGACCCAGCAGCGCGTACAGCTCGCCAGGCGGCACCGTCAGGCTCACGCCCGCCACCGCCGCGCGGCCCCCGAAGCTCTTGCGCAGGTCCAACAATTCCAGGGCCGGGGCAGAGGAAGCGAGACTCATACCGGGCACTATGCGCTGGAAGGGGCGAAGGTTGCGGGGGAAATGCGGTCAGCCGTCAGCAATCAGCCTGGACTGACGCGACTGGGAAGGCAAGGGCGTAGAAGGCACTGAAACCTCCCCCTTTGTGACACCTGATGTGCAATAGCGAGAATTGTGTGGATGAGGCTTTTCCTCCCTCCTTGTGGGGGAAGGCCGGGGAGGACGGCAACGCCGTCCCAGTCCCGGCAACCCCGAGTTCTATTCCGCTCCCGAAAACGCCCTCGCTGACGGCTGACCCCTGAAAGCCGACCGCCCCCTACAGCCCCGAGGTCGCCTCCTCCGACACGTCCGCCATCGCCTCCAGCGTCGCCTCCGGGTGAGCATCCGGCACTGCCGGGGTCAGGCGGCTTTCAATCGCGCGGGCGTGGGCCTCCAGCCCTTCGGCGCGGGCGAGGACGGCGGCGGGGGGACCGATGCGGCGCAGCGTCTCCTCGTGCACGCCCACCACCGAGATGATCGTCTGGAAGTCGCGCACGTTGACCGGACTCATGAAGCGGGCGGTGCCCCCGGTCGGCATCACGTGGCTGGGTCCGGCCACGTAGTCGCCCAGCGCCTCCATGCTGGCCTCGCCCACGAAGACGCCCCCGGCGCGGCGCACCCCGTTCAGCAGGCTCCAGGGATCACGGGTGAGCAGGCAGAGGTGCTCGGGGGCGTACAGGTTGGAGAGGTCCAGCGCCTCGTCCAGGTCGGCGGCGAGGACAATTTTCATCCGGCTCAGCACACTGTCCCGCGCCCAGCTCCGGTTCGGTTCGGGGAGGGCCTCGAGCTGGGCGTCGAGTTGGTTCTGCACCTCAATCAACAGCTCCCGGCTGGTGGACACCAGCACGGGTTCGGCCCCCAGGTGCTCGGCCTGCGCGAGCAGATCGGCGGCCACGAAGCGGGGAGAAGCGCTGTCGTCGGCCACCACCAGCGTCTCGGTCGGCCCCGGCAGGCTCTCGATGCCCACCGCGCCGTACACCAGCCGCTTGGCAATCACCACGAAAAGGTTCCCCGGCCCCGCGATCTTGTCCACCCCCGGCACGCTGGCGGTGCCGTAGGCGAGCGCTCCGATGGCCTGCGCCCCGCCCACCCGGAAGACCCGCGTGATGCCCAGTTCGCGGGCCGCGACCAGAATCGCCGGATGCACCGAGCCGCCTTTGCCCGGCGGGGTCGTCACCACGATCTCCGGCACGCCCGCCACCTGCGCAGGAACCGCCGTGTGAATCAGGGTGGAGATCAGCGGCGCGAGGCCGCCGGGCACGTACACGCCCACCCGCCCCAGCGGGCGCACGAGCTGCCCCAGGGTGCCGTCCGGTCCCTCCTGCAGGAAGCCGTGCGCGGGCTGCTCCTCGTAGAAGGCCCGCACCCGCCGGATCGCGAGCCGCACCGCCTCGTGCAGTTCCGGCTCAATCTGCGCGGCCTCCAGCTCCGCCCCGGAAACTTCCAGCGCCTCCGGGCGGTGGCCGTCCAGCCGCTCGGTCCAGTCGCGCAGGGCGTCGTCCCCCCGCGCCCGCACGTCCGCGAGGATGCGCGAGACGACCTCCTCGGGAGTCAGCGGCTCCCCGAAGGTCTGTTCGATACGGGCCAGCACGCTCTGCGGCACCGGAATCTCGGAGAAGGTACGGGTCAGGGCCGCGCGGGCGGCGTCGCCTTGAAGGACTTGCATGGGGACACTCCTGGGTAAGGGCAGGGGAGAGGTGAGAAAGGGGCCGGGGGCCTGCGTCATCCTGCTGGGCGCGGACGGCCCCCGGCCCAGGGCTGCCTAACCCGCCCGCCGTCGGCGACGCTCGGGCTGGGGCTTCTTGGGCGGCTCGGTCACGGCCTCCAGCGGCCCGAAATCGGTGGGCTGAATCAGGCGCAGCAGGCGGTGGGGGGGCGCGGCTTCCACGAACACATACGCCCCGCCCGGCCGCAGCAGGTAGACGCGGGCGGGGAGGTCCCCCACCGCCGTGTCGGGCAGCCGCTGCACCAGCACGTGTCCCCCCGCCATCTGCACGGTGGCCCGCTCGACCTCTTCCAGCCTGCGCAGCCACACCAGCAGCGAGACGGGGTCGTGATGTTCGGTGGTCAGCGGCGCGGTGGCCTCGTCGCGGCCCTGCCTCAGCGTGACCAGCCCGCTGCGGCGGTCGAAGGTCGTCTCGAAGCTGGCCCGGTTGCGCCCGTCCCCCTCGGCGTAGTGCAGGCTGGTGAGCAGCCGGGGGTGCATCCGGCTCTGCTGCACCCGCCGCAGCTCGGGGAGTACTCCGCCGAACTCGGTTTCCACCCGCGCGACCAGCGCCCCACGTTCGGGGTGCAGCGTCCACTCCTGCGACCCCGCGAAGCGCCCGCCCAGCAGCAGCGTGAGGCTGAACTGCTCGGGGCCGGGGCGAAAGGCGGGGGCGGCCTCCTGCGGGCTCAGTCCTTCAGCCGCGTCCAGAAGCTCTCACCCGGCCCATCCCAGTCGGCTCCCAGTGCCTCTGCGGCGGTCGCCCCCACATCCGCGAAGGTGGCCCGTTCGCCCAGGTCCACCGCTCCCCCCAGGCCGGGGTGCCAGCCCAGCAGCAGCCCGTGCTCGCGGGTGTGGTCGGTGCCGTGCCAGGTGGGGTCGTTGCCGTGGTCGGACACGAGGAGCAGCGCCCCGCCCTCCGGCACGGCGGCCAGCAACTCCGGCAGCGCGGCGTCAAACTCGGCGAGCGCCGCACTGTACCCGGCGGGGTCGCGGCGGTGGCCGAACTTGGCGTCAAAGTCCACGAGATTGGTGAAGATCAGGCCGTCTCCACCCTGCCGCATCCGCGCGAGGGTCTTCTGGACACCGTCCGCATTGTTGTCGGTGTGAATCTCTTCCGTGAAGCCCTGATGCGCGTAGATGTCGGGAATCTTGCCGATGCCCACCACGTCGCGTCCGGCCTCCTTCAGCGCGTCCAGCACGGTGCGCGGTGGGACGAGCGAGTAGTCCTTGCGGTGCTCGTTCGCCCGCTCGAAGGGGTGCTCTCCCCGGAAGGGCCGGGCGATCACCCGCGCGACCGCGTACTCACCTTGCAGAATCTCGCGGGCTGCCTCGCACCACGCGTACAGCGTCTCCAGCGGCACCACGTCCTCGTGCGCAGCGATCTGGAACACGCTGTCGGCGCTGGTGTACACGATGGGAAAGCCGGTGCGGAGGTGTTCTTCCCCGTAGTCCCGAATCACGTCCGTGCCGCTGTAGGGCCGGTTGCACAGGTGCCCGCGCCCGGTCGCCGCGTCGAAGCGGTCCATCACGGCCGGGGGAAAGCCGTCGGGGAAGACCTGAAAGGCGTGCTCGAGCTGCACGCCCATGAACTCCCAGTGCCCGGTCGAGGTGTCCTTGCCGGGGCTGACCTCGCGCATCCGGCCGTAAGCGCCCGTCACCTCGCCCGCCGGGACCGTCTGGGGCGAGGTCTGCACGGTGGGGATGCGCGATAGGCCCAGCCGGACGAGATTGGGCAGATGAACTGGAGCCGCCGCGAGCGTGTGGTTGAGGGTGTGGGCGCCCACGTCCCCGAAGGCGGCGGCGTCGGGCAACTCGCCCACGCCGACAGAATCCAGAACGATGAGGGTCAGAAGCATGGGGGTAGTGTACGGCGGGGGAGGGAATGGTGACGCCCCAGCAAAGTTGCCTGAGTTGTGCAGCCCCGCCTCACCTTCCGCCCCTTCGTCGCCCCCCTCACCCCCACCCCCGTGACCCCCGTGCTACGCTCCAAAGCGTGACCGCGCCTGCCCCCCTTTCCGTCCCGCACGGCGTCCAGATCGACTTTCAGCGCCCCGAGCTGAGGGCCGAGGGCCTGCGCAAGAGCTACGGGCGGCGGGCGGTGGTGCGCGGGGCCGACTTCATCGTGCGGCCTGGCGAGATCGTGGCTCTCTTCGGGCCGAACGGGGCGGGCAAGACGACCACCTTCTACATGCTGGTGGGCTTTATCCGGCCGGGCGGGGGGCGCATCCTGTTGGGAGACCGTGACGTGACCCGGCTGCCCATGCACGAGCGGGCGCGGCTGGGACTGGGCTACCTGCCGCAGGAACCCAGCGCCTTTCGCAAGCTGACCGCACGGGACAACCTGCTCGCCATCCTCGAATACCAGGGCCTTCCCCGCGCCGAGCAGGAGGCCCGCGCCGACGCGCTGCTGGCCGAGTTCGGGTTGACGGCACTTGCCGGAAACTACGCTTACCAGCTTTCCGGCGGCGAGCGTCGGCGGCTGGAACTCGCCCGCGCCCTGACCACCGACCCCGACTACCTGCTTCTCGACGAGCCGTTTACCGGGGTGGACCCCAAGAGCATCCGCGAGATTCAACGCCTGATCCGCGAACTGCGCGACCGCCGGGGCATCGGGGTCTTTATCACCGACCACAACGTGCGCGAGACGATCGCGCTGACCGACCGCGTCTACCTGATGTTCGACGGGGAAGTGAAGTTCGAGGGCACCCCGCAGGAATTTGGGGCCGACGAGGACGCCCGCCGCCACTACCTCGGCGACGACTTCGAGCTGTAGGGATAGGGGGCTGAGGGCGCGTGCTGTGGCTCTTTCTACCCTTCGTGGTGCTGCTCTCGGGCGTGGTCGCCTATTCGGCCGACACCATCGCCCGCAAGGTGGGGCGCAAGCACCTGCGCCTCTTCGGACTGCGGCCCAAGAGCACGGCGCTGCTGGTGGCGGTGCTCGCGGGCATGGGGATCAGTGCGGCAAGCCTGGGGGCTTTCCTGCTACTCAACCGCTCCGCCGTGAACACGATCGCCCAGGCCGATCAGCTCCGCCCCCAGATCAACGCGCTGCGGGAAGAGGTTGCGGGCGTGCAGGCCGAGTTGCAGGCCGCCCAGCGCGAGCGGGACGAGGCGCGGCGGGCGGCCCAGGCCCTCCAGCAGGAGCGGGCGCAGGCGCAGGCGAGTCTGGCAGAAGCCCAGGCGGCGCTGAGAACGGCCCAGCAGGCCCGTGACACCGCCCAGGCCGACCGCGCCCGTGCACAGGAACAGGCGCGCGCCCTGCAAACGCGGGTCACCGAACTCACTGCCCTGGGCCGCACCCTGGAGGCCCGCGCCGAGGAGAGCCGCGCCGCGCTGGAAGCGTCCGAGACCCAACTTGCCGACAGCCGCGAGCGTGCCCGTGCTCTCAACACGCAGGTGGAGGCGCTGGGCAACGAGGTTGCCGCCCTCGACCGCCGCGCCGCCCAGGCCGAGGCCGCCGCCGGGGAAGCCCAGGCCCGCGCCGACGCCGCCCAGAGGCGGGCCGAGGCGGCACAGTCGCGCGTGACGGCCCTGAACCGTCAGGTCGAGGCCCTGGAAACTGCCCGTGAGCAGGTGCAGGCCCAGCGCGACGCGGCCACCCGCGAGCGCGACGCCGCCCGTCAGGCCCGTGCCACGGCGGAAGCAGGCCGTGCCCAGGCGGAGGCCGCCCGCGCCCAGGCCCAGCAAGCCCGTGACCGCCTCGCCGCCGAGCGCCGCACCCTGATCGCTGCCCGCGACCGCCTGGAGGGTGAGCGCGACGCCGCTGCCCGCGCACGGGACGCCGCCGTGCAGGCCCGCGCCTCCGCCGTCGCTGCCCGCGACGCCGCCACCCGCCAGCGCGACATGGTCGCCGCCGAGCGCGACCGCCTCGCCCGTGAGCGTGATGCCGCTGCCCGCGAGCGCGACACGCTGGCCGCCGAGCGTGCCCGGCTGGTGGCCGACCGCGACGCGGCGGCCCGTGAACTCGCCAGCTTGCGAACCCAGCAGGCCGAGCTGCGGGCTGCCAACGAGACGCTCGGCCGCGACCTCGCCAGCGCCCGCAGCAGCCTCGACCGCCTTCAGGACGAGTTTTCCAGCACCCGCGACGAACTCAGCGCCAGCCGCAGCGCCGACCTCGCCTACCCCAAAAACGACCTCGTGTACGCGGGAGTCGTGCCGGGGGTGCGCAACCTCGACGCCTTCCTGCAAAGCGCGGCAGCGGCAGCGGCGGGCCGGGGGGCCAAAGGGACGCCGCCCGCCCGCCTGAACGCGGCGGCCCGCGAGCGCCTGGAAATCAGCCTGCGTGGGCTGAACGCCAGCGCCTTCGTGCAGTGCCGCGCGGCGAACAACACGGCGGTGGGCTTCCCGGTCGATCTCACCTGCGCCGCCCGTCCCAACACCGTCCTGTACAGGGGCGGGCAGACCATCCGCCGGGCGACCGTCACGCTGGGGGACCCCCGCACCGTCCAGAACCAGATTCAGGACCTCGTACAGGACACGGTTATCCACCTCACCACCCGTGGCGTGCCCGCCGAGTACATCACCAACGGCGGTCTGGGCGTCAACGAGTTCGTGGACCTATTGACCCGCCTGGGCAGCCGCTCCGGGTCCAGCGCCAGCGTCGCCATCGCCGCCCGCGAGGACGTGCGGCCGGGCGGGCGGGTGGACCTGTATCCGGTGCTGCCGTAGGGGAAGCGGCCAGGAATCATATTTTGACCCTCTCCCCCCGTGGGAGAGGGCCTTGCGCAGCAAGGGGTGAGGGGGCATCCAGACCAGCTCGCCGAACACCTTCTTGCGTCCAATGCTCTGAAAGGCCGCCTCCAACGGGGGCGGCCTTTCCCATCCCTACTTTCCCCTCAGCCCTTGACCGCCCCCGCCGTCAGGCCGGAGACGATGTTGCGCTGGAACACCAGCACCAGAATGATCAGCGGAATCGTCACGATCACGCTGGCGGCCATCGTCAGCCCGAAGGGGCTCTCGTACTGGGAGGCCCCGGTGAAGTTGGCGATGGCGGGCGGCACGGTGGCCGCCGTGGCGTCGGTGGTGAAGGTCAGCGCGAACAGGAACTCGTTCCAGGCGTTGATAAAGGCGAGCAGGCCCGTCGTGACCAGCGCCGGGGTCATCACCGGGAGCAGCACCCGGAAGAGGGTTTGCAACGGCGAGGCACCGTCCACGTAGGCCGCTTCCTCCAACTCGGTGGGAATCTCGCGCACGAAGGCAGTCAGGGTCCAGACCGTGAAGGGCAGCGTGAAGATCATGTACGACAGAATCAGCCCGCCCCACGAGTTGTAGAGGCCGAAGGTCTGGATCATGGTGTACAGCCCCGACAGCACCGCGATCTGCGGAAAGACGCTCACCGCCAGGATCAGGTACATCAGGATCGTCTTGCCCTGAAAGCGGAACTTGCCCAGCGCGTAGGCCGCCAGCACCGAGAGCAGCAGGCTCAGCAGCACCGTGCCCGTCGCCACGACCACGCTGTTGAGCAGGTTGCGGCCGAAGGGCGCCCCGGTGAACACGTCCACGAAGTTCTGGAAGCTCGGCACGCTGGGAAACCATTGCAGCGCCTCGGCCGAGAGCCGCGCCGAACTCGTCAGGCTGGTCTTGATGGCCCAGTAGAAGGGAAAGAGGACGTAGAACAGCACGACCGCCACGACCAGCCAGAAGAGAATCAGGGTGACGGTGCGGACCAGCGGATTCTTGGAATTCATGCCTTCACCCCCTCAGTCGAACTTGACCCGCAGGCTGGTCACGTAGATCGCCGTGAACACCATGATGATCAGGAAGATCAGCACGCTGATCGCGCTCCCGAACCCGAACTGCGAGTTCAGGATCAGCTCCTGCCGGGCATAAATGCTCATGGTGATCGTCTCCGGGGCATTCCCCTTCACGATGTAGGGCATGTCGAACACCCGCAGCGCGTCCAGCGTGCGGAAGATCAGCGCGACCAGCAGGGCGGGCGTCAGCAGCGGCAGCGTCAGCCGCCAGAACTGCGTCCACTTGTTGGCCCCATCCACGTCGGCGGCCTCGTACATGTCGCTGGGAATGGTCTGGAGGCCCGCCAGCAGCAGCAGCGCCATAAAGGGCGTGGTCTTCCACACGTCCACCGCGATCAAGGCCGCGAGCGCCGTGTCGGGGTTGCTCAGGAAGGACTGTCCGGCTTGCAGGAAGCCCAGGCGCTGGCCCCAGTCCGAGATGATCCCGAACGAGTCGTTGTACATCCAGTTCCACATCTGGGCGCTCACCACGGTGGGAATCGCCCAGGGCACCAGGATCGCGGTGCGCAGCAGACCCCGGCCCCGGATCTTGGAGTTGATGATCAGCGCGAAGGCCAGCCCCAGCACGGTTTCCAGCAGCACGCTGCCCACGGTGAACTTGACCGTGTTCCACACCGACTGCCACCACTCGGGGATTTGCAGCACCCCCAGGCCCACCCCGTCTTCGGTGGTAAACCAGTAGTTGCCCAGCCCGATCCACTTCGGGGCCGGGTCGGTCAGGATGTTGTACTCGGTAAACGACAGGTAGATCGTCCGCAGCAGGGGATACCCGGCGACGGCGGCCAGCACCAGCAGCATGGGCACCAGCAGCAGCAGCGCCACGCGGGTGCGGCTGGCTTGCAGACCCCGGCCCGTGCGTGCGGGGGCCGCCGTGGGGCGGGAGGGAAGGGGAGTGGTCATCGGAGGCACCTCGCGGGATAAGAGGGCGGGAAAGGGGGAGGGGCGGGGGAAGCAAAAAGGGTGCCCCGTGAGTGGGGGGCACCCGGACTCCGGGGGCGGCGGGTCTTGCGGCGCCGCCCGCGCGGGTCTTACCAGCCGCGTCCCTTGATGCGGTTGAGCTGGCCTTCGAGGGTCTTCATGGCCGGGCCAGGAGCGCTCTTCTTGGTCAGCACGTTGTAGACGGCGGTGCTGAAGGCGTCACTGACCTGGTTGTACTTGCTGCCCGTGACGGTCGCGGGGCGGGCCACCGCGTTGGTGAACACGTCGTACAGGCTGCCGAAGAAGGGCACGGCCTTGAGAACGTCCTTGTCCTTGTAGAGGGAAGCGATGGTGGGGTTGTAGCTCGCCTCCACCGCGCGGCGCTTCTGCTCCTGCACGCCCGTCAGGTAGCGCACCAGCTCGGCGGCTTCCTTGGGGTTCTTGGAGTAGGCGTTCACGGCGAGCTGCCAGCCGCCCAGCGTCGCGGCGGGCTTGCCGCCGGGGCCTGCGGGGAGCGCGGCCACGCCGATCTTGCCGCGCACGGCGCTGCCCTGCTCCTGCCCGGCTGCGTAGGCGTAGGGCCAGTTGCGCATAAAGGCCGCGTTTCCGGCCTGCCACACGTTGCGGGCTTCCTCTTCACCGTAGGTCGTCACGGCCTGCGGGGCGACGGTGCCCACCAGGCCCTGAATCGCCTGCAGGGCCTGCACGGCCTTGGCGTTGTTGACCGTCACCTTGCCGCTGGAATCCACGATGGTCCCGCCGCCGAAGGAGGCGATCCACTCCAGCGCGTCGCAGGTCAGGCCCTCGTAGTTCTTGCCCTGGAAGACGAAGCCCACGAAGCGGGAGTTGGTCTTGCGCTCGCCTGCCTGGATCTTCTGGGCCATCGTCGACAGCTCGTTCCAGGTCTTGGGGGGCTTGGTGTAGCCGTACTTCTTCAGCAGGTCGGTGCGGTAGTACAGCACGCCCGCGTCCGTGAACCACGGCATGCCGACCAGCTTGCCGTTAATCGTGTTGTTCTGGACGATGGCGGGGAAGTGCCGGTTGACCTCGGCAGCGGGGATGTACTTCTTCATGTCCAGCAGGTGCTGGCCGATCAGGCCCGGCCACACCACGTCGATCATGTACACGTCCACGTCCGCCGAGCGGGCACCGAGCTGCTGCTGGTACAGCGCGAGGCGCTGATCGGTTTCCTTGGGCACCTGAATCAGCCGCACGGTGTTGCCCGTGCGCTTGGCCCAGGCGTCGGCGCCCTTCTTGCACTCGTCGAAGCCCTGGCCCACCGAATCGCAGGCGAAGGTCAGGGTCACGGCCCCCGCCTGGCTCACGGCGGCGCAGGCGAGGGTCAGGCTGAGGCTGGCAAGCACTCGTTTCATGGTTCTCCCTTCGCTGACTGGAACCCGGTCTGGGCCTGCCCACTCGGCGGCCCGCCTCCTTCCCTTGCGGAAGCGGTTCCAAAACAGTCGTTAGCGGTACCGAGAAGGCTACTCTGCCCGGCTGGCGGGTGTCAATCGGGGCGGGAACCTTCGTTCCGCTGGTGCCGTATTCTCCTTTCTCCCGCCGGGCGTCGGCTGACCGTGACGCGGCTTTCGGCGGGCGAGGGGGTCTTTGCTAGACTGACCCGTTCCAGACCCCGGCGCCCCCCAGGGTGCCCGGCCACCGGCGCCAAGTTTTCCTCTACCGTTTCTCTCCCGCACGCCAGTTTTCCGGCCGGGCCGCATCCGGCCCACCCTGCACCGGCCTGGGCGCCACAGGAGTCCGCATGTCAGAACCCACCCGAGCACGCGCCCGCACCAAGGCTTCCGCGCCCGCCGCTCCGGCCCCCGAAGTGGCCGAGACGGTGGCTCCCGCCGCCGCCCCCAAGCCCCGCAAAGCGGCCAAGCCCAAGGCTGCCGCTGCCCCGGCCACCGCTCCCGAGGCGGAAGCGGCCCTGACCCCCGCTCCCAAAAAGGCCCCGGCCCGCAAAAAGGCCGCGCCCGCACCCGAGGCGGCGGCTCCCACCGAGGACGCCACTCCCACTGCGGCGCCTCCCCGCAAGGCGGCCAAGGCCCCGGCGGCGAGCAAGGCCGCGCCTGCCGCCAAGGGGGCTGCCGTTCCCGTACCCGCCGACAAGCCCTACTACGCGCACCCCTCCATCCAGGAACTGCTGAAGGTGGGCAAGGCGGCGGGCGTGCTCTCCAGCGAGGAGATCGCGGCGGCGCTGTCGGTGGCCCTCGAAGCCTCCGGCCTTGACCCCGAGAGTGCCGAGGCCTTCGAGGACATGCAACTGTTCCTCGCCTCGCAGCAGATCGAGGTGCAGGACCTTGATGAGGACGAGGACGACGACCTCGACGAGGAGACGGAAGGTCCGGCCGCGACCGCCGCCGCCGACACCGACGACGAGGAGAAGTACTTCGACGACATGCCCCGCGCCGTGTCCAACGACCCGGTGCGGCAGTACCTCCACGAGATCGGCCGGGTGCCCCTGCTGACCCTCGAGGAGGAGATCGCGCTCGCCCGCCGCATCGAGGAGGGCGAGGAGGCCCGCAAGCGGCTGGAGGAGGAAGGCGACACCTTCGACGACCGCGGGCGCCGCCGCCTGATGCGTCAGATGGAGGACGGCGCCGCCGCCCGCCAGGGGCTGATCGAGGCCAACCTCCGGCTCGTGGTGTCCATCGCCAAGAAGTACACCGGGCGTGGGCTGGGCTTCCTCGACCTGATTCAGGAAGGGAACCAGGGCCTGATCCGCGCGGTCGAGAAGTTCGAGTACCGCCGCCGCTACAAGTTCTCGACCTACGCGACGTGGTGGATCAGGCAGGCGATCAACCGCGCGATCGCCGACCAGGCCCGGACCATCCGCATCCCGGTCCACATGGTCGAGACGATCAACAAGCTGACCCGCACCGCCCGGCAGCTTCAGCAGGAACTCTCGCGCGAGGCGACCTACGAGGAGATCGCCGAGGCGATGGGTCCCGGCTGGGACGCCAACAAGGTCGAGGAAGTGCAGAAGGTGTCGCAGGAGCCCGTCTCGCTGGAAACCCCCATCGGCGACGAGAAGGATTCCTTTTACGGCGACTTCATTCCCGACGAGAACCTCGACTCGCCGGTGGACAACGCCGCCAAGACCCTGCTCTCCGAGGAGCTGGAAAAGGCCCTCTCCAAGCTCACCGAGCGCGAGGCGATGGTTTTGAAGTTCCGTAAGGGACTGGTGGACGGCCGCGAGCATACGCTGGAGGAAGTCGGCCAGCGCTTCAACGTGACCCGCGAGCGCATCCGCCAGATCGAGAACAAGGCGCTGCGTAAGCTCAAGTACCACGAGAGCCGCACCCGCAAGCTGCGCGACTTCCTGGACTGATCTCCCGGTTCCTGTGGCCCCCGTCCCTGTGGCGGGGGCTTTTGCTGTAGGCCGCACAAGGGCCGCAAAGTGGCAGGCAGACCAGGGACGGCGGTGTTACGATGGGGACATCACTGCATGCGGCCGCCGCTCAGGACCATCGGCGCGGGGGCTCACATAGGGAAAGAGGCCGCGCCTCTTCCACCTTCCCACCCCCCGGAGGCCACCCATGACGCTGACCGCCGATCTCTCCGACTCGCCCGCCCGTCGGCCCTACCGTTCGTGGCTGCTGCTTGCCGCGCCGCTGGTGGGGTTGGCGTGGTGGCCGCTGTGGGCGGTGGTTGGGGCCGTGGGGATCGTGGGGCTGGCCCGGCGGTGGGCGTGGCTGCGGGGGATGCGCCTGCTGGCCCTGCTGCTGCTGGGTACCCTGGGAGAACTGCCCTCCTGGGTGTGGGTGGACATCCCAGACGGGGCTAGGGCGTGGCAGGTTGCCGATGCCCGGTTGCAGGCCGTGCAGGGCAGCCTGCCGCTGCTGCTGGGCCTGGCGGTGCTGCACGTCGCGCTCTGGGCGCTGGAGGGCGGAACACGCCGTCTGGGGGCGGCGCTGCTGTTGCTGCTGCTGCTGGGGTCGGCGCTGTTCGGGGCCGGGGAGCCCTGGGCGCTGGTGGGGGGCGTGCTGTGTTTCTTCGTCGCCGTCGCCGGGGGGCCGGGCCAGGAAGACCGCGCCCTGCAACCCCTGAACGGGAAGGGGAAGGCGTTGCGGCGGCTGGGCCTCACCGCCCTGGGTCTGGGCGTCCTGCTCGCGGCCCTGAGCCTGCCGCTGCCGACGCAGAGTGACCGCAATGGTCAGAGCGGGACTCCGAGCTGGATTGTGCAGGCGGTGGCGGCTCTGGTGACCGGCCACGCCGAAGGCTGGAGGGCGTCCGGTCGGGGCGAGGCGTGCCGAAATGAAATTGGTTGCAGCACGAGCAAGCTGGGAGAAGTTGGCCGGAAGCTGGGTGCTGAGCCTGCAGGGGACACCGGGGAAGCCGAACAGGAGGCTGCCCAGCAGCAGGCCCCCACGCGCCAATCCATTCCCAGCGTGACCTCGTCGGTCTTGGGCGGCGCGGTGGCCCTGGGGCTCGCGCTGGCCGTAACTTTGGGCTGGCTGGCCTGGCGGTGGTGGCGCTCTCGACTACGGCCGGGCCGCTCTTTGATCGTCGCGGAAGCCCTGGTCACAGTCCCTTCTGATTCCAGCCACCCGCACCGGGTTCGGTGGGCCTACCGCTCTGCGCTGGCCTCCCTCGCGCGGGTAGGCCTGGGCCGTGCTCCAGATGAGACGCCCGCCGAACACGCGGCGCGGGTGTCGGAGACGCTGCCCGAAGTGGCTGAGGCGCTGGGTGATTTGCTGGCTGTCTATGCTCCGGTCCGCTACGGCCTCTCGCCCTCCGAGGAGGGCGCGGAGCAGGCCGAGGCGGCGGCCCGCACGGTGGCCCGGCTGGCCCGCCCTAGGTCTGCACCCGGCGCGGCCGGTCCCGCGCTAGGCTGAGGCTCTCCGAATGACGACTCTTCCTGTTCCTCCCGCCCGGCGGCCCCTGCGCCTCGACCGCTCGTGGCTGCTGCTCGCCGCGCCCTTCGTGGCGGCCTCGTGGCTGCCGTGGTGGGGGGTGCTGGCCTTTTTCGGGGTGCTGCTGCTGATCCGCCTTGACCAGGCCGCCGAGATTGTGCGAGTGCCGCTGCTGCTGTCAGCCGCGTGCCTCACCGCGCTGCCGTTGCTGGCCGGGGTGGGGGACGGGGGTGGCAACGCGATCGGCGCGATTCTGGCCTACGCCGCCCTCTTCCTGCCGGTGGTGCTGACGGCGGCGCTGCTGCACATCGGCCTGAGTCATCTGGAAGTGGGCCGCCCCGCGGGGGCCGTGTGGCTCGCCCTGCTGCTGCTGCCGGGGGTGCTGGGCCTGGCCCCCAGTCCCGTGTTCGGTCTCCCGGCGGGGCTGGGGCTGGGCCTGCTCGCGCTGCTGCTGTGTGCCCTGGGGTCCACCGGGCGCGAGGAGCGCCCCGCCCGCCGCCTGACGGGATCAGGCCGCGCCGTGTGGAATGCGGCGCTGATCGGTGGCGTGCTCGCGGGTCTGCTCGCGCTGGGCACGCTGGCGCTGGGACCGCAGCCTCAGCCCACGTTCTCGCTGGAGGGGGGGGCGGCGACCGAGCAGCAGGGGGCAGCTCCGGTGGGCAGTTCGGAGTCCATCTCGGAAGGAACGGTCGTGCGGAAACGCGCACCCAGCGGACCCCTCCCGGCCGAGGCCGTGCAGACGGGCGTGCAGCTTCCCGGTGCCGACCTCGTGCTGCTGGGCGGGATGCTGCTCCTCATGTCGGTGATCTTCCTGCTGTGGCGACTGCCCAAGCGCGTGGTGGACGGGCCGCGCCGCCTCCACTGGTGGGAGGTCGCGGCGGTGGCCGGAATGCTGCTGCTCGGGGCCATGCTGCTGTTCTACGGCATGACGGCTGGCAGCTCGGGTGGGCCGGGGGCGGCGCCGTCTGCACCCGCAGGAGAGGGTGGAATGGGAACGGGAGAGACGACGGGCGAGTCCGCGCCGGGTTGGGGCTTGGCGTTTGCTTCCTGGTTCAACCGCATTGCCTTCGCGTCCGCCGTCTTCCTCTCCATCGCCATCCTGTTTCTGGCCTGGAAGCTGCGCCGCTCTCCCGAGGAGGAGGGGGACGACGGCGAGAAGGGCGAGGACGGTGCCGCCCCCACCGCCCACCCCGAAGCCCTGCACCGGGTCCGGCTGGCCTACCGCTCGGCGCAGGCGGCGCTGGGCACGGCAGGACTGGGGCGCGGCCCCTCCGAGACGCCCGCCGAGCATGCGGCCCGCGCCAGCCTGAACCTCCCCGACCTCGCCGCCCCGCTGGGCACGCTGGTCACTGCCTACGCCCCGGTGCGCTACGGCGGCCGCGTGACCGACGAGGATGCCGACCGGGCCGAAGCCGCCGCCCGTGACATCGCCGCCCTCAGCGCCGAGTACCGCCCGCTGAACTTGCCCGACGCCCCCACCGATTCCGCCATCCACACAGCATCCTCCCAGGAGACCCCATGACCCACGCTGACCTGCCGACCCCGCCCGCCGACCTCGCCGCCGTGGGAAGATTCGCCCGCGCTGTGGGAGACAACGTGGCCCGCGTCCTCGTGGGCAAGGAGGGGGTCACCAGTCTGACCCTCGCCGGGATTCTGACTGGGGGGCACATCCTGCTCGAAGACGCGCCCGGCACCGGCAAGACGATGCTAGCCCGTGCCCTCGCCGCCAGCCTGGGCCTGACCTTCCGCCGGGTGCAGTTCACGCCCGACCTGCTGCCCAGCGACGTGACCGGGGTCAGCGTGTACCGCCCGGCGACCGGGACCTTCGAGTTCGTGCCCGGCCCGATCTTCACCGGCCTGCTGCTCGCCGACGAGATCAACCGCGCGACCCCCAAGACCCAGTCGGCGCTGCTGGAGGCGATGGGGGAGGGGCAGGTCACCGAGTCCGGCGTGACCCACCGCCTGCCGCAGCCCTTCGTGGTGATCGCCACCCAGAACCCGGTCGAGCACGAGGGCACCTACCGATTGCCCGAAGCGCAGCTCGACCGCTTCCTGCTCAAGCTGTCGGTAGGCTATCCCTCCTTGGAGGAGGAGGTGCAGATGCTGGGCCGCCTCCAGGGAGCGCACCCCATCGACACGCTGGGGTCGGTGAGCACGCCGGAAGACCTCCTCGCAGCGCGGGCGGCAGTCAAGGCGGTGCGCGTGTCGGACGAGCTGCGGCGCTACGCGGCGGCCCTGACCGCCCGCACCCGTTCGCACCCGCAGGTCGCGCTGGGCGGCGGTCCCCGCGCCAGCCTCGCCCTGCAAGGGGTGGCGCAGGCACTCGCGGCGCTCGACGGCCGGGCCTTCGTGGTGCCCGACGACATCAAGGCGGCGGCCCCGGCGGTCCTCGCCCACCGCCTCAGCCTGCGGATCGAGGCGCGGCTGGCCGGAACGCCCCCCGAGAGCGTCGTCGCGGACGTGCTGCGGGCCGAGCCGGTCCCGGCGGATCCGGCCCAGGCGGCGGGGGCGGTCTGAACCTCGCGGCGCTGGGGCTGGTGCTCGCCGCGCTGGGGCTGGGCGTGGCGCTGGCGTGGTTCCTGGGACGCAAGCCGCCCACCGTCCGGCTGACCCGCGAGTTCCCCGGTCAGGGCTTCGAGGGCACGCGCGTGCCTTACCGGGTCCGCATCGAGATCGACACCCGGCGGCCCCTGCGCGTCATGGTGGAAGACCCCACGCCCCTCTCGGTGGTGTCCAGCGAGGTGCTCACGGCGGGCGGGCTGACGCTGGGGCAGACGGTGACCGAACTCGACGGCTCGCTGCTGCTCAACCGCCGGGGCGAGTACGCGTGGCCGGGCGGCACCCTGCGCTGGGCCGATCCGCTGGGGTTGTTCTGGCGCTCGGTGCCGCTGAACGTGCCCGCTGGCATCGAGGTCTATCCCGGCACGCACGGGCTGGTGCTGCCCGACCTGCTGCGCCCCCTGCTCAGCGAGGGCCAGCTCTCGCGCACGCTGGGCCTCGAAGACCCCATCAGCTTGCGCGGAGCGCGGCCCTACGTGTCGGGTGACCCGCCGGGCCGGGTGCACTGGCGGCTCTCGGCCCGCAGCGGCGACCTCACCGTGCGCGAACTCGACCGCACGGCCGCGAGCAGCCTGACCGTCTTCGTGGACACCTCCGGCACCGACGTGTACGTGAACAGCGCCGTGCGGCTGGCGAGCAGTCTGATTCAGGAGGCGTTGGCGTTGGACCTCCCCGTCAGCGTGGCGACTCCCGCCGGGGCCACGCCGGGCGGGCGGACTCCGGAGGCGCTGCGGGCGGCGCTGCGGCTGCTGGCGCGGCTGGAACCCCAGGACCCCCGCGTGGTGGGCACGCCCCTCGTCATTCCGCCCATCCGCGCGGGGGGCAACCTGATCGTGCTGACCCAGAAAGCGCCTCCCGAACTCGTCGAGCAGGCGATGAAGGCGCGGGCGAGTGCCAGCCGGGTCGCCATCGTCGCCATTCCGGAGGGCTTCTACCTCGAACCCGGCGAGAACCCCCGCCGCCAGTGGGTCGGTGCGCCCGACACCGTACGCGATCTGGAACGCCGCGCCGGGATTCTGGCGGAGGTGGGCGTGCTGGTGTTCGTGCTGCGCGGCAACCAGAGCGTGCTGCGGTTGGGGGCCTGAATCGCTAAAGGGAGCCTCAGCCCGCGCCCGTAAGTGCCCTGCTAGCGTAACTCCATGACCGGACCTGATGACCGTACCAACGACGTGCCCCAGACGGAAGGCGAGATCAGCAACGTGGACCTCCAGTTCATGGGCCGCACCGACGAGCGCCGCGACGCCCTCAAGGAGGCCCGCGCCGAGGCCCGCAACGCCGACGAGTTCGAGGAACGCGGCCTGGACAAGCAGGACGTGGCCTCGCAGGGCAGCATGATCGCCAGCGACCCCGCCAGCACCATCCCCGGCGACGAGACCTCCGAGGACACCGAGCAGGACTGAGCGTCCAGTCCCCCAGCACCCGGCCTGAGCGCCGGGTGTTCTGCGGTGGGGCTACTTCCCCACGCAGAAGTTCCGGAACACCGCGTCCACCACGTCTTCCGACACGTCGCGGCCCGTGAGTTCGGCCAGCGCCCGCAACGCCTCTTCCAGCTCATATCCGGCGAGGTCGTCGGGGAGAGTTCGGGCGGCCTGGATGTGCGCCAGCGCCCGCCGGGCGGCGTCGGCCTGGCGCTCGGTGGTGAGCCACGCCTCGCCCCGCGCCGCGTCCCCGAGGAGGGCAGCGTGGATGGCCTCCCGCAATTCGGGCAGGCCCGCGCCCGTCACGGCGCTCACCGCCAGTGCTCCGGCGTCCTCCCAGGCGGCAGGCAGGTCGGCCTTCGTTCGCACGCGGATCACCCGTGCCCCCGGCGGCAGGTCCACCGGCAGTGCCTCGCGGGGCAGACTGCCGTCCTCCAGCGCCAGCACGAGGTCGGCCCCCTGCGCGAGGCTGACCGCCTGACGCACGCCCGCGGCCTCCACCTCGTCGGCCGTCTCGCGCAGGCCCGCCGTGTCCACCAGGGTCACGGGCACTCCGGCCAGCGAGAGTTGCGCCTCCAGATAGTCGCGGGTGGTGCCGGGAATGGGCGTCACGATGGAGCGCTCGTAGCCCAGCAGGGCGTTCAGCAGGCTGCTCTTGCCCGCGTTGGGGCGCCCGATCAGCGCCAGCCGTGCCCCCCGCGTGGCGACCTGCCCGGCGCGGGCCGTGGCGACGAGGGCGGCGAGGTCGGCCTCGGCCTGCGCGAGCGGCGCGGCTCGTTCCTCCTCGGGCACGCCCTCTTCGGGGTAGTCCAGCATCGCCTGAATCGCGGCCAGGGTCTGGGTCAGAGCCGCCGCGATGCGGTCCACCCGGTCCCCGAGCGCTCCCGACAGCCCCAGCGCCGCCTGCCGCCGCGCGGTGTCGGTGCCCGCGTTCACGAGGTCCAGCACCGCCTCGGCCTGCGCCAGATCGAGCCGCCCGGCGAGGTAGGCCCGCAGGGTGAATTCACCGGGTCGGGCGGGCCGTGCCCCGAGGTCCAGCGCCCGCGCGAGCAGCCGCGAGAGCACCGCCGGGCTGCCGTGTGTCTGGAACTCGGCCACGTCCTCGCCCGTGTACGAATGCGGCCCCCGGAAGACGAGGCACAGGCCGTCGTCCAGCCGTTCGCCCCCCTCCGCCACGAATTCCCCATACAGGAAGCGCCCGCCCCGCGTGCGGCTGGGCTGCCCGCGCCCCTGGAAGAGACCGTCGGCCACCCGCAGGGCGTCCGGTCCACTCACCCGCACGATGCCCACCCCCGCGTGGCCGGGAGCGGTGGCGATGGCGGCGATGGTGTCCGAGAGGCCGAGGCGGGTCACGGGGGAGAGGGTAGCAGGGGAGAGGAGGAACGCAGAAACCTTCGTCACCAAGTGGGGCGGCTCCCATACACTCCCAGCCGTGACCCCCCCCTCCGATGTGCGGGCTGTCCTCTTTGATTTTGACGGCACACTGACCGACTACGTCACGGCAGACACGGCCGCGCTGGAGGCGCTCCGGCAACTTGCCTGTGCGCATGTCCCGCAGGGTGAGTTCGTCCAGTGCGCGGTGAACGAGATCATGGCCTTTCATGCGCGGGTGGAAGCGGGGGAGAGTGACCCCCTCCGGATGGATCACGAGCGGCTCACCCGGACGCTGGCAGCCTACGGCGTGAGCTGCACGGATGACCATCTGGCGCACTTTGCCGCCGCCCTGCTGCGGGAAACGGTGTCCTCACCCGGAGCGGTGGAGTTGCTGACCGCTTTGCACGCCCGTGGCCTGCGCCTGGGCCTCCTGACCAATGCTTACGATGGTCCCAGCCAGCGATGCAGGCTCTCGGCCTGCTTCCCGGACGGCCCCTTTGAAGCGGTCGTGGTGGCAGGAGAGGTCGGTGCCCTCAAGCCGGACCCCCGCCCATTTCATGCCCTGCTGGACAGCATGAACGTGAAACCGGAGGAGGCCGTATATATCGGCGACTCCCCCAGTCATGACGTGTGCGGCGCGGTGGCGGTGGGCCTGCGGGCGATCCTCATTCACCCACATCCGCGCCTGCGAGAAAGGGCGCTGGCCTTGGGGGCGTTCGCGGCTGTTCCTGATCTCGCCAGCCTCCTGCCTGCCTGACCTACGCCCCCTTCTTCCACTTCCCCTTGCTGCGGTTGCCCGGCTTGTTCCCCGGCGTCGCCGTGCGCGTCCGGATTCTCTCGTCGTCGTAGCGCAGCATCACGGCGAGGCGGGCGCGGGAGATGATGTGGTGCGGCTGCTTGGGCACGAAGGCGGTCACCACGTCGAGGTAGCCGTCGTGGGCGTGTTCCACCACCACGTGCAGCGGCAGGGCCACCCCGCAAGCCTCGAAATAGCCGCACACCAGCCAGCGGCGGTCCTCCGGGTACACGGCCCGCACCCGCCCGGCCACAAGTACCTGAATGATGTCGTGTTCCAGAAACCCCTCGGCGCGGGCGTGCCCGATGGCGTGGGGGCAGAGGTGATACTTGCCGTCATACACGGCGTCGCGCAGCCGGGCGTGGGCACGCGAGAGGCTGTGCTCGCTGGTGTCTACTCCGGCCAGGTCCACCTCCCGCTGGGGCTTAACGGGTTTGAGGCGCAGGTTCTCGGGCCGGGCGGGGGGCGGCGTCGGGGCGCGGCGGGCGGCCTTTTCCGCGCGGGCGAGCTGGGCACGCAGGGAGAGCAGGTCGGTTCCTCCCGTCTGGGAGCGCGATTTGGAGTCGGGGGATTTGGTCATGGGGGCAACCTCCCGTCAGCCTTCCAGAGTCAGGGGCCTGACCTCTGCGCCCCCCAAAACGAAAAAATCCCCGTCCACACGTCTGGCGTGTTGGTGGGGAAGGAAGGCGTCGTACCCTGCTTCAGGGCATAGCCGGAGCATAGCACGCGCGGGCCGGGGCGCGGGGTGAGGGGCCGGGCAGACGTGAGCGGCGCCACTTTCTAGGCTGAGCGTCATCTCCACCGTCCGGTCCCGGCCCCCCGTCTTCTGCCCCCCGGAGGTCTTTCCATGATTCGCCCCATGCAAGCGACCGATGCCCCCGACGTCCTGGCCCTGCTGACCTGGATGGACGACGCCCCCGAGCGCGAGGTCTTCGCGCCCGACGCCCGCGACGAGCATGAGCTGCGCGGCGAGTGCGAGGACCGGGTGTGTCTGGTGGCCGAGGGCCTCGACGGGGCGGTGGAGGCCTACTGCGGCCTCGCCCCCTTCCGTGACGGCTTGGTGCTGGAAGGCCCACTGGGGAGCGGCGAGCTGCACGGCCTGCTCGCGCGGGCGGTGGAGCGGGCCGACGGGCTGCCGGTGTACGCCTTTGCCGCCCGCGACAACCTCGCCGCGCGGGAGGCTCTGGAGGCGTGCAGCTTCACGCCCATGCACACCACCGATTTCTATACGGCGCGGGTGCCTGACCTCGCCCGGCAGGCCCGCGTGCCGGAGGGTTACGCGGCGACCGACCACCTCACGCCCGCCGCCTACCGCGCCCTGTACCGCGCCGCCGAGGACGGTTGGTCCGAGCGCCTCGACTGGACCGACGCCGACTTGCAGGCCCATTTTGCCCGCGACGACGTGCGGCTGGTGGTCCTGACGCGCGGCGGGCAGCCTGTGGGCTTCGCCGAGCTGGAACTGAACCCCGAAGCCTCGCGGGCCGACCTGACCTACCTCGCCGTGCACCCCGCCGAGCGTGGCCAGCGGCTGGGCCGGGTGCTGCTGGCGCTGGCCGCCGCCGAGGCCGCCGCCTCCCCCGAACTGCGCCACCTCCGCGCCCGCGCCCACGACCACGCCCGCCCCGCCCGTGCCCTGTACGCCCACGCGGGCCTGACCCACTGCCGCTCGGTGGTGACGTACCTGCGCGACGACACGGAGGGGGAGGCGTAGGCCCTAGACTTGTTCCCCGAGCAGGTGTCCGGCATCGGTTCCCCGCAGTGACGTGGCGATCCGGGCACGCCGTCCTCACGGCCAGTCCGGTACCCTGAGGGATGCCAGGTCACGTTTTGGGAGCCATGCTGGGTGCCTTTGGTGGGCTCTGCTTCATTCTGTTCAATGTGGGTGTCTTTCCCAGCGCCCTGGCCTGGAGCCTGCGCGGTCTGGGCGTGCTTGCCTTCGTCCTGACGCTCTCGCGGCTGCGCCGACCGGGGGCGCTCCCGGCCCCCCGGCGACCAGACGCGGCGAGTTGGCGTACCTATCAGGTGAGCGTGCTGCTGATGGTGCTGGCTCTATCGGTGGGTGCCCGGCTGCTGACGCTGGCAGGCCAGGCGCCGCTGGTGGTGCTGTGGGTGGTGTTCGCTGTTGGCGCACACTTCTATCCGTTTGCTCAGGCGTTTGGCGCAGCGGTGTTCCGGCAGCTCGCGTTCATGATGGTGGGCACGGCCGCGCTGTTCGCCAGCCTGTTCGCCCTGGGATGGGAAGCAGCCCCTGCGGTGGGAGCCGTGGTCGCCGGCGCCGTCATGCTGTGGTACAGCGCTGGACTGGGTCAGCCGCCGGGTGCGCAGCCGGATACGGCCTCTGGTGCACGAGGTTGACGTGTGCACCTGAAACCTCCGAGTGAACTTGCAAGGTCGCCGGATAGACCGAGCGGGAGAAAGTGTGGAGGTTGTGGTCGCGGGCCACGCGCCTTCCCCCACATTCCCCCCGTCCCACCTCCTCTAGCCTGACCCCCTATGGGCAAACGCGACCGCCAAGGCCCCCGGCCCGCCTCCGTGACGCTGCGCGACCTGCCCGGCACCCGGCTGATGTTCTGGGTCGTGGACGAGTGCCCCTACTGCGCGGGGCGGCACCTGCACCCGGCGGGCAACCTCCGCACCGCCGACCCCGGCGAGCGATTGGGCGAGCAGCCCGCCCCCTGTGATCCCACGCGCACCTACGAGTTGCAGCTTCCTCCCCGCCCCAAGAAGAAGTCGGGCAAGCAGGCCCGCCGCAAGGAACGCCGGGAGGGACGGGGGTCGGGGCTGGATGAGCTGAGCTGGGACGACGAGTAGGGAAAAGGGGAGACGGACGCGGGAAAGTTACCTCCGCGTCCGTCCCGTCTGGCCCTCAGTGCCCCTCGTGCCCCCCGCCTTCAGCCGCTTCGGGTGGGGGCGGCAGGGACTCCCCGCGCTGGCGCAGCAGGTCTTCCATCAGGCGAATCTCGCCGCCCTGGGCCGCCTGAATCTGCCGGGCGAGGGTACGGACCTCCGGGCGAATCCCGTCCCCGAGGGCGGGTTCCACCATCGCCAGCGCCCCCTGGTGGTGGCGAATCATCAGCCGCAGGAAATGGGCCTCGGCGTCACGCACGGGCAGGGTGTCAATCTGGTTCAGCTCCTCCGGGGTCGCCATGCCCATCATGCGGGCGTGTTCGGCGCTCATGCCCTCGCCGCCCCACGGCAGGCCCCAGAGGGTCAGCCAGCCGCGCATCTGCCCGATCTGCTCCTGCTGCGAGAGCACGATGTCGAGGGTCAGCGAACGCAGGGTGCGGTCGTCGGTGCGCTCGCGCAAGCGGGTCGCCATGTCCACCGCCTGCGCGTGGTGCTGGGTCATCTCACGCACAAAGCGCACCTCCGGGCTGCTCTCGGCTGGGGTGCCGGAGCGCGAGGTCAGCGCCAGCGCGACGGCCAGCAGCGCGGCGGCCAGGGCGAGTGCGGCGAGGAGGGCGGGTCGGCGGGTCATGGCCGGGAGTATAGGGAGGGGGTCCGGGGGCGGTGGTCCCCGGCGGTTTTCCCTGGCCCGGTACACTCCCCCCATGACCGGCGACGTGAACACCTCGCAATTGCTGGGGTTGGACGCGCTGTGGGCGGCGCTGCTGGACACCTGGCGCGAGGTGGAGCGGGCGCTGGCCGCCTACGGCGCGAACGCCTTGATCGCCCTGGGCCTGGTGCTGGTCTACGCCCTGGTCTTCCGGCTGGCGTCGCGGGCGGGGCAGGTCCTGGTGCGGCGGCTGGTCCGGACGGACGCGCAGGCGACGGCCGGGCACCTCGTCCGCACGGTGCTGCGCCTGACCTTCGGGCTGCTGGTGGTGCTGTCGGTGGGGGCGCTGTTTCCGGGACTGTCGAACTGGAGCCGCCCGGTCTTCCGGACCTACCTGCTGCTGCTGCTGCTGTTCGTGGGCTGGAGCGTGGTGTCGCACCTGTTGCGGGTGGAGGCCGACCGCCTCGACCTCGACGCCAGCCTGCGGCTGCTGGCCCGCAACCTCACGCGGGCGGTGTGGGTGCTGCTGGGCGTGTACCTCGTGTCGGCGCAGTTCGGCATCGACCTGCTGCCCATCCTGGGCGGCCTGGGGGTGGCGGGGCTGGCGGTGGGCTTCGCCGCGCAGGACATCCTCGCCAACCTGATCAGCGGGGTCACGCTGCTGCTCGACCGCCCCTTCCGCATCGGGGACTGGATCCGCACCGAGAACCACGAGGGCCAGGTCGCCAGCCTGACCCTGCGGACCACCCGGCTGCGCACCCGCGACGGCGAGTACGTCAGCATCCCCAACAAGGACGTGGCGGGCGCGGTCGTCGAGAACCTGACGGTGGGCGGGCGGCTGCGGCTCAACATCCCGCTGGGCGTCGCCTACGAGGGTGGCGTGGAGCGGGCGCGGGCGGTGTTGATGCCCGTTCTCCAGACCTTTCCCGGCGTGCTCGACGACCCTCCACCCGTGGTCCTCGTGCAGGAACTGGAGGAGAGCCGGGTGCGGCTGCTGCTGCGCTTCTGGATCGACGCGGAGGAGGTAGCGAGCTACCCCGTGACCCGGATGCGCGTGCTGGAGGCTGCCCGCGCCGCCCTGGACGCGGCGGGCCTGGAGGTGGCCTATCCCCGGATGCGGGTGCAGCTCGACCCGGTCCCGGAGGCGCATGGCGACTGAGCGCGGGCGGGGGGTGCTGGAGGGAGCGGCCATCGGCGCGGCCCTGGCGGTCCTGGCCGCCTACCTGGGTGAGATTCGCGGCACGGTCCCGCTGCTGCTCGCGCTGGTGCTGGGGGGTGGGGTGGCGGGAGCTTTCGCCCCGTCGCGGCGGGGGCTGCGGGTGGGGTCGGGCGTCGTGGCCGCCGTCTTTGCCGCGTGCCTGCTGACCCCGGTGCTCCGCGCTCCCCTTGCCGGGCTGGTGCTCTCGCAGCCCCCCGTCCGCGCCGACGCGGTCGTGGTGCTGGGAGCGGGGGTGCAGTGCGGGACGGGCACGCTGGACCCCCACAGCCTCGCGCGGCTGGTGCGCGGGCTGGAGCTGTGGCGGGCCGGGTACGCGCCCCGGCTCACCGTCTCGGAGCAGTCTGACCTCCTCGGCCCGACGAGCTGCCCCCGCCAGAGCGACCTCCAACGCGCCCACATCCGCGCCCTGTACCCGCAGGGCGGCCCGGAGATCGTCACCCTGCGCCGCGTGACGACCACCCGCGACGAGGCCGCCCGTGTCCGCGACCTCGCCCGCGAGCGGGGGTGGCGGCGGGTCCTCGTGGTGACTTCTCCCAGCCACTCCCGCCGGGCGACTCGCCTGATCGCCTCGGGCGGGGTGGAGGCCGTCAGCGTGCCCGCCGGGGAGACGCGCTTTGACATGACGCTGCCGCTGCCGTCTGACCGCCTCGCGGCCCTGCGGACGCTGCTGTACGAGGGGCTCTCGCGGGTCAAAGCGGCGGTGGGGGGCACGCCGGAGCGCTGAATGTTGCCGCCGCGCACCGCGCCGCGAGGCCCGCTCGCCTACACTGCGCCCCGATGACCGCTTCTTCCCCCACCATCACCGTCGTCGGCGCCGGGCTCGCGGGCTCGGAGGCCGCACTCGCGGCGGCCCGCCTCGGCGTGCGGGTGCGCCTGTTCGAGATGCGCCCGGTCAAGATGACCCCCGCGCACCGCACCGGCAACTTCGCCGAACTCGTCTGCTCCACGTCGCTGGGCGGCGAGGGCGAGATGCAGGCCAAAGGACTCCTGCAAGCCGAACTGCGCTCGGTGGGCGGAGCCATCGTGGGGGCGGCCGACCAGAGCCGCGTTCCGGCAGGCAACGCCCTCGCCGTGGACCGCGACGAGTTCAGCGCCCGCGTGACCCAGGCGGTGCGCGGGCACCCCCTCATCGAGGTCGTGCCCGGTGAGATTGAGGCTGTCCCGGAAGGCATCGCGGTGATCGCCACCGGGCCGCTGACCTCGGACGCCCTCGCCGCCGACCTGATGCGCCTGACCGGCAGCGAGCGCCTGAGCTTCTACGACGCCGCCGCGCCCGTGATCGCCTTTGACAGCATCAACCTGGGCGTGGCGTGGCGGGCCGGGCGCTACGAGCAGAGCGCGGACTACATCAACTGCCCCTTCACCAAGGAGGAGTACCTGCGCTTTTTCGGGGCGCTGGAGCAGGCCCGTGCCCACACCCCCCACGACTGGGAAAAGCTCGAATTCTTCGAGGGCTGCATGCCCATCGAGGAGATCGCCCGCCGGGGGGTGGACACCCCGCGCTTTGGCCCGATGTCGCCCAAGGGCCTGGATGACCCCCGCACCGGGCGCTGGCCCTACGCGGTCGCCCAGCTGCGCCAGGAGGACCGCGAGGGCCGGATGTGGTCGCTCGTCGGCTTCCAGACCGGCCTGAAGTGGGGGGATCAGAAGGCGGTCGTCCAGCTTATCCCCGGCCTGGAAAACGCCGAGATCGTCCGCTACGGGGTGATGCACCGCAACACGTATCTCTGCGCCCCGGAGGTGCTGGACTCGACCCTCCAGCTTCGGGCCGACGGGAAGAAGTTCGTCGCGGGGGTGCTCGCGGGCACCGAGGGGTATCTGGAATCCGCCGCGACGGGGTGGCTGGCGGGCACGAACGCGGCGCGGCTCGCGCTGGGCCTCGCGCCGCTGACGCCACCCGCCGAGTCCATGCTGGGGGGCCTGACGCGCTACCTCGCCTCCGCCAACCCCAAGGGCTTCCAGCCCATGAACGTGAACTGGGCGCTGGTGCCCGAACTCCCCGCCCCCGAGCCGGGGCCGAGCGGCAAGGTCCGCAAACTGGGCAAGCGCGAGAAGCGCCCGCCGATGTTCCGCCGGGGCCTCGCGGCCTTTATGACCTGGGCAGGGGAGGAGGCGGGCCTGAGCGTGACGCCGCCCGCCGTGCCCCAGCCGGAGGAAGACGCCCTGCCCGTGCTGCGCTGAGGCCGTGGGATTCACCCCTCCATGTCACCGGCTGTCCTATGGTAAGGGCGTGACGGAGCGCGGGGGACGGAGTGGGGGCGGCGAACGAATCTTGATCTACGGGCTGGGCCGCAGCGGGCGCGGCGTGGCCCGGTTTCTGGGCCGTGAGGGGCGGCAGGCCGAGTGGCACGACGCCCGGCCGGGGGCCGAGGACGAGGCCCTGATGGGTGAACTGAGCTTCAGGCGGGGGGACGTGGCGGGCACCTACGACACGGTGGTCGCCGCACCGGGGGTGCCCATCGACCATCCCGACCTCCTCGCGCTCGCGGAGCGCGGGGCGGAGGTCATCGGGGAAGTCGTGCTGGCGGCCCGCGCCCGCCCCACACTGCCGATGGTGGGCGTGACGGGCACGGCGGGCAAGGGTGGCACGACGGTGCTGATCGCCCACTTGCTGCGCGGCCAGGGGGTCGGCGCCCGTGAGGGCGGCAACATCGACCCTCCTCTCCTCGACGTGGTGGACGACGCCGAGGTCGCGGTGGTCGAGCTGTCGAGCTTTCAACTGGAGCGGGTGCCTGGCCTGCGCCTGCCTGTCGCGGTGATCACCAACCTCGGCGTGGACCACCTCGACCGCCACCGCACGGTGGAGGCCTACCACGCGGCCAAGCGGAACATCACGGCAGGGCAGACGGGGGAGGACGTGCTCGTCGTCCCGGCGGGGCTGGACGTGCCGGCGCGGGCGCAGGTGCGGCCCTTCACCCCTGGGCGCCTGAGCCTCGCGGACGGGCGGGAGGTGCTGGCCGCCTCCGAGCTGCCCGAGGGCCTGCACCCCGCCAACGCCGCCGCCGCCCTCCTCGCTGCCGAGGCGCTGCTCTCGCGGCTGGGCCGCCCGGTGGACGCGCCCGCGCTGGCCGACTCGCTGCGGGCCGCCCAGCCCGTCGCCGGACGCTTCGAGACGGTCGCCCGCGTGGGCAACGTCCGCTTCGTGGACGACTCCATCGCCACCCGGACGCTCGCGGTGCAGGCCGCGCTGGAACGCTCGGTGCCGCCCGTCGCGTGGTTGGTAGGCGGGCGCGACAAGGGGGCCGACCTCGCTCCCCTGCGGGAGGCGGCGCGGGGCCGGGTCACCCGCGTGATCGCCTTCGGGGAAGACGGCGAGGCGCTCGCCCGTGGGCTGGACCTTCCCTATGAGGTCGTGCGGGGCGAGACGGGCGAGGCCACCCTGCGGGCGGCGGCGGCGGCGGGACTCGCGGCGCTGGGCGGTCCCGGCGGGTCTGGCACCGTGCTGCTCGCGCCCGTGGGCACCAGCTTTGACAGCTTCCGCGACTACCGCGAGCGGGGCCTGACCTTCGCGCGGGTGGCCCGTGAACTAGCGGGGGCGGCCCAGCCGGAGGGACAGGCATGAGTCTGCAACTCGTGATGGCGCAGGTCATCTTGCTGACGCTGGGGCTGATCGGGGTGGCGACGGCCTCCCCGGAAAAGATTCTGGACCACGGGGTCAAGGCGCTGATCGCGCTCGCGGCGACCTTTCTGGTGGCGCGGCTGCGGCCCCGCTTCTTCCTGAAGCTGGCCCCCTATTTCTGGGGCTTCACGCTGGTGCTGTTGGTGCTGACCCTCTTTATCGGGCAGGGGGCGGCGGGCAGCGAGGGGGTCAAGCGCTGGCTGGAGTTCGGACCGATTCGCTTTCAGCCGTCCGAACTCGCCAAGCTGGGGCTGGTGCTGCAACTGGCGTCCTTTTTCTCGCGGCGGGGCGTGCAGAACAAGCTGATCAGCGCCACAGGGATGATCGTCTTCACGACGCTGCTGATCATTCTGGAACCCGACCTGGGCACCTCGGTGCTGACCTTTGGCCTCGGCATCATCCTGATGTACGCCGCCGGGGTCCGCATCACCAACATCAGCGGCTTCGTGCTGGCGCTGGGGCTGCTGAGCCTGCCCTTCCTCAACAAGTATCTGGAGACGCACCCCTATATCCTCGAACGCTTTTTCGGCCACGTGAACCGTGAGGAGACGGCGGAGGTGGGCCTGGATCAGATCGGCAAGGCCCACCGCGACCTCAACTTCGGCGGGCTGTGGGGGCAGGGTCCGGATGGGCCACGCTACTCGTACTTTGCCGACGACACCGACCTGATCGTGGCGACGGTGGGCTACTCCACCGGGCTGCTGGGCGTGGCGATGCTCTTTTTCGCCTACTGGCTCATCGTGGCCACTGCCTTGCAAGTCTCGCAGCTCGCCACCCGCGTGCGCCCCATGACCCCCGAGATCCACGGCGCGACCATCCTCGCCACGGGCGCGATGTTCATGGTGGTGGGGCAGGCCTTCGTGAATCTGGCGGTCGCGGCGGGCCTCTTTCCGGTGACCGGGGTGCCGCTTCCCCTGGTGAGCTACGGCTTTTCCTCCATGCTCACCATGAGCCTCGCTCTGGGCGTCATCCACAGCGCCATGCGCGAGGTGCGCCGCCAATTGCCCGCCGGAGAGGACTCGCCCGACGTGGTGGCGGTCCCGGCGGACTGACCCCGGAACGCAGGAAGGCCCCGGCAGAACGCTGGGGCCTTTTCTATGTCGGCTTACCTCCGGGGATACAGCCATCCGCGCAGCCCCCGCGAGAGCAGCGGCAGCACCGGCCAGTTCAGGAAGACGGTCGCCAGAAACGCCGACGGCAGAATCGCCGCCCACCACGGCCAGCCCTGCACCAGCGGGTGCGAGAGCCACGTGAACAGCAGAATCAGCGGGTAGACCCCCACGAAGCCCACCAGCACGTTTTTCCAGAGGGGCGGGGCTCCGGTCGTGCGGGTGGGGCGGTCGAACCACGCCTCCAGCCCCACCGACTCGCGGTAGTCCACCTCGCCCGCCGTGAACTCGGGCAGCCGGGCCAGGGCCGAGCGGTAGGCTTCCGACTCCCGCCACGCCGCGAGCGCTTCCGGCGAGGCGAAGCGCAGCAGCGTCATGTATTCCGGCGTGCCGCCGCTCTCGCCCCGCAGGACGTGAACTCCCACGAAGCCGGGCTGCTGCCCCAGCCGCCCGTGCAGCTCCCGCGCCCACGCCTCGTAGTCCGCCACCCGCGCGGGCCGCACGAGTTCGGTGACGACGAGGGTGACGCCCTGGGGCGCCTCGGGACTGGGGGTGGGGGAGGGGGTCGTCATGGGGGAAGCACTGTAGCGCAGAGAGGACGGAGGGCCGAACGCACGAGGCGGAAGGCTGGGACCCCCCAGTGCCCTTCCGCCTCGTGCTGGCCGTTCGGTTTACATGTTGTGCAGCACGTTCATGATGTCGCCGTCCTGCATCACGTACTCCTTGCCCTCGGTGCGGACCCAGCCCTTGCTCTTGGCATTCGCCCAGCCGCCCGCCTCGACCATCTTCTGCCACTCGATGACCTCGGCGCGGATAAAGCCGCGTTCGAGGTCGGAGTGAATCTCCCCGGCAGCTTCGGGCGCCTTCTCCCCCCGGCGGATGGTCCAGGCCCGCACTTCCTTTTCGCCGGAAGTGATGAAGGTGATCAGGCCCAGCGTCTCGTACCCGACTTTGACGAGCTGGTCGAGGCCGCTTTCCTCCACGCCGAGGTCAGCCAGGAACTCGCGGGCCTCGTCCTCCGGCATCTCGGCGAGTTCGCCCTCGATCTGGGCGCTGATTTTGACGACCGAGGCCCCCTCGCGGGCAGCGTATTCGCGCACCTGCTGCACGTACGCGTTGTCCTCCCCCAGGTCGTCCTCGCCCACATTCGCCACGTAGATCACGGGCTTGGTGGTGATCAGGCCGAATTCCTTGGGAATCCTGCCCTCGTAGCGGCCCGCGCGGGCGGGTTTCCCCTCGCCCAGCACGGCCAGAATCTGCTCGGCGAGTTCGGCCTGCTCGCGGGCCTCCTTGTCGCCGCCCTTGGCCTTTTTCTGGAGGTTCGCCAGCCGCTTTTCCAGCCCGGCGAGGTCGGCGAGGATCAGCTCGGTGTTGATCGTCTCGATATCGTCAATGGGATCGACCTTCCCGGCCACGTGGACCACGTTGCCGTCCTCGAAGCAGCGCACGACGTGGGCGATGGCGTCCACCTCGCGGATGTTCGCCAGGAACTGGTTGCCCAGGCCCTCGCCCTGACTGGCCCCCTTGACCAGCCCGGCGATGTCCACGAACTCGACAAAGGTGGGGATGATGGGCGGCACCCGGTCGCCCTTGGTAAAGACCTTGCTCAGGGCGGCGAGGCGCTCGTCGGGCACGGTCACCCGGCCCACGTTGGGTTCGATGGTGGCGAAGGGGTAGTTGGCGGCGAGCGCTCCGGCCCGCGTGATGGCGTTAAACAGGGTGCTTTTGCCGACGTTCGGCAGCCCGACGATTCCGATGGCGAGTCCCACAGTGTCCTCCTTGACTCCGCGCAGGCGCGGCAACCCGGACAGTGTAGGGGACCGGGGCCGGGACGGTGCGGCAGTGCCCGCCTGGCGGGGATGAACACTTGCCCACTGCTGCCTGGACCCGCTGCCGAGCGGGGGAGGGTAGCGTGGGCGGATTCATGACCCCGGCCCCTTCCACCTCTGGCCCCCTGAGACACCTTCTCGCCTTTGTCCGGGCGCACTGGCGCAGGCTGCTGCTGCTGTTTTTCGGGCTGCTGGTGCCCCTGCTGATCTTCGTCTCCATCGCGGAGGACGTCTTCGACAAGGAGCCCTTTGCCTTCGAGGAACCGCTGATGCGCGCGCTGCACGCGGGGCAGTCGCCTCTGCTCGACCACGTGGCCGCCACCTTCTCACTGCTGGGGAGTGCGCGGGGCATGGTGCCCGTGACGCTGGTGCTGGTCTTTCTCTTCTACCGGCTGCGGCACCGGCTGGGGTACTTCTTGGCTCTGGGCCTGGGCGGCGTGGCGCTGATCAACGTGCTGCTCAAAAACGTCTTCGACCGGCCCCGGCCCGCCTTCTGGACCCCGATCCTTCCTGAACCCGACTATTCCTTTCCCAGCGGGCACGCGATGTTCGCCTCGGCGCTGGCGACCTCGCTGCTGGTGCTGCTGTGGCCGACGCGCTGGCGGGTTCCGGCGCTGATTCTGGGTGGCCTGTACGTGCTGGGAATGATGTGGTCGCGCGTGTATATCGGCGTTCACTACCCGACCGACGTGCTGGGCGGGGCGCTGTTCTCGCTGGCGTGGGTGGTCGCGCTGACGCGGGTGCTGCGAATTCACCCGGCCTTTCCGGTGCGGTCCCGCGAGGAGTAATCGGGTCGCCGTCCACTCGGTGACCGAAGCGGCGCTGTCCCGGCCCCTGCCCGGTGCCTGCCCGCCGTGCTGCGCCGCCTGACAAGTCCGCCCAGGCTGAAGGCACGGTTCACCCGGAATGCGGGAGGAGGGGCAATCCAGTGCGGTGCCCCCTCTGCCTTGGCCCGGTCCCCCGCCTCAGCCTTGCGGGTGCGCCAGCGTCTTGCCCACGCCGAGGCCGTGGCGGTAGACGAGCTGTCCACCCAGGAAGCCCCCCAGCCCCGCCAGCCCCAGCGCCGTGCCCGACAGCACCTTGCCCAGCCGCCGCTTGTGGCGCTTGCGGGCCAGCAGCGAGGCCACGTTGAGGAGGAAGGCCACCTCGTTCACCGTGCCGTGAATCAGGCCGGTGCGCCGCGCCTCGCCGCGCGTGTTCGCCCAGTCGGTCCACCCGGCGGCGATGGCGGCCACCGAACCCACCGTGCCCAGCAGCAGCGCCCGGTCGGCGGCGGCCTCGTTCTCCGGCGAGCCTCCCGGCAGGAAGTCCAGCAGTCCCGCCACGATCCACCCTCCCAGCGGCAGGTGAATCAGGATGGGGTGGAGGGGGTGGCCCAGCGGCTCCCCGTGCAGCACGGCCTCCACCGAGTCGGGCAGGGCGTCCAGCAGCTCGCGCACCTTGGGCTGCAACGTGTCGGCCAGGGCTTCCAGCCGGTCGTGCTGGCTGAGGGTGTCCTCGAAGCGGTCGTTGATCTGCGAGTCCATAGGCGAAACCTCCGTCTCTCCGATTGTGTCCCCTGGGGCGGGGGACGCAGGGGAGGGTTAAGCGAGGCTCTGCGCCCGACTCGCCTTGGGCCGGGTGGGAGCCGGGTGCTACCTTCGCCCCCATGCCCCGCCCCGCGCCCCTCGCCGCCGCCACGCGCCTGCCCACGCCGGGGCGCTACGGCCTGCTGGTCTTTGGCCTGGCCCTGTACGGCCTCGCCCTGCGGCTGATGGTGGACGCGCGGGTGGGCGTGGCCCCGTGGGAAGCCCTTCACCTCGGGGTGACGCGGCACCTCCCGCTGACGCTGGGCACGGTCAGCATCCTGACCGGCGTGGGGATCGTGGCGTTCACGGCGCTCTTCCTGCGCGAGCGGATCGGGCCGGGGACCGTGCTGAACGTGCTGGTGATCGGCCTCTTCTTGGACCTGTTGGCGCCGCTGGTGCCCGACCCCTCCGGCTTCCTGGCCCGCTGGGTGCAGTTCGGCCTCGGCGTCGGCCTGTTGGGACTGGCGACGGGCACCTACGTCGCGGCGGGGTTGGGGGCCGGGCCGCGTGACGGGCTGGTGCTGGGCCTCAGCCGCCGCACGGGCTGGGACGTGGCGCGGGTGCGCGGGGGGATTGAGCTGGTCGTGCTGGCGCTGGGGTGGCTGCTGGGTGGGCTGGTGGGCTGGGGCACCCTGGCCTTCGCGCTGGCGAGCGGCCCGGCGATGCGGGCGGGGCTGGGGCTGTATGGGCTGGGGCGAACTCCCCAGCCTTCCGCAGCAGAACCTACACATTCGGTGGGCGAGACCGTTTAACGTCAAAGGGTCATACCCCACTCCGGAGGTTGCCCTATGAGCGATTCGAGCCGTCCGTCCGACGCCCCCGCCCGGCCCCTGAACCGCCGCGACACCCTGCGCCTGCTGGGCGCGGCGGGGCTGGTCACTGCCGCCGCCCCGCTGGTCCGCGCCCAGACCGCCCCCGCGACACCTGCCCAGGCTCCCGCCGGACCCCTCAATGGCAACGGCTTCTACCGCCAGCGCATCGGGGACATGACCGCCACCGTCGTCAGTGACGGCACCGCACCCCTCGCCGCCGTGCTGCCGACCTGGGGGGCCAACCCGGACCGTCAGGCCGAGTTCGCTGCGACCCTGGCCGAGTACTCCGTTCCCGCCACGAACACGGTCAACCACTTCAATCCGGTCGTGCTGGAGGTCGGCGGGCGGCGGGTGCTGATCGACACCGGGCGCGGGGGGACGGGCGGGCAACTGGTCGCCAACCTGGGGCGGGCCGGAATCGACCCGGCGAGCATCGACACCGTGTTCATCACCCACGGGCACGGGGACCATATCGGTGGCCTGACCACAAATGGGCAGCCGACCTTCCCCAGCGCCCGGCACGTGATGGGCTCGGCCGAGTTCCAGTTCTGGACCACCCAGCAGAGCCCCAACGCGGCGGTGCAGGCGGGGCTGATCGGCCTGCGCGACCGCTTCACGCTGATCCAGCCCGGCGCGGAAATCGTCCCTGGCGTTACGGCCGTCGCCACGCCGGGGCACACCCTGGGGCACCTCAGCGTGCGGGCGGGGAGCGGCAACGCGGGCCTGATGGTCTTCGGGGACGCGGCGGGGCACTTCCTGCTCTCGCTGCGGCACCGGGGCGCGTACATCGGCTTTGACACGGACGGACCGCTCGCCGCCCGCACCCGCCAGCGTATCTTCAACGAGGCGGTGGAGGAGGGGCTGTGGGTCACGGGCTACCACTTCCCCTTCCACGCGATTGGGCACCTGCGCCGTCAGGGCCTCCGGCTGCTCGGCAGCTACGAGTTCGAACCGGCCGTGTGGCAGTGGAGCTGAGCGGTTAAGCAGGGGGGCGGGGGCAAGCGGCTCCCGCCTTTCCTTTTGGTCCCTGGCCCCGCGCTACCCTCCCCCCATGACCGCACCCCTCTCCATCACCCAGGGCGGCTCCCTCTACGACCGCATCGGGCCAGAGGCGCTCGCCTCGCTGGTGCGGCGCTTTTACACCCACGTCGCCCGCGACCCCGACCTCGCACCGATCTTTCCCGACGACCTGACGCACACGGCAGAAAAGCAGTTTGCCTTCCTGTCGGGCTTTCTGGGTGGGCCGCCCCTCTACCACCAGCGCTACGGGCACCCCCGGCTGCGGGCGCGGCACCTCCCCTTCGAGATCACGCCGACGCGGGGCCGGGCGTGGCTCGCCTGCATGAACGCGGCGCTGCGCGAAACGCCCGAGATCGGGGAGGCCGAGGCGCGGGAACTGTACGCGGCGCTTTCGCGGGTAGCGGTCCATATGGTCAACGCGCCGGACACGTCCGCCCCGAATTGACTAGCAGGGTCACGGACGGCCCAGGGGTCCCCCCCCTACACTGGCCGCATGACCTCTCCCCAGCGCAGCATTGACGACCTCCGCGCGGAGGTGGACGCGATCAACCGGGATCTCCTGACCCTCCTCTCCCGCCGGGGCGAGGTGGTCGCGCAGATCGGGCGGGCCAAGTCCGCCGAGGGCCGCCCGCAGCACTACGACCCCGCCCGCGAGGAACAGCAACTGCGCGAACTCGAGCGCCTCAACCCCGGCCCCTTCTCGCACGCGGCGGTCAAGGCGATCTTCAAGGAGATTTTCAAGGCCAGCCTCGACCTCGAGGAGAGCAACGACAAGAAGCAACTGCTGGTCTCGCGCAAGGTGCAGCCTGCCGACACCGTGCTCGACATCGACGGGGTGCGGATCGGCGGGGACGCGCCCCCGGTCATCATCGCCGGGCCGTGCTCCATCGAGTCGGCGGGGCAGATGGAGGAGACGGCCGCGTTCCTGGCGGGCCGGGGCGTCAAGGTTCTGCGCGGCGGCGCGTACAAGCCCCGCACGAGTCCCTACGGCTTTCAGGGGATGGGGGTGGACGGCCTCCTCATCGGCGGGCAGGTCGCCCGCGAGCACGGCATGCTGTTCGTGACCGAGGTGATGGACACCCGCGACGTGGAGGTCGTGGCCGAGCACGCCGACATTCTCCAGATCGGGGCGCGCAACATGCACAATTTCGCCCTGCTGCGCGAGGTGGGCCGCGCCCGCCGCCCGGTGCTGCTCAAGCGCGGCCTCGCGGCCACGGTTGAGGAATGGCTCTACGCCGCCGAGTACATCCTCTCGGAGGGCAACCCCGAGGTGATTCTCTGCGAGCGCGGCATCCGCACCTTCGAGAAGTGGACGCGCAACACACTCGACCTCTCGGCGGTAGCCCTCGCCAAGCAGGAGACGCACCTGCCCGTGATCGTGGACGTGACCCACGCCGCCGGACGCCGCGACCTGTTGATTCCGCTGGCGAAGGCGGCCCTGGCGGTGGGCGCCGACGGCCTCCACGTCGAGGTCCATCCCAGCCCCTCCACTGCGCTCTCGGACAACGAGCAGCAGCTCGACTTCGCCGGGTACGAGCGCTTCGCGGCGGCGCTGGCCCCGATGCTGACGGCCCCGACGCTGGTTTAACCCTCCGCGCCCCGCACCTCCGCCCGCCCCGCCTCCCCGGTGAGGCGGGCGAGCAGTTCGGCCCCCTCGCCCAGCGGAAAGGTGTGGACCTCCTGCACCTCGCCGCGCTCCTCGCGGGTCAGGCTCAGGACCTCCACCCCGAAGGAGGTGACGGGAGGAGTCAGCCGCTGCACCTCGGCCCAGATCAGGCCCTCGACACGCGGCAGAATGCCCAGGCCCAGCGTCAGGTGCGGGGTGTAGCCCTCGCCGTCGTGGGGAGCGCGGGTGGACGGCCTCACGCTCAGGGCGCGGGCGTGCAGGTCAGCGAGATGGGGGGTCCGCACGCACTCTAGAAAGACCATGTGCGGCAGCCGCTTCCAGCCACGCACCGGAACCTCGAAGGGTGCGGTCCCCCGCAGCGCCTCCCGAAAGGCCGCGACGAGTTCCCCCGGCGTGAGGTCGGTCTGAAAGGGCGCCCGCAAGTTCAGGTGCGGCGCCCCGAAGCCGCGCACGCCCAGCCGCTCCTGGGTGCGCCGCAGCCAGGTGTCGAGCGCCTCGGGCGGCCACGCGACGAGGCTGTAGAGGGGCTGGCCGGTGGCCCGGTCGGGGGCAGTCACGGTCAGGGGCCGATCCGGTAGCGGCACTGGCCCTGCCCGCAGGCGATGCGCGTCTCGCGGGTCACGGGCACGCCCAGCACCTCGGTGAAGAGTCGCAGCTCGCTGTGGCACAGCTCCGGGAACTGCCGCGCCACCGTCAGGTTGGGACAGTTGCGTTCCACGATCAGCCACTCGCCCGCCCGCGCTCCGGGTTCGGCCACCGCGTCGAAGCCCAGCTCGGTCAGCCACGCGGCGAAGCGGGTGATCCGCTCCTCCAGTGGCAGCTCAGCGGGCAGCGCGGCCTGCACCTGCGCGGTGAGTTCCGCGCTGCGGGCGCCCAGCACCTGCGTCACCGCCTCGTCGCCGTAGAGCGCCTGGAGGTGCCGCAGCACGTCCACGCACAGCGCCGAGTACGTTTTCGGAAAGGTCGCCTCGCCCCGGTCGGTGAGCACGAAGACGTGCTGGGGCCGCCCCCTCCCGCCGGGCCGCTCGGTGCGGGCCTCGATCAGCCCCTGCTCCTGAAGGTCGAGCAGGTGCCGCCGCGCCCCCGGCACGCTGATGCCGAGGTTCGCCGCGAGGTCCTGCACCGTCTGCGGCCCGGCGCGTTTGAGCCGCTCCAGCAATCGGGGTTTGGTGCGCTCCGGGGCGGGCGCGGGCGCAGGCTGGGGGGCCAGGGCCGTCACCTCAGACCACCGGAAGCTGGTCGGGCAACTGCGACAGGGCCTGCACGCTGACCCGCCCGGCCAGCGCCCGCGCCACGCCGGTCAGCGCCTGCGCCGCCGCCGAGTCGGGGTGCGCCAGCACGGCGGGAGCGCCCGCGTCGGCGTCCTTGCGCACTTCGAGGTCGAGCGGCACCTCGCCCAGCAGCGGCAACCCGCCCAGCTTCTGCGCTCCGCCGCGCCCGAAGATGTCGTAGGTCAGCCCAGTGTCGGGCGCCACGAAGTAGCTCATGTTCTCGATCACCCCCAGCACGGGCACGCTGGCCTTGCGGAACATGTCCACCGCCCGCGCCGCGTCAATCAGGGCCACGTCCTGCGGGGTGGTCACGATCACGGCGCCCGTCACCTGAATGGTCTGGGTCAGGCTGAGCTGCACGTCGCCCGTGCCCGGCGGCAGGTCCACGATCAGGTAGTCGAGTTCGCCCCAGGCCGCGTCCTTGAGAAACTGCTGGATGGCCGAGTGCAGCATCGGCCCGCGCCACACGAGCGCCTGCCCCGCGGGGGAGAGGTTCGCCATGCTCAGGAACCGCAGGCCGTGCGCTTCGAGGGGCTGCATCTTGCGCTCGGCGTTGGCGGTCACGCGCTCCTGGGTGCGGCCCAGCATGTGCGCCACGCTGGGGCCGTACACGTCGGCGTCGAGCAGGCCCACCCGCGCCCCGTCCTGGGCGAGGGCCGCCGCGAGGTTGACCGCCACGCTGCTCTTGCCCACGCCGCCCTTGCCGCTGCCCACCAGCAGCACGTGCTTGACGCCCGGCAACGCGGGCTGCCCCCCGGTGCGGACCATCGCGCCGAAGGTCACGATCACATCCTGAATGCCCGGTACCCCGAGCACGGCCGAGCGCACGTCGCCCTCGATCTGGCCCTTGAGCGGGCAGGCGGGCGTGGTCAGGTTGACCTTGACCTGCGCCACCCCGCCCTCGACCTCCGCCCGCTCGATCATGCCCAGCGACACGAGGTCGCGGTGCAGTTCCGGGTCATTCACGGTCTTCAGGGCAGCCCACAAGGCATCACGCATATCCCGCCATTAGTAGCGCGGCGGGGGCAGGAGCGGCAAGCTCGGGGGTCACAGTGGGGCAGGCGTCACGGTGCAAAGGACCGCTCGCCGCCGAAGGTTCCGCGAAAGGAACGGCGGTAGCTCCGCGTGAGGTCGGAAGCGTCCCAGTCCTCCGGAAAGGGGAGCCAGCCGTCTCCTGCTTCGACCAGAGCCGATCCACTCCAGCGGTCGCCTGCCATCCAGACCTGAACCGCCAGGCGCTCGGCCAGCAGGTCCACCACGAGGTCTAGGGCGCCCTGCCACTCGTCCTCGCGGGACTCACCCGCCCAGTCGTAATGGGCGTGCCAGAGGTCAAATTCGACCGTTACCTCGTCATCGTCGGTGTACAGGCGGATTTTTGGCCTTCCCGATGTCTCCGGCGCCACCTCCAGCAGCAATGTGCCCTCCTCCGGGTTGTACACGGCGAGGTCGCGCCACTCCGGCCAGCGCTCAAACAGCACGGCAGCAAAGTCGCGCGAGTAGTCGTTCAGAGCCGCGAGGTCGGTCAGAGGCAGGTCGCCCATGTCGCCATGCTGTCACCCTTCGCCTCTTCCCGCTCCCCCAGGGCGCGTGCTACACTCCCGGAGTTTGCCTCCCAGGGGGCGAGTTGTCGCGCACGCACGGCAGGCCGCAGGGGACATGCGCCCCAGGCCGCCCGCCGCGAGTAAGGAGTAAGACCATGAAGCGTACCTACCAGCCGAATGTCCGCAAGCGGGCCAAGACCCACGGCTTCCGCGCCCGCATGAAGACCAAGGCGGGCCGCAACATCCTGGCCCGTCGCCGCGCCAAGGGCCGTCACCGCCTGACCGTCAGCGACGAGTAAGGCCCCGCCCCGCCAGGAGCAGGCCATCGCCCCTACCGACCCCACCAGCGCCACCCAGGAACGGCCCCGCCGTCCGGTGGCGCTGGTGTCGTTGACCGGGGACCGCGAGTTCCGGCGGGTCCGGCAGCACGGCGCGGTCGTGCGCGACCGCCTGTTTACCCTGCGCGTCACCGATTACCGCCCCCGCTACGGTGAGGTCTGGCGGCCCCGCGCCACCATTGGGATCGTGGTGCCGAAAAAGACCCTCAGCCGCGCGGTGGACCGCAACCGTGCCCGCCGCCGGGTGCGCGAGGCGTTGCGGACCCTGCCGGGCGGCCTGCCCCCCTGCCGGGCGATCCTGCTGCCCAACCCAGCCGTCTTGAAAGTGCCCTTCCCGGAGCTTCAGGCGGCGCTGGCGCGGGCCTTTGCGGGCACGCCGGGCAAGGGCAAGCGCGGGGGCCGGGGCGGGAACTCTGGTCCCTCCCCCCGCGTACCCGGCCCCGTGACCCCCCCTGCTCCAACCCCCGCCGAGGAGGGCCGCCCATGAGCGCGGCCTCCCGCGCCCTGCTGCGGCTCGTTCGCTGGTATCAGCGCGACCTCTCGCCGCGCAAGCCCGCCCCGACCTGCCGCTTTACCCCGAGCTGCTCGCAGTACGCGGCCGAGGCGGTCGAGCGGCACGGTGCCCTGAAGGGCGGGTGGCTGGCGACCTGGCGCGTCGTGCGCTGCAATCCGCTGGTGCCGGGCGGCTTCGACCCGGTGCCGGGGGAGTGGCCGCGTGCCCGCCCCGCTCCTTCCTCCCGTCCCCGCTCCAGAAAGTCACCCTGATGAAGACCCGAACCCTGCTTCCCCTGACGGCCCTGGGGGCGCTGCTGCTTACCGGCTGCGGCACCACCGGCCCCC